>NZ_BAAARV010000024.1:0-234887 GCF_039532525.1 Dactylosporangium salmoneum
GCGGTGCTCATGGTCGGCCTCCTGGTGCCGGTTCGTCCTGGTGACGGGTTCAGCTTCGCCCGGGGGCAGGCATCGACGCCTGTGCCGAACCTCCCGAACCACCGGGACCGAAGGCCCCTCACGGGCATGCCGTTGGGCACTGTCTCGCCGCCACGGGCCGGTCATACGGTCGGGCCGTGACGTGAGGTACCGATGAAGGAGGCCGGAGATGAGCCGCTGGAACGTCGCGGACGTGATGACCATCGGGGCGGTGTCGGTCCAGGAGGACACGCCGTTCAAGGAGATCGTCGACCTGCTCGAGGCGCACGGGGTGAACGCCGTGCCGGTGGTCGACGCGTTCGAGCGGGTGGTGGGGGTGGTCTCCTCCGCCGACCTGATGCCGAAGATCGAGTTCGCCGGCGACGACGACCGGGTGCGGCTGTTCGAGAGCCGTCACACCCGGCAGGCGCGCGGCAAGGCGCACGCGACCGCGGCCGGGGAGCTGATGAACGCGCCGGCGATCACCGTCATGGGCACGACATCGGTGGTCGCGGCGGCGCGGATCATGGAGTCGGCCGAGCTGAAGCGCCTGCCGGTGGTGGACGACATGGGCCGGCTGATCGGCATGGTGACGCGCCGCGACCTGTTGAAGGTGTTCCTGCGCTCCGACGGCGACATCCGCCGGGAGATCCTCGACGAGGCGCTGCACGGGCTGGTCGGCGTCGAGCGCGAGCACCTGCGGGTCGAGGTCGACGACGGCGTGGTCACGCTGCTGGGCACGGTCGAGCACGCCGTCGTCATCCCGTCGGTGGTCCGCCAGGTCGAGCGGGTCGACGGGGTCGTGGACGTGATCAGCCACCTGTCGGCCGTCGCCGACGACGCGCCGCGGCAGTACCGCCCGCCGGTCATGTTCTGACCGGCGGGGTACCGGTGCGGCTCACACCAGCGGGAGGCCGAGCTCCCGGCCCGCGGCGCGCAGGCCGTCGCGGGCCGCGGGGTGCGCGGCGTGGTGCAGGATCTGCTGCGCCTGCTCGACCGCGTCGCTGCCCCAGATCCGGGCGGTGCCCTGCTCGGTGACGATGTAGCTGTGCTGGAACGACGTCGCCGGCCCGGACAGCAGCGGCACGACGGACGAGACGTTCGCCCGCGGGTGCCATGAGCGCAGCGCGATGATCGCGTGGCCGCCCGGGGAGTGCATGGCGCCGACGATGAAGTCCGTCTGGCCGCCGAACCCCGAGTAGGCGCGAGCGCCGATCCGGCTCGCGTTGGCCTGGGCGAACAGGTCCACCTGCAGCGCGCTGTTGATGCTCATCAGGGCGGGGTGCCCGGCGATCGTGCCCGGGTCGTTGGTCTTCTCGGTGCGCAGCATGCGCACCCGCGGGTTGCGGTCGATCCAGTCGTACAGCTCGGCCGAGCCGAAGCAGAACGACGCCGTCACCGGCGTGTCGCGATCCAGGCAGCCGGCCTTCTCCAGGGCCAGCGCGCCGTCGGTGAACATCTCCGACCAGATCCGCAGCTCCCGCCGGTCCAGCAGCGCGTCCAGGGTGGCGTCGGGGATGGCGCCGATGCCCAACTGCAGCGTCGCCCGCTCGGGGACCAGCGCGGCGACCCGCTCGCCGATGGCCCGCGAGGTGGCATCCGGCGGGGCGCCGGTGTGGGTGGCGAGCGACTCCTCGGCCTCCAGCAGGTAGTCCACTGCCTCCAGCGGCAGCATGGCGTCGCCGTAGGTGACCGGCATCGCGGGGTTGGCCTGGGCCACGACGATGCCGCCCCGGGCGCGGACCGCCTCCACCGCCGCCGGCAGGACGTTGACCTCGACGCCGAGGCTCACCGCGCCGTCCACCGGCGGGGAGGTGTGCAGCAGCACGACGTCGGGGGCCAGGCGCTGGCGCAGCAGGTGCGGGACGAGGGAGAGGCGGCACGGGAAGTACCGCAACCGGGGCCCGCCGCGCATGCCGGGCCCCACGAACGGCGTCTCGTGCACAATCCCCTCCCGGTCCGGGATGCCGGGCTGTGCGTTGAGCATGGTCAGCCGGAACTCGGCCAGCGCCGCGTCGGCCACGGCCAGCAGGCGGTGCGGGGCGGCGAAGTTGCCGCTGGCCACGATCCGCGGCACCCCGGGCAGGGCGCCGAGCAGCCGGCTGAGCTCGATTTCGGTCACCGTTCGCATTCGTGCTCCTCATCGTTGGTGCCGGCGACCCGCGGCCACCGGTTCGCCCCGGCTGAACGCGGTCGAGCGCAGGGGCAGCGCCACGCCGGGGGCGTTGAGCAGGACGTCGCGCAGCGGGCGGCGCGGTCCGGCGGACACCGGCCGGCCGTACCCGACACGCAGGATCATCTGGGGGAACCAGCGGCCGCCCGGCGGGGCGAGCAGCCGGCGCAGGTGCGCCACCTCCAGCGCCTGGGTCATCGGCTGCGCCGCGAGGCCGTGCACGGCGGCGGTCAGCAGGACGCGTTCCAGGGCCCGCCCGGCGTCGAGCCAGCGGCCCGGGTCGTCGCCGCGGGAGTGCAGCACGACCAGCCGCGGGTGCGTCTCGAAGCGGGCGGTGTCGCGGTCGGCGCCGGTCAGCTGGAGGCCGAAGTCGCGCAGCGCGATCGCGGACGTGGTGGACCGCGGCCCGAAGACCGTGGCCGGGACGCCGTCGCGCCGCTCGGCGTGGCCGGTGGTCCAGGCCGCCAGTTCGCTGCGGTACCGCGGATCCGCGCGCTGCCAGGCATCGGCCGCGCCGGTGAGCGCGAGCACGGCGCCGCGGCGCACCGGATCGAGGACCACCAGCCGGATCCCGTCCGCGGCGGCCGCGCGGCGCAGCGCGTCGAGGACCGCGGCCGGGACCGCGGCGTCGCTGAACGGCTCGCGGTTGGTCCGCCGGCGGGCGATCGCCCCGGCGAGGGCCAGCGTCGCAGGGCTCGTCCCGAGCCGGGCCACGGGCGTGATCCGGGCCGCCCCACCGCCGGGCCCGGGCCGCTCGATGCGGGTCGCCCAGCCCTCGGCCGCGAGCGCGACCCGCAGGTTGCAGGCGGCCGCGCCGATGCTGATGTGCAGGCCGCGGCCGTCCGGGTCGATCGCGCCGAGGGCCCGCCGGGGGTCGGTGAACAGGTCGAACGCGGTTCCGTCGAAGCGGAACCGCCACGGTTGGGTGTTGTGGATCGAGGGAGCCGCGACGGCCGCCCGCAGGCAGGCCGCTGCCGTTCGATCGGACAGCCGCTCGTTCATGCGTCGTCACCTCCGCGCCGGGACCGCATTCGATGCTCAGCGTCACTCCGGCGGCCGCGCCGGGGCAGAGGCGTTGGTCCCCAGCCGCCGGGACTCGCCCCGGGACCTGCCGTCCGGGGTGCCGCCCGGCCTGAAGGTCCCGCCCACGACAGGGCTTTCGGCCCTGGCCCGCCGGCGCCTGGAGGCGCAGAGTCCTGCGGTACTGAAGGGGGAAACCAATGGCACGGCTAACACCGCTGAGCCGGGAGCGCTGCCTGGACCTGCTGGCCTCGGTGCCGGTCGGCCGCGTGGTGTTCACGATGCGCGCGCTGCCGGCGATCCGGCCGGTCAACCATCTCGTCGACGGCGACACGATCGTGATCCGCAGCAACCTCGGGACCGGCCTGGCGTCGTCGGCGACCGCCGACGGGGCCGTGGTGGTCGCCTACGAGGCGGACGTGATCGACCTCGAGCGCCGGACGGGCTGGACCGTGGTGGTCACCGGCGCCGCCCGGCTGGTGCTGGACGAGGAGCGGCTGAACCGCTATGAGGGGCAGCTGCAGCCGTGGGTCGACGACACCATGAACTGCGTGATCGGCATCGACTGCGACCTGGTGACCGGCTACGAGCTCGGCCGCGCCGGCTGACGTGCCGGGCGCCAGGGCCGCGGCCGGGAGCATGAGAAACCTCGAAGAATCGGGTCCTAACGTGGCCGGGGTACATCGCCGACCCTCAGATGGGACCGCTCATGACCACCGTCAACGGCCTGCCCGCGCACGTCCTGCTGGTGCACGGCGTCGTCGTGCTCCTGCCGCTGTGCGCACTCCTGCTCGTGCTGACCGCACTGTGGCCCGCCGCCAGGCAACGGCTGGCCGGTCCGAACGCGATCCTGGCCGTACTGGTGGTGCTCCTCGTCCCGGTGACGACCGACGCGGGCGAGTGGCTGGAACGGCGACTGCCCCGGACCCCCGCGCTGCACACCCACACCGAACTGGGCGACACCGCGCTCTTCTACGCCCTCCCGATCGCGGCGCTGGCGCTGGTCGTCTGGTGGCGTGACCGGGAGGCGCGGGCGGTCCCGGGCCGGCGGACCTACCTGGCGCCGCTGTCGGCCACGGTGACGGCCGTGGTGGCGGCGCTGGCGCTGGTCGTGGGTGCGGCCGGCGTGTACGGCATCTACCGCATCGGCGACTCGGGCGCCAAGGCCACGTGGAGCAGCACCGCCAGCCTTCCCGCCACCGCGCCCGGCCACGACTGACGGCGCGTGCGTCAGGGCCGGGGAGTGCGGCCGAGCGGCGTCATGAGGTCGCGCGCGGTGGCCGCGGCGAGGCGGTCGCGGCGCCGCCGCTGGCGAGGGGTCCCGGCCACCCGCGGCCCGCGCGCGTCGAACAGCGCGGGCAGGGCCTCCGGCTCGATCGTGCCGATGACGCGGCCCGACCCGTCCACCACGGCGAGCACCGGCCCGCCGCCACTCTCGACGGCGTCCACGACTTGTTGCAGGCCGGCGTCCGCGCCGACGGTCACGGCTGGGGTCATCACGACGACGAGCGTAGGCCGGGGCCGGGCCCCGGGACAGGCGCGGAAGTCCCGGTCGCGCGGGACGAACGGCCCTGCGCCCCGGCCGCTTCCACGGCAGACGAAAGCTGCGCCCGGCGAGTCGATCGCCGGGCGCAGCTCTTGGGTTCGGTTGTGGTCCTACGCGCTGGCGAGATCCTTCGCCGCGGCCGGCTCGGGGACCGCGAAGCCCTGGCTGCGCGGCGTGCGGGCGGCGTGGACCAGGCCGGCGGCGCCGAGCAGGAACAGCAGGCCGGCGGCGAGGTAGGCGACGATCGCGGCCTGGGCGGCCTTGGCGCCGAACTCGCTGAAGCCGTACGAGGTGAGCAGCAGGCCGCGCAGGGTCTCACCCTTGAACACCGTCTCGCGGGCGGTGTTGACGTCGGTGAGCTGCTGCTGCAGGCCGGCGGCGGACCCGTCGTCGGCCTTCTGGGCCGCGGCGAGCTTCGCCTTGAGGTCGGTCTGCACGTCGCCGAGCTGGGCGTACGTCTTGCCGTCGCCGATCGACTTGAGGTGCAGCCCGATGAACTCGTTGGCGTAGCACTCGGCCTGCTTGCCGGTGGTGAGCTGCTGGCCGGCGTACTGCACCAGGCACGCGGACTTCTTCTCCTCGGCGGTGAGCGTGTCGGAGCTCTTGAACGTGATCTGCTGCTGGCCGAGCTGGGTCCTGACGTAGTTGTCGGCGAAGTTCGCGTTGCTGGTCAGGACGAGGCCGGCGATGAGCAGGAGCCCGGCCAGGAGGACCAGGCCGAGGCCGACGATGAGGTCGAGCGTCTTGCGCTTCATGGGATGCCCTCCGGGGCTGGGGTACTGCGTCGTTGACTGACGCAAGTAGCGTGCCGCCGGGGGCCGATCGATCGGCAGAGCCCAACCACCCCATTGGCAAGGACCGAAGTCCCGCCGTCGCCGGGACCTGCGGCCGTCCGCTATCCGTCACCAGCGCGATACGGGACCTTCGCCCCTGACGGCCGCCGCCCCCGCCGGGGCACCGTGGGTGGGAACAAGCCCGTCGCAGCGTCGAGGAGTGCGCCATGGTGGCGATCCAGTACACCGAACGCGGGCCCGCCGCGCGCATCGGCGCGGCGGGCGGCGCGCTGACCCGCGCGGCCCTCGCGGCCATGGAGGCGCCCGCGCACTTCGACCCGCACCCGTGGCGCTGGCGCATCGACGACGACCGGGCGGCGCTCATCGCCGACCACGGCCGCCGGGCGCCCGACGATCCCGACGGGCGGCTGCTGACGGTCAGCTGCGGCGCCGCCCTGCACCACGCGGTGACGGCGCTGGCCGGCGACGGCGTCGGGGTGGACGTGCGGCGGCTGCCCGACGCGGCCGAGCCCGGCCTGCTGGCGATCGTGCGCTGTACCGGCCCGATCGGCACCTCGTCGCGGTCGCTGCGGCTGCACCGGGCCATCGCGATGCGCCGCAGCGACCGGCGCCCGCCCACCGACGCGCCCATCGACGCCTCGGCCGAGGGTCTGTTGCGGGCCGCCGCGCAGGGTGCCGGGGGCGGGCTCTGCCCGCTGCTGCCGTCCGCGGGCCGGTTCGCGATCACCACCGCCGACGACGGGCCCCGCGACTGGCTCGGCGCCGGTGAGGCGCTGTCGGCCGTCCTGCTCAACGCGACGGCCGAGGGGCTCGCCACGCGGGTGGAGGAGTTCCTGCCGGCGGAGGACGCGACCCGGCTGGCCTGGTCGCTGCCCGCCGGGGCGGGCCGCCCGGCCGTCGTGGTCGGCATCGCCCCGGCCGGCCGGCTCAGCGGAGGGGGAGGGGCACGGCGGTGACGCCGCGGCCGTCGGGCCGCACCCCGGGACGTCGCGGAGTCTGTGTCAGGCGTCGAGGATGCGGCGGGCGTCGCGTTCGACGAGCACCGGCACGAAGGCGTGGACCTGGGCGTTCGCGTAGCGCTCGGCGGCGCGGGCGACCGTCTGGCGGACGGTCTGCGGGTCGTGCCGGCCGGCGTACCGCTTGATCAGACGCTCGGTGGCGTGCGCGAGGGCGTGCTCCTCGACCAGGGTCTTGCGCTGCATGGCGAGCATGGCCGGCTCCTTTGCTACTAGGTCCGTCGGCTTCGAGCTTCGGCCGGGGGTGACCGCGGCGGACAGGGGCGTGTGGCCCGCCCGTTCGGGTCTTCCGACTCCCGCGCGGGGACCCGGTGCCGGCGCATCGTGGAGGCAGCGGGAACCGATGACGGCAACCTGGCAGGGAGGACCCAGATGCAAACGCGGCGCAACGTTCGGCCGGTACTGCTCGGGCTCGTCGTGGGCGCGGTCGGCGTGGGACTGAGCGGCGCCCTGGCGCGGCTGACGGTCCGATCGCTCGGCCCGGCGGCGAGACCGGGCCGGTGAGGCGGGAGCAGGCAGATGCGTGGGCTGCCGGTGCGTGACGTGACGGGCGGGCCCGGCCACGGGAGGGGTGCCATGCCGGTACGGGGCAGGATCGTCGCCGGATACGACGGCTCCGCGGGCTCCGCGGCCGCCCTGCGCCTGGCCGCGGCCGAGGCGGCGGCGTCGGGCGGCCTGCTGCACGTGGTGCACGCGCAACTGAGGCGCTCGGCGTACGCGCTGCTGCTGCCGCCGGGCGCGGTCGGCGCGGCGGCCGAGGAGGCCGAGCGGCTCGTGGAGGCCGCCCGGGCGCGGCTGCGGCAGGACTATCCCGACCTGCGGGTGCGACCCGCCGTCGTGGCGGGCGGACCCGGCTCCGCGCTGGTCCGCGCGGCCCGAGGGGCCGCCCTGCTGGTCGTGGGGCGGACCGGGCCCGGACCGGGCGGCGTCGCCGCGCACGTCATGGCGGGCGCGGCCTGTCCGGTCACCGTCGTGGGCGGCGAGGCGGCGCCGCCGTGGAACTCGGGCGGCCGCCCGGTCGTGCTCGGCTTCGACGCCGCCGCGCTGTCGCCTTCCGTGCCGTTCGCGTTCGCCGCCGCCCGGTTGCGCGGCACCGGCCTGCGGGTGTGTCACGTCCGGTGCCCCGGCGACGACCCGTGGGGCCGGGACGCGGACGCCCGGCGCGAGGTCAGCGAGGCCCTGGCCGGCTGGCGCGCCGCGCACCCCGACGTGCCGGTCGCCGTCGACGTGCTCACCGGCGTGGACCCGGCGGCGCGGCTGCTCGACGCGGCGGCGGACGCGGTGCTGGTCGTGCTCGGCGGCGGGGGCGCGGGCCGCACCGGCCGCATCGCGGACGTCGTCACCCGCAACGCCGCCTGCCCGGTGACCGTCGTGCGGGCCGCGGGCCGCCTCGCCGTGGTCGGCTGACGAGCCGTGGTCGGCTGGCGAACTGCGGTCGGCTGGCGAGCCGTGGTCGGCTGACGGGCCGCGGTCGGCTGGCGAGCCGTGGTCGGCTGGCGAACCGCGGTCAGCTGACCGTCGTCCACTGTGGAGGTTGGCGCACCGTGGCGACCACGGCGGTGAGCGCCGCCGCGGCCGCCCCGGCTCCGGTGGTGAGGGTCACCAGCAGCGGGACCGTGGTCACCGGCCCGCCCGTGACCGCGTCCCACAGCGGGTCGCGGAACGCGGTCATCAGCGCCAGTGCCACCGTCCCGGCGACGACCGACACCTCGGCCACGCGCTGGGCCCGGGTGCGCGGCGGTCGGGCGATGAAGCCCGCGGCGGCATTGGTCAGGACGCAGAAGGTGTACTTCGACAAGACGACCACGGCGAAGTACCACCCGATGAGCAGCGGGTCGGAAAGCCCCTCGCCGATCGCCTGGGCGCCGGCCACGGCGGCGCCGGCCAGCACGCTCGCGGCGGCGAACACCACCGTGGCGCGCCGCCGGACCCATCCGACGACGGCGGGGGACAGCCACCGCCCGGCGACGTCGCCCAGCCAGTCGTGCCGCCAGGCGCGCGCGGTGCCGCGCGGCGACCGGGACCGCCACAGCAGGCCGGCCACGGTGAGGGCCAGCACCGACTCCACGGCGAGCCCGGCGATCAGCGCCGTGGTCCGGCCGTCCCAGGCGGGCGCGTGCGCGCGGACGGCGACCGCGCCCCACTCGGCGCCGAGCGCGAGCCCGATCAGCAGCGTGAGGGCGCCGGCCGCCCGGGCCGTCTGCTGGCCGCGGTCGACCCCGCCGGGGGAGCGCCACGCGGGCAGCCGGGCGAGGATCACGGCCGCCAGCAGCGGCACGCCGAGCAGGGCCTGGGAGACGAACACGTCGTACGGGTCGTCCTGCCACGGGCTCACGGCCCGGACGGGCTTGTCCTGCGTGGCCAGCACCGTCAGCGCCTCGAAGACGGCCGCAGAGCCGAGCGCGGCCAGGATGGCGGGGAGCTTCCTCATGGATCGCATAGTACGCGCCTCGTAGTACGAGGCAAGTAGTATCGTGGTGGTCATGCACGGCACCGACGCCCAGATGGTCGTGCTCACCGTCCTCGCCGAGGGGCCGCGCCACGGTTACGCCGTCAACGCCGGGATCGAGGCGCTCACCGGCCGCAGGCTGGGGCCGGGCAGCCTGTACGGGGCGCTGACCCGGCTGGAGGCCCGCGGCCTGATCGAGCCGGTGGACGACGACGGCGACGGCCAGGAGCGGCAGCGCACCATGCGGATCACCGACGCCGGCCGGTCCGCGCTGCGGGCCGAGCTCGAGCAACTGGCCCGGGTCGCACAGGCCGGGCTCCGGGCGCTGGGGCCCGAGCCCGCATGACCTGACGAAATGGTTGGCGCCGCCGCCGCAGCGGCGACCATAGTTGTCCGGCATGAGCACCGATCGGGACGGCCTGGGCGACCGCATGAAGGCGCACGAGCGGGTCACCAGGACCGTCCTGCCGCGCCGGACGTACACCGTGCTGCGCGTCGACGGCAGGGCGTTCCACTCCTACCTGCGCGGCGCCGCCCGCCCGTACGACGAACGGTTCATGGCCGACATGGACGCGGTCGCGCAGGCCCTGTGCGCCGAGATCGCCGGCGCCGCGTTCGCCTACGTCCAGTCCGACGAGGTCAGCGTCCTCGCCTGCGACTTCGCCTCACCCGGCACCGAGCCCTGGTTCGGCGGCGAGGTCCAGAAATGGTGCTCGGTCGCCGCCTCCGTGGCCACCGCGACCCTGAACCGGCGCCGCACGGACCGCCCGGCCCTCTTCGACGCCCGCGTCTTCACCATCACCGACCCGGCCGAGGTGGCCGGCTACTTCATCTGGCGCCAGCGCGACGCGGTCCGCAACAGCATCGCCATGGCCGCCCAGACCCACTTCCCGCCGAAGCGCCTGCACGGCGTGAACTCCGCCGGGATGCAGGAGCTGCTGTGGTCGGAGAAGTCCATCAACTGGAACGACTACCCGCCGGGCTGCAAGCGCGGCCGGGTCGTGGTCCGCGCGTCGGGCGAGCGGGAGGTCACGTTCGTGCACACCCGCACCCGCGTCGAGGAGACCGTGGTGGCCATGCGCTCGTGGTGGGAGGCCCGCCCGGCCCCGCACTTCACGACGAACCCCGGCACCTTCCTGCCCGACACGATCCCCCCGTACCCGGCCCCGGCCGCGCAGTGACCTTCGATGGTCCACTGTGGGCGGAGCCGGGCGGCCCACCGGTGCGGTCAGGCGATGCGGCCGGGCGCGGCGGCCGCGGGCTCGTCCGGGCCGGCGAACTCGAAGTGGTCCCGGACGTCGGGGCGGCGCAGCACGATCCACAGGCGCAGCACGAGCACGGCGTAGGCGACCACGAGCAGGGCGTGGCCGCCGGTGTACCACAGCGGGAAGACGTGGTCGAAGGCCGCCTCGGCGGCGGCGTGGGCGGCCGCCGACTCGCCCTGCGACTCCTCGCCGACGTTGTTCGGGCCGTAGGGGATCGTGAACAGCGACAGCAGAATGCCGAACGGCAGCGTCGACACGATCGCCAGCCGGGCGCCCGGGCGGGCCCTGGTGACCAGCCGGGTCGCCAGGCAGGCGACGGCGGCCACCAGGCCCGCGACCACGAGGACGAAGACGAAGCGGGCGCGGATGCCGTCGTACGGCGGGTCGGCGCCGATCACCCAGCCGAACTCGGGCAGGCTCGCCCCGAAGCGCCACCGGCCCAGCGCGGTGACGACCAGGTCGGCCACGGCGACCGCGGCGGTGGCGACGGTCAGGTGGAACGCCCCGCGTACGGGCGTGTGTAGGTGCGCCATAAGTGCGACATGGTAGGCGGCGGCCCGCCGGCGGGTCAGCCCCAGCGGCCGGTGTCGGCCAGGGGGCGTTCGCGGGTGGTGGGCTCGTCGCGGTAGGCGTCCTGGTAGGCGTCGCGGTACGGGGAAAGGCCGAGGCCGTCCGCGCCCAGCGGC
This sequence comes from Dactylosporangium salmoneum, assembly GCF_039532525.1. NCBI lineage: Bacteria > Bacillati > Actinomycetota > Actinomycetes > Micromonosporales > Micromonosporaceae > Dactylosporangium > Dactylosporangium salmoneum. The sequence goes on from NZ_BAAARV010000024.1 coordinate 10,968, forward strand.
CGCTCCTCGTCGCGGCGCATCTCGGTCGTGCCGGGCTCCTCCGGGCCGTCGGCGGTGGCCGGCTTCGGCCACGCGAGCCAGCGCTGCCGGCTCGCCGCCGCGACGAGCAGCAGCACGCCCACGACGCCGGCGATGCCGGAGTGCAGCGGCGCCGAGAGGTCGAGGCGGTGCCCGGCCACGTACAGGTCGGAGGGCAGGAGCCGGAACACCCGCGCGGGGGCGACGAGCGACAGGACATAGGCCAGCGTGTACGGCACCGCGACCGCGATCGACCCCAGCGGTGAGATGCGCAGCGTGGCCAGCAGGCCCAGCAGCAGGCCGGCGACGACCAGGATCAGGGGCCGGGCCAGGCCTTCGTCAGGGTGGAGCCCACCGACTGCCAGCAGGACCCAGGCCGTGGGCGCGACGACGAGCGCCGCGATGAGGGTTCGGATGTGCCGCATGCCGGGGAACCTAGTGACGGCGACGGCGGCGACCAAGCGATCTATGCAAAACCTAAGAATTGCCCCATGGGCCCCAGAAGGGTCGACAACGGCCGCCCGGCCGCGCCCCGGTCCGCCGCGCATGCATGCGGATGGATGTCATGATGGGGTGCGGCCGACCCCGTGCCGACCGTCCGTTGCGTGATAACCGTCGATGCGATATGGGTCGGAAAAATGGTGCCATTCAGGAACTTGGAATGACCCTGGCCGTTCGGATGAATTGACTGACTGGGCTACTCGATGTTTGCGATGAGTGACTCAAGTATTCCCCGTGACGGCGATGCATCATTGACCCTACCCGGTTCCTGCGTTTCACTGGACGTACACCGCACGGGGCAGCTTGACCGCATCCGGGGGGAGGCGGAAGCGCGTTGGACGACGTGCATGTGCTCGGACCGCGCCGGTCCTCGTATTTCGAGAACCACCGGCATCGCAGGGCCCTGATCGATTCAATATCGGCCGGGACGGTCCCGTTGAAGTATGCCTACGCCGGATCGGCGGCGTACACCCACGATCGATATGCCAGCACGGCCGACTACTCGGCCATGATGGCCTCGGCCGCCAACGAGTCGGAAACCCTGCTCATGTCCGGGGTCCGCGACCTGGATCTGCGCGATCTCGCGGAGGTCGGGCCGGGCAACGGCCGGCACAGCGTCGCGTTCCTGCGGGGGCTGGCCGAGCGGGGCCGGGCGCCGCGGCGCTACCTCGGCGTCGACTTCAGCGCGACGCTGCTGAACATCGCCGCCGAGCGGATCCGCGCGCAGGCCGGGGCCGGCCTCGCCGTCGACACCGCGGTCTGGGACGTGGAGGACCGGCCCTCGCCGTGCCTGGAGCGGTGGCGCTCCGGCGCCGGCCCGGTGGTCGTCTGCATGCTCGGCGGCACCCTTGGCAACCTGGAGAGCCCCGTGCAGGTGCTGCGCAACCTCGCCGATGGGCTGTGCTCCGGCGACGTGCTGCTGCTCACGGTCCTGCTGCGCCCCGCGACGGCGGCGGTGGAGTCGACCATGAGCGCCTACCGCACGGAGGCGTTCCGCTGCGCCGCCCTCGAGCCGCTCGTCGCCGCGGGTCTGCGCCCGGCCGACATGCGGCTCACGCTCACGTACGACGACAGTGCGGTCGTCGGCGAGGTCACCCTCCTGCGCGACGCCCGGGTCGGCCGCACCCGGTTGCCGCGCGGGCACCAGTTCCGCTGCTTCCTCTCGCGGCGCTTCGCCGGCGACGAGGTGATCCGGCTGCTGTACGACAGCGGCTGGGCGGTGCGGGCCGTGCGGGTCGACGAGGCTGACCATCACATGACGCTAGTCGCCGCACGGAAGTAGGGGGGAGCCCGCCATGCCGTTCCGATTCCGGGAGGAGGCCGGCGCCACCGGCGGCGTCAGTCCGCTCATCGAGCACGCCCGCCTGGCGTGCAGCATGCACCGGGTGTCGTTCGAGGGCACCGACCCGCAGAGCGTCCGCGTCCCCGCCGACGCCGTCGAAGAGCTCCTGCAGGGCCTGGCCAAGGCCAACGTGACCACGGTGCGCCAGCTCGTGCCCTTCGCACCCGGGCAGCACCGGCGCGAGGCGTTCGCCGGCCTGTTCTGGCGCCAGCTGGCCAAGCAGTGCAGCGTCGAGCGGATCTACCTCGTGCCCTCGGGCGGGCACGTGCTGAATCTGGCCCACGCGCAGGCGAACGAGGACCGGCGGCACGACCTCACCGCGCGGACCGTGCCGGTCGAGGCCAGGGACGGCGAGCCGCGGGTGCCGATGAACGACCTGTGGCTCATCGACGAGGAGGTGGTGGTCCGCCGCGAGGTCGGCCGGGCCGGTGCCGTCTCGTGGGTGGTCAGCGGGCACACGTCGGAGGTGCAGCGGGCGATGCGGCTGCTCGCCGAGGCGGAGAACGGGCTCGCCGGCCGCTCGCCGGACGCCGGACCCGCCGGGCCGGACCTGACGGACGTGCTGCTGGAGTCGGCGCAGATGCTGTACACCCTGGCCCGGATGTCGTGCGCCGGCAGCCGCTACATCGACGCCGAGGACTGCCTGTGGTACCACGGGGCCTGGCAGTATCTGCGGCTGTTCGACATGGTCAGCAGCCCGAGCTGGCACGCCGAGTTCTACGCCGGGCAGCTGCGCGAGCGCTTCGCGGCGGGCGCGCGCCGGGTGCTCATCAGCGGTACCGCCGACTACACCACCCTGGCGTTCGTGCTCGACGCCGCCCGCGCGGTCTTCGGACCGCAGCTGCCCGAGGACCTGGACGTCCACGTGCTCGACCTGTGCCAGACGCCGTTGCTGGCCTGCCAGTGGTACGCCGGCCGGCTCGGCCTGCGGGACCGGGTGCAGGTGCACCGGGCCGACATCCAGCACGGGTATGTCCCCGTCGATCCGGGAACCGCCGGGAATGCCGGAAAGGGCTGGTTCGACCTGATCGTCGCCGACGCATTTCTGACGCGGTTCGACGACGCGACGGCGCGCCGGGTCGTGCAGGCGTGGCGTAAGCTGCTCAATCCCAGGGGTGCGGTGCTGACGACCGTGCGGCTGCACCCGCGCAACGACTACCGCATGCGCGACACCCATGACCCGGAGGCCGACAAGCGTTATCGTGTGTCAGATCCGACGGACAACTTCGAGTTGCGGCTGCGCGATCGGGCGGCCGGATGGCAGGGAATCTTGTCCATCGATCTGGACGAGCTCTGTCAGGCCGGGCGCGACTATGCGAACAACATGAAGAGCCATGATCTCGGCGATGCGCACGACGTTGCGGGGATCTTCAAGAGCGCAGGGTTCGTGGTGGCCCCCCCGAAACCGGGCCGGGTGGACGGCGAGCTCATCGGCACCGAGTACCTCCGGATCGCGGCCACCCCGCGGCACCGCCCCCAGCCCAGCACGGAATACGCGGACGCAGCACCCGCGTAGTTACCCCAGGCGACGCCGGCCTCCTCCCGCCGGTGGCACCGGAAGGGAGAACTGCGTGTCGACCGACGATGCCCCTGAATCGGACGACGACCGGGATCATGACAAGTGGGACCACGTGGACCGGCTCCTCGGGGAGGCGCCGGAGGACGTGCTGTACGCCGCCTCGGCCGACCTCGAGGACGTCGCGCGGCGGCTGGCGGCGGCCAACGACCGTGCGCTGCCCTTCGCCGTCGGAGACGTCGATCTCGGCGGGTTCCCGTGCGTGGAGGTCCGGGTCGGGTTCTGGACCGAGGTGGAGGTCAGGTCCGGCGAGCAGCCCCGCCGCGGCCGCCTGATCCGGCTCGGTCACCGGGTGGTGCTCGCCGCCAAGGCCAAGGGCGTCGGCCCGCTCGGCCTGCTGGCCTACGCGCTGGTCGCGATCGATGACCTCGGCGAGGACTGGCGGCCGCGGCGCATCGGCGACGCGCTGCCGCCGGGCCGGCGGCAGCTGACCGACCAGCTCAAGGTGTTCCGGCTCACGCCGGCCCACGACGCGGTCGAGAACGCCCTGAGCAAGCGCCTGCACGTGCTGCTGCACGGCGAGCACGGCTCCGGGCGCTCGGCGCTGGCTGCCAACATCGCGCTGCGGCGGATGGACGCCGGCCGCGCCGTCGTCTGGCTGAACCTGACCGATCCCGCCGACGGCCCCGAGTCCGTGGTGCGGACGCTGCTGCAGGTCGAGCGCTCCGAGGACTACCTGCTCGTCGCGGACGGCCTGCACGCCAACATCCCGGTGGTCCGGGCGGTGCTGGGCTGCGTGCGCCGGCTGCGCAGCGAGTTCCAGCTGCCGCTGCAGGCCCTGGCGATCGGTCTGGACACCGTGGTCGACCTGCTGCACCAGGGCGAGCGGGTGCTCGACCTGACGGAGGTGGCGATCGACGGGCGCGACACGATCGACATGATGCTCTCCGAGCTGTTCGACTCGGGTGCCTACGACCCCGCCGACCGGCCGAGCATCGAGGATCTGGTCGACGGTGACGTGCACATGGCCTCGACCGCGGTCGAGCATTACCGGCGCCGGGACGGCACGGTGCCCACGGAGCTGGACATGCAGCTCGTCTACACCGGTGAGCTGGACGACCCGGGGGAGCGCCGGGCGCTGTACCACATCGCCTGCCTCGGGGCGCTCGGCCTGGTGATCGCCCGGGCGGAGGCCGAGGAGGCCTTCGGCGGCTGCGTGGCGCGGCTGCACGAGCGCGGGCTGATCCACCGCACCGACGACGCCTTCACGATCGGCCCGCGCCGCCGGGCCGAGCTGGTCATGCGCTACGCCCGTGACTTCTGGAAGGACGAAGGCGCGGAGCGGCCGGAGGACATCGCCTGGTTGCACCTGCAGAAGAGCGGCGGGCGGGCCATCCGGGCCATGCTCAGCCAGCTGGACCGGTACGTCGCCCACAACAAGATCCGCAAGCGGAGCCTGCGGCTGCTGTCCACCTGGGAGACCCTGGACCGGCTGGCGGCCGCCCTGGAGCGCAAGGTCGACGAGGACCCGACCTGGGGCGACAATCTCGGCGCGGCGGTGTTCGCCGCGATCGCGCTGGCCCAGCTGCGCCCGGACGACCACGACCGGTGGGAGCGGATCGCCCGGCCGGTCCGGCGGCGGTGGCAGTACCTCGACCCGGCGTCCCGGCTGCCCGAGCCGCTGGGCGGGGTGACGGCCGACTTCACCGACTTCACCGAGATCGCGCAGCGGATGCGGCTCGAGGACGAGCTGCTCGCCCCGCTGGCGCATCCCTCCGGCATGCAGGCCGACGAGGTCATCCAGGACACGGCCTACCGGCACTGGGCGCTGGGGCTGCTGCTGGGCCTGGAGGGCACCGCGCCGGCCCAGCACCGCGAGCAGCGGCGCATCGACGCGCTGGTCGCGATGGCCCGCCGGGCCCAGTCGACCGACGGCAGCTTCTACCCGAAGCGGGTGCCCTGGGTCACCGCCCGCGTGCTGATCGGGCTGGGCCAGGCCGGACAGCGGGCCAAGACCAGCAAGGTCGCCTGGGATGCCAGCAAGTGGCTCATCGGGCTGCTCGGCGAGGGCCTCGGCACGGCGCGCTGGCGCAGCGGCACCGGCGACTGGAACAGCGACGAGGCCACCACGGCGATGTGCCTCATCGGCCTGTACCTCGCCAGGGTCCCGCGCCGGGAGCAGACGACCCGGGCCGCCGAGTGGCTCGGCCATCACGAGGAGGACTGGATCCGCCCGGACCGGGAGATCGACCTGGCCCTGGCCCTCGAGGCGCTCGTGCTCTACCCGCGCGCGCCGATCCAGGACCACCTCATGACGCTGCTCAACCGGGTCCAGGCCGAGCTGGAAGCCCCGCGGCCGCCGGACAACCCGCGGCCGGAGGAGCGGCTGTGGGTGCCGTTCATCGCGTCGCAGCTGGCCAACCTGGTCTGGCAGACGGTCCGGTCCGAGTGCCACGCCCTGCTCCGGGACGTGCTCAACGGGCCCGGCGAGGAGCGTGCCGTCCCGCAACCGGAGGCCGCGCCCGGCGACCCGCAGGCCGTGCCGCCCGAGGCCGATGCCGAGTCGGCCGGCGGGCTCACCCCGGAGCAACTACGCCGGTGGCAGGACGCCGCCGAGCAGCTCGGGCGGACGATCACCGAGAGCATGAACAAGCGCAGCGGCGACGCGGTGTCGGAGGTGCCGAGCGTGCGGCAGGCGATCCAGCGGCTGCACGAGCGGCGCGAGCGGTACTACGCCCTGACCACGCAGCTCACCGCGGACGCACCGCTCGAGGTGCTACGGGAGATCGACGACCTCGGCCGGGACGTGTGCAAGTCGGCCTGGGCGCGGAACCTGCCCTTCCCCGGCGCGGCTGAGGCGGGCGGATGAGCCGGCTGGGCATGAGCCTGCCGGCTCCCTCGTCGCTGAACTTCCTGGCCGGCATCTTCGCCGGCGCCGGCATCAACCTGATCACCTCGGTGGCGACCGGGCCGGACGGCGGGATCAGCACCGCCAAGATCTCGCTCGACTCGTTGCTGTGGGTGGTCGCGGCCGGCCTGCTGACCTGGGCGGCCCAGGTCGTCCAGCACGGCGAGCGCGACGCCGACCTGCACATCGACCCGGACTTCAGCGATGTCGAGAAGCGCGAGATCCGTGAGCGCTACATGGGCGAGGCGCTGCGCCGCGCCCGGGTGCCGCTGGTGCTGACGGCGGTGTCGGTCGTGTTCGCGGTACTGCTGCTGCCCAACTTCATCAAGTGGAGCTGACCCGTTGTCTGCGCCCCGTCGCTTCCTGATCCTGCACGGGTGGGAGAACCACCGGCCGGTCGGCCACTGGCAGCACTGGCTGGCCGGGCGCCTCACCGCCGACGGGCACGAGGTCGCCTACCCGCAGCTGCCCGAGCCCGACCGGCCGACGCTCAAGGACTGGCTGGCCGCGATCGAGAAGCTCATCGAGCGCCCGCCCGGCCAGGATCTCGCCGTGATCGCGCACAGCCTGTCGTGCGTGGCCTGGCTGCACCTGGCCGCGCAGGGCAGCGTGCACCTGCCGGTGACCCGGGTGCTGCTGGTCGCGCCGCCGAGCCCCGCATTTCTCGCCGGGACGCCGGTGCTGCGCGGGTTCGGCCCGCCCGGCGGCGGGTACGACGCGGTGCGGGCGTCCTCGCTCGCGGTACCGCGGCTGGTGTGCGGCGACGACGATCCCTATTGCCGGCCCCCGGCCGACGAGCTCTACGCCGCCGCGGCCTTCGACGTGGACCGCATCCCCGGGGCCGGGCACCTCGACATGACGGCCGGCTACGGGCGGTGGCGGTCGGTGCGGCGCTGGTGCGACGACCCGGGCGAGCGGCTCACCGCGGACTGACCGGCCGGGCTGGACAGACGTGCCTACCATCGGGCCCATGGATCCGGTCGCCGATCTGGTCGCCGCTCTTCCGGACGACCCCAGGAACGCGTTGGGCAGGTTCCGCTTCAAGGTCGCCGCTGCGCTGCACGGGCGGGTGTCGCAGGGCCGCAGCACGCCGGTGATCGTGGTGCGCCGCGAGGACCGGCCGGCGCTCGTCGTCGACGTCGACGTCTGGCGCGCCTCCGACGCGCGCGACAACCTGCACGGGCTGGTCCGCGAGCTGTTCGACGCGGCCGGCGGCTACCGCGATGAGCTGGCTCCCGACGAGGCCGAGCTGGCCCAGGTCATCGTCATGGCGCCCGACGACGGCGAGCCCGACCTGGACGACTTCGCAATGCGGCTGGCCGCGCTGCGGATGACCCGGTTCGTGGTGTGCGTCGCGGCGGCGCCGGCCCGTTGGTACCGGCTGGACGGGCTCACGCTGCGGTCCGTGTCGGGCCTGGACGCCGCGATGCGCCACCTCCTGCACGGCGAGTTCCCGTCCCCGGTCACGGAGGACCCCGAACCGCCGGCGGCCGAGCGCCCGCTGCGGGTGCTGCTGGTGGCCGACGAGTGGCGCTCCAGCACCGGCGGCATCTCCACCGTCAACCGCGAGCTCGGCATCGCGCTCGTGCGGGCCGGCGTGGACGTGCGTCTCGTGCTGCCCGACGCCGACCCCGCCGAGCGGGCGCAGGTCGAGGCCGACGGGGTCCGGCTGGTCCTGCCGGAGCCGGTGCCGGGGCTGGGCCGCCTGGCCCGGCTGCTGACCCCCGCCTTCGCCGACGACTGCCTCACCGAGCAGTACGTGTCGCCCCAGCAACCGCGCCACTACGGCCCGGACGTGATCGTCGGTCACGGCCGCATCCTCGGCCCCTACGCCTACTCGGTGCAGCGCACGTTCTTCCCGCAGGCGTTCCGGGTGCACATCGTGCACACCGACGCCGACCGGCTCGAGGAGGCGAAGGAGACACCCGGCGGCGCGTCGCGGATGATGACCGCCGAGCAGCGCCGCGCCCTGGAGCTGGAGCTCGCGGTGAGCGCCGACCTGGTGGCCGGGGTCGGCCCCCTGCTGGCGGACAGCATCAGGGACCTCATGCTCGGCGCGGCCCGCCGGCCACCGGTGATCAACCTGGTGCCCGGGCTGCGGGACTGGGGCGGCACCGTCGACCCCGGTCTCCACCCGTCCGGCCGGCAGGTGCTGCTGCTGGCCCGGGCCGAGGACGTGCGGTCCAAGGGCATCGACCTCGCCGTGGCCGGGCTCCAGCGGGCCACGGCGCGGCTCGGCGACGGCCCCGGCGGTCACCCGCGGCTGGTGATCCGCGGCGTGCAGCCGGCCGACGACGAGGCGGTCAAGCAGCGCATCGACGAGCTGTGCAAGGCCGCGCCCGACGCGGAGGTGATCCGCCGCCCGTACGCCACGGATCCGGAGGAGCTGCGCGGCGACATGTGGAGCTCCCGCGTCGTGGTCATGCCGTCGCGCCACGAAGGCTTCGGCCTGGCCGCCTACGAGGCGATCGCGGCCGGTGTGCCCGTGCGGATCACCGCGAACAGTGGCCTGGCTCGCCTGCTCGCCGACGTCACCACCGACGGCGAGCGCCCGATGCCGCGCGAGGTCGTCTCGACGCGCGGCACCGATGAGGAGGTCGGCGTGCGCTGGGGTGACGCCCTCGCCGAGGTCCTGGTCGACCCTCGGGCGGCCTTCACCCGGGCCAGCGACCTTCGCGAGCAGTTGCTGCGCAAGGTGAGCTGGGAGAACACCGTCGCCGGGCTGCTCGGGGCCATCGCCGACGAGCGCGCCAAGCGGCCGGCCTAGCGAGCCGGGCCACCCGGGCGCAGGTCGGGCGGGTCGGGGATCGGGGCGAAGCAGGCGTCGACGGCGGCGTCCGGCACCTCGGCGAGGGTGGGCGGGCGCCAGCGGGGCCGGCGGTCCTTGTCGATGATCTGCGCTCGCACGCCCTCGGCGAAGTCGGGCAGCCGCAGCATCCTGGCCGAGAGCCGGTACTCCTGCTCCAGCGCCGCAGCCAGGCCGGGCAGGCCGGCCGCGGTGCGGATCGAGCGCAGCGTGACGCGTAGCGCGGTCGGGGACCGCCCGGCGATCACCTCGGCGGCGTCCCGGGCCGCGGGCGCCGGGTGGGCGGCGAGCCGGTCGAGGATGCCGGCGACCGTGGCGGCGGCGTAGCACTCGTCGACCCAGCCGCGGGCGGCGTCGAGCTCGCCGGGTGGCGGCTCGGCGGCGAGGGACTCCACGGCCGCGGCGGCGTCCTTGCTGCGCAGCGCGTCGACGAGGTCGTCGCGGCGGCCGGCCGGGACGTAGTGGTCGGCGAGGCGGGCGGTGATCGCGTCGGCCGGGCCGACGGCGGTGCCGGTGAGGGCGAGGTGCGTGCCGACGCGGCCGGGCGCGTGGGCGAGCAGCCACGAGGCGCCGACGTCGGGGTGGAAGCCGATGCCGACCTCGGGCATGGCCAGCCGGGACCGCTCGGTGACCACGCGCAGCGCGGCGTGGCCGGAGATGCCGATCCCGCCGCCCATGACGATGCCGTCCATCCAGGCGACGACCGGCTTCGGGTACCCGGCGATGGCGGCGTTGAGCCGGTACTCGTCGGCCCAGAACTGCAGGGCGCCGGTGCCGCCGGAGACGGCGTCGGCGTGGATGGCCCGGATGTCGCCGCCGGCGCAGAGGCCGCGCTCGCCCTCTCCGGTGATGAGGACCGTGCGCACCCGGTCGTCCCCGGCCCAGTCGGCCAGGGCGCGGCGCATGATGGCGACCATCTCGGCGTTGAGGGCGTTGATGACGGTCGGCCGGTTGAGGATCAGCCGCCCGAGGTGCCCGTCGATCCGGACGATCACCGGCGGCGCGCCGGGCGAGGTGCTCATGCGACATGATCGCACGCCCAGGCTCCGCGGTTGCCGTCGCCGGGGTTGATCGCCGCGCGGGCGGGTACGGAGGCTCCGTGGACTCGCGCCGGTACTCGTTCGTCGTGGTGGCCAACCGGCTCCCCGTCGATCGGACAGACGATGGATGGACCCGAAGCCCGGGCGGGCTGGTGAGCGCGCTCGAGCCGATCGCGCGCGGCGCGCACGGCGCCTGGGTGGGCTGGATCGGCGTGCCGGGCGACGACGTCGAGCCGTTCGAGCACGACGGGGTACGGCTGCTGCCGGTACAGCTCAGCGCGGAGGACGTCGACCGCTACTACGAGGGGCAGTCCAACTCGACGATCTGGCCGCTGTTCCACCACGGGGTCGAGACGCCCGTGCACCGCCGGGCGTGGCGGGTGGCCTACGAGGAGGTCAACCGGCGCTTCGCCGACGCGGCCGCGCGGGTCGCCGCCGAGGGCGCCACGGTGTGGGTGCACGACTACCAGCTGCTGCTGGTGCCGGCCATGCTGCGCGAGGCCCGGCCGGACCTGCGCATCGGGTTCTTCCTGCACATCCCGTTCCCGCCGGTCGAGCTGTTCATGCAGCTACCGCGCCGGGTCGACCTGCTGCGCGGGCTGCTCGGGGCCGACCTGGTCGGCTTCCAGCAGTCGCTGGCGGCGCACAACTTCCTGCAGCTGTCGGCGCGGCTGCTGGGACTGCAGCCGGAGGGGGAGCAGGTACGGTACGACGGCCGAACCGTCACGGCGAGGGCCTTCCCGATCTCGATCGACGTCGGCGAGATCGAGAAGCTGGCCGCGGATCACACCGTGCGGGCCGAGTCGCGACGACTGCGCCGGGAACTGGGCGGCGACCGGACGCTGCTGCTCGGCGTGGACCGGCTGGACTACACCAAGGGCATCGAACAGCGCATCGAGGCGTACGGCGAGCTGCTGGACGACGGCACGATCAGCAACCGCGAGGCGGTGCTGGTGCAGGTGGCCACCCCGAGCCGGATGCGGGTGGCGCAGTACCAGCAGCTGCGCGAGCGGGTCGAGCGCGAGGTCGGCCGGATCAACGGCGAGTTCGGTGACGTCGGCAAGGCCCCCGTGCACTACCTGTTCCAGTCCCGCACCCGCGAGGAGCTGGTCGCCCTGTACCTCGCCGCTGACCTCATGCTCGTCACCCCCCTGCGCGACGGCATGAACCTGGTCGCCAAGGAGTACGTCGCCGCCCGCAGCGACGAGCGGGGCGCCCTGGTCCTGAGCGAGTTCACCGGGGCCGCCGAGGAACTGCCCGACGCCTTCCAGGTCAACCCGTACGACACGGACGACCTGGAGCGGGGCATCGCCGCCGCGCTGCGCGCCGACCCGGCCGATCTGACCGCCCGGATGCGCCGCATGCGCGCCCACATCGCCGATCACGACGTGAACCGCTGGGCCCAGGAGTTCCTCGACGCCCTCGGGCGCTGAGCCTGTTCAGGCGAGGGCGATGCCCAGCGTGTGGTACGTCGGGATCAGCACCCGGCGGCCGTAGCGGCGCTCGACGATCTTCCACGGCCGGCCGGTCGCCAGGATGGCGCGCAGCAGGGCGGTGAGCTCGGCCCGGGCGACGGGGGCGCCGAGGCACAGGTGGCGGCCGGCGCCGAACCACAGCTGGCGGTTCTCGGGCAGGTAGGGGCGGGCCAGGTCGAAGCCGCCCGGGGCGTTGTTGGCGGTCCAGGTCAGCATCATGACCCGCTCGCCCGCCCGGAGGCGCCGGCCGGCGACGTCCACGTCGGCGCGGACGGAGCGGCCGATCACCGGGGCGGGCGTGGTGACGCGCAGGCCCTCCCGGACGGCGTCGGCGATCCGGTCCGGCTCGGCCCGCAGGCGGTGCTGCTCGCCGGTGTCGTGCAGCAGGGCGACCGTGCGGGCCATGGCGCTGGCCGCGGTCTCGGTGCCGGCCACCGTGAGCAGCACGGCCAGGCCCTCGGTCTCGCGCAGGCCCAGGCCCAGCTCGCGGCAGCGGCCCAGCAGGGTGTCCGGCGGGGCGGTGCGCCAGGCCTCGGCGACGCCGCCGGTCATCCTCGCCACGATGGCCTTGGCGGCGGCGACGGTGGCGTCGGGCAGGTGGGTGGAGGCGGTGCTGCCCAGCGCCAGGGCGGCGAGCTCCTCGCCGGTGTTGAACACGGCCCGGTACGGGGCGTCGTCGTCGGGGCTGTCCGCCGTACCGATGCGAAGGCCGAGCAGATCGGCGACGATCCGCCCGACGATGACCCGCCCCAGGTCGGCGACGTCGACCGTCTCCCCGGCGTCGAGGGCCTCGGTGCACCGCCGCAGGCGCGGGCCGGCCACCCGGGCGACCAGCTCGGCCGCGTTGTCCTCGGTGAACAGCTCCCGGGCCTTGGTCCGCAGGGCGTGGTGCCCGGCGCCGTCGAAGGCGTCGTAGACCCAGTCGCCGAGGACCTGGGCCCACAGGTGCCCGACGCCGCCCTCGCCCAGCAGCGTGAAGTGCTCGCCGTCGTTGAGGATCAGCCGGGCGGTCACCGGGTCGGCGACCAGCCACCCGAGGCCGGGCATCCGGCGGATCGGCCGGGCGAACCGCCCGAGGGTCAGCAGGACGGGCAGGGCGGGCCGGCTGGCCGCCAGTAACCGCAGCTCGTGCCGCCGGGCGGGGGTGAGGGCCACAACGATCATGGTACCGTCCGCGTGTGGGAGCGTTGGATCGACGGGTCTCCGTGCTCGGCGGGGTGGCGGTCCACCTGCCCGCGGACAGGCTGTCCAGCCGCGGCGTGGAGGAGCGCATCGCGGCGCGCAGCGACGGGTTCGCCCCGCCGGCCGGGCTGATCCGCCGGGTCAGCGGCGTCGAGCACCGGCACGAGATGCCGGACGACTGGCAGGCCTCCGACCTCGCCGTGGCCGCCGCGCAGAAGGTGCTCGCCGGCTCCGGCACCGCGCCCCGCGACGTCGACCTGCTGATCTTCGCCTCGGCCAGCCAGGACATGGTGGAGCCGGCGACCGCGCACATCGTTGCCGAGAAGCTCGGGCTGGGCTGTCCGGTCTTCGACGTGAAGAACGCCTGCAACAGCGTGCTCAACGCGATGGAGATCGCCGACGCGCTCATCGCCGCCGGCCGCTACGGGCGGGTGCTCATCGCCGGCGGGGAGTCGCCGTCGCGGGCGGTGCGCTGGCGGGTGCCGGACATCGCCGCGTTCCGCACCGCGTTCGCCGGCTACACGCTGTCCGACGCCGGCGCCGCCCTGCTGCTGTGCGCCGCCGACGCGGTGCCGGGCGGGCCCGGGATTCTCGGCTTCGGCGCGGCCGCGAACTCGCGCGTGTGGGACGTCGGGACGCTTCCGGCGGGGGGCTCGGCGCACCCGCGCGACGAGGAGTACACCTACTTCCGCATCGACGGCGACCGGCTCCGCGACGCGTTCTCGGCGCTGGGCCCGCAGGTGCTGCACGACACCGTGCGCCGGCTGGGCCTGACGTGGGACGACTTCGCGTTCGTCGGGCTGCACCAGGTGTCGCTGGGGTTCCTGGAGGAGGTCCGCGACCGCATCGGCGTGCCGGCCGACCGGGTCGTGGTGACGCTGCCCGAGCACGGCAACGTCGCCTCGGCGAGCCTGCCGCTGCAGCTGTCGGTGGCCCTGGAGACCGGGCGGGCCGGGCCGGGCGACCTGATCGCGCTCGTCGGCCTGGGCGGGGGCATCAGCCTGGGCATGACGGTGATCCGGCTGTGAACCTCTGGGTGGTGATTCCGGCGTACAACGAGGCGCCCGGCATCGCCGCGACGCTGGACGCCCTGGCGGCGCAGGACGACCCCGACTTCACGGTGGTGGTGGTCGACAACAACTCGACCGACGGCACCGCCGACGTCGTGCGCGCGCACGCGGCGACGGCGCACGTCATCGGGGAGACGCGCAAGGGCACCGGCGCGGCCGCCGACACCGGCATGCGCTTCGCCATCGCCCACGGCGCCACCCATCTCGCCCGCACCGACGCCGACTGCCTGCCGGACCCGGACTGGACCGCCCGCATCCGGGCCGCGTTCGGCGACGGCCTCGAGCTCGTCGCCGGCCGGCTGCTGCCGCGCACCGACGAGGGCCCGCTCCCGGGCCGGTACCGCTGGCTGCTCCCCACCGCCGTCGAGGTGGCCGCCTGGTTCGGCAAGTTCCGCCCCGGCAACCGCGACCCCGCCTACCTCGGCCCGTACGTGATGGCCCCCGGCTGCAACATGGCCATCGCCGCCGGCCTCTACGAGCGGGCGGGCGGCTTCCCGCGCACGGCCATCGAGGAGCTGCACGAGGACCGGGCCCTCGTCAACGCGGTGCGCCGGCTGACCCCCGCCTACGGGCTGCGCCGCGACGTCACCGTGCGCGGCTCGACGCGGCGGGTGCGGGCGTGGGGGCTGCGCCGCACCCTCGCCTGGTACGCCGACCACCGCTACCGTCCGTCCGTTGTAGACATCCGGTGACCGCCCGCTGGGAGCGGCGCCTCCAGCTGGCCGCGCACCCGCTGCTCTTCCCGCTCGCCCGTGGCCTGGCCCGGCTCGGCCCGGTCGTGCGGGTGCCCGGCCTCGGCGTGGTCGTCAACGACGCCGCGACCGCGCGGGCGGTGCTCACCGACACCGGCACGTTCAGCAAGGCCGCCCCGGGCGCCCCCGCCGACCTGTGGACCCCGGTGCTCGGCCCCAGCGTGCTGCTCAACATGGCGGGGGAGGACCACGCCCGGCTGCGCCGCAAGCTGTCCGGCCTGTTCACCCCGGCGGCCGTGCGGGGGCTGTGCGAGCGGGTCCTGGCCGGCGTCCTCGCCGGCATGACCGCGCGGCTGGCCGCCGGGGAGCCGGTCGACCTCGTCGCCGAGGTGCGCCGCTGCGCCGGGGCGGTCATCGCCGAGCTCGTCGGCCTGCCGCCCGACCCGGACCGCTTCGACGCGATGTTCGCCCGCGGCACCGAGGTCACCGCGATGGTCCGGCTGACCCGCCGCGGCCTGACCCCGCCGCAGGTCGCCCGGGCCCGCGAGGTCATGGCCGAGCTGACCGCCCCGGCCGTGACCGCTTACCGCGACGCCGCCGCCGGTACCGTGCCGGGCCGGATGCGCCAGCTCGGCCTCACCGAGGACGAGGCCCGTGGCGCCGTCGCCGCGTTCGTGCTCACCGGCACGGAGACGCTGGTGTCGTTCGTGCCGCGGCTGGTCGCGCTGGCCCACGACAGCGGCTGGCTGGCCCGCCTGGCCGCCGACCCGGCCCGCACCGACGCCGTGGTGAGCGAGGCGCTGCGCTACACCGTGCCGTCGCCGGTCATGCTCCGCGGGGTGGCCGCGCCCGGGCGGGTCGGCCGGGTGCCCGTCGCGCCGGGCGACCGGGTGGTCATCATGACGTTGTCGTGCGCCCGCGCGTCCGGGTCGTTTGATCCCGAACGGCCGCACCCGCCGGAGCTGCGGCAGCTGTGGTTCGGCGCGGGCGCGCACTACTGTCTCGGGATGCCCCTGGCCCTGGCCGAGATCGACGCCATCCTCGGCGCCGTCCTGGCCGCCTGGCGCGAGGCCGGGCCGCTCGCCGTGCGGCAGCGGCGGGCGGCCGCGCGGGTGCTGATCCCGGGGTACGCCAAGCTCGTGCTGGCCCGCGCATGACCGACCTGCTGACGGCGTTGCTCGCCACGTGCGACGAGCGCGGCGACGCGCCCGCGCTGCGCTCCGGGGCGCTGCGGCTGACGTACCGGGAGCTCGGCGGGCGCATCCGGGCCACCGCCGGGGGGCTGCGCGCGGCCGGCCTCGAGCCGGGGGACCGCGTGCTGTTCTCGGTCCGCCCCGAGCCCGCCGGCGTCGTGCTGGCCCTGGGCATCGTCGCGGCCGGCGGCACGGTCGTCTTCGCCGACCCCGGCGCCGGGCCCGAGCTGTTCGCGGCCCGGCTGGCGCTCACCGGCCCGCGCTGGGCCGCGGCCGAGTCGCTGCTCTACGCCGCGAGCGCCTTCCGCGCGACCCGCTGGGCGGCCCGTCGCCGCGGGCTGCTGCTGCCCGCCTTCGACCGGCTGCCGGTCCGGCACGTCTACGCCGGGCGGTGGCTGCCCGGCGTGCCGCGCGGGGCGCACGCCGCGGGCCGCCTCGCCGCCGGGCCGACGATGTCCACCGTGGACGACGCGCCGGACCGGGAGGCGCTCATCGTGTTCACCTCCGGGACCACGGCCGCGCCAAGGGCCGTCGTGCACACCCGCGGCTCGCTCGGCGCCGGGCTCAGCGTCCTGGCCGGGCGGTGCGCGCTCGGCCCGGCCGACGTCGTGCACACCGACCAGCTGATGCTCGGCCTGCCCGCGCTGGTCGCCGGTGCGCTGTGGACGATGCCGCCCTACGGGCTGGCGGCTTCGGCCGAGCCGGTGCGGTACGCCTCCGGGCTGCGCGGCGTCACGCACACCTTCTGCGTGCCGGCCGACTTCGCCGCCGTCCTCGACGCGATCGCCGCCGGCCGCGTCCCGGCCCCGACCGGCCTGCGCAGCGTCATGCTCGGCGGCGCACCCGTCCCGCCCCCGCTGCTGCGCCGGGCCACGGCGCTGCTGCCGGGGGTCGAGCTGCTCACGGTGTACGGCATGACCGAGATCGTGCCGGTCGCCGCCGCCACCGCCGAGGAGAAGCTCGCGCACGACGGCCCCGGCGACCTCGCCGGCACCGCGCTGCCCGGCGTGCGGGTCCGCACCGCGCCCGACGGCGAGCTGCTCGTGCGCGGCCCGAACCTGTGCCGGGGGTACCTCGGGGAGCCCCCGCTGGCCGAGCACGCCACCGGCGACCTGGCCCGCCTCGACGGGGACCGCATCGTGCTCGTCGGCCGCAAGAAGGACATGATCATCCGGGGTCGCGTGAACATCTACCCCGGCCTGTACGAGCCCGCGATCGCCCGCCTCGACGGCGTCGCCCAGGCGGTCCTGGTCGGCCTGCCCACCGGCCTCGCCGGCGACGAGAAGGTCGTGCTCGCGATCGTCCCGGACGGGCCGGCCGAGCCGGTCGTGGCCACGGTCCGCGCCGCCCTGCCCGCGCTCATCGACGCCGGCGCCCTGCCCGACGAGATCGTCGCCGTGGCGGCCGTGCCGGTGACCGGCCGCACGGCCAAGCCCGACCGCGAGGCCCTGCGCCGGATGCTGGAGCGGCAGTGCGCATCGCGGTGACCGGCGCGACCGGCTTCGTCGGCGGGGCGGTGTGCCGCGCCGCGACCGCCGCCGGCTGGCACGTGCACGCGCTCGGCCGCCGCGAGTGGAACATCGACGACGGCCCGCTACCCGACCCGCCCCGCGTGGACGCGGTCGTGCACTGCGCCGCCGCCGTCAACGACTGGGGCCCGCCCGGCCCGACCTGGCGGACCAACCTCGAGGGCACCCGGCACGTCGCCGAGACCTTCCCGGCGGTACGGCTGGTGCACATCTCCTCGGCGAGCGTCTACGACCCGTTCCGGCCGACCGTCCAGGCCCGCGAGGACGAGGCGCCCGTGGCGCGGTACCTGACCGCGTACGCCGCCTCCAAGGCCGCCGCCGAGCGGCTCCTCGCCGGCCGCCCGGACACGGTCGTGCTGCGCCCGCACGCCGTCTACGGGCCGGGCGACCGGGTGCTGCTGCCGCGCGTGCTGTCCGCCGTGCGCGGCCGCACGCTGTGGATCGTCGGCGACGGCCGGGCCCGGCAGTCCCTGACGTCGATCGACAACCTGGTGACCGCCGCCCTGCGCGCCTGCGCCCCCGACGCGCCGCCCGGGGTCTACAACGTCGCCGACGCCGCGCCGCTCACCGTCGGCGCCGCGCTGGGCGAGCTGATGCGTGCCCTCGGGCGGGACGTGCGGGTCCGCGGCCTGCCGCTGCGCCCGGCCTGGCTGGCCGCGGGAGCGGTCGAGGCCGCCTGGCGCCTGGCCCGCCGGCCCGGACCGCCCCGGCTCACGCGGTACGCCATCAGCCACCTCGGCCTGGAGCGCACCCTCGATCTCGGCGCCGCCCGCACCCGCCTCGGCCTCGATCCGGCCCCCACCTCCTTCGAGGGCGCCGCCGGCTGGCTCGGCGGCTGAGGTCAGAAGCCGGACGCGAGCACGGCGCGGTCCTTGCCGGAGGTCTTGGCGCGGTACATCGCCTCGTCGGCGGCGCGCAGGATGTCGTCGGTCGTGAGGTGGTCGGCGTTGAGCGCGATGCCGACGCTCGCCGACACGGTCACCGTGGTGCCGTCCAGGTCGTACGGCACCGGGACCGCGGCCAGGATGCGCTCGGCCGTCACCAGCGCGTCCTCGGCCGCGGCCAGCTGCTCGGCGAGGACCGCGAACTCGTCACCGCCGTAGCGCGACACCGTGTCGCTGGCCCGCACGCACTGGGCGAGCCGGGTGGAGACCTGGCGCAGCAGCGCGTCCCCGGCGGCGTGCCCGAGCGAGTCGTTGACCTGTTTGAAGCCGTCGAGGTCGATGAACAGCACGGCGAAGACGTGGCCGGAGCGGGCGTGCGTGTCCAGCGCGTGCTGCACCCGCTCGCGCAGCAGGATGCGGTTGGCCAGGCCCGTGAGGGGGTCGTGCAGCGCGAGCCGGCGCAGCTCCAGCTCGCGCTCGCGCAGCAGCTCCTCGGTCGCCTTGCGCCGCGCGATGTCCCGGCGCAGCGCCGTGGTGGCCTCGTCGACCTGGGCCATCGCCCGGTTGCGGGCCCCGGCCAGGATCGCCACCAGCGCGGTCAGCAGCACCGACAGGGCGGCGCCGCCGAGCCCGGTCATCAGGGCCAGGCGCCGGTCGGTGGCGCCCAGCAGCCGGGTGGTCGGGGTCAGGCTGAGGTCCCAGCGGCGCTGGCCGACGGTCAGCGTGTGGCCCCGGCGCAGCCGGTCGCCGGCCAGGGCGGTGCCGGCGGTGACCGCGGCGATCGTCTGGGCCGGGGTGGTCGAGGCGTCGCTGAGCCGGATGTGCACGGCGCCGCGGGCCTCCAGGTGCAGCACCTGGTCGAGGAAGTCGCCGCCGCGCACGCCCATGACCAGCCAGCCGCGCAGCGCCCCGGCGTCGGGGGTGCCGGCGCGGCCGAGCACGGGCATGCTGACGGTGAACGAGCTCTGCTGCTGCGCGACCGGCAGCCCGCGGTCCTTCATCAGCACGTAGGCGGCGCCGATCGTGAACGCGCCGGTCCGACCGGCCACGTGCACCGCCTCCACCAGCTGCGGGGTGACGCTGAGGTCCCGCCCGGCGAGGCTCGCCGCGCCGTCGAACGGCCGGTCGAGCACGATGTAGAGGTGCTCGGCCGCGCCGCCGGCCGGGGTCAGCCGCAGATCGGTGGCGCCGGCCCGCTGCCACTCGGCCTGCACCGCCGCGGTCTGCGCGTCGGTGGCGGGCACCACGAAGGCGATGCCGCTGGCGCCGGGCAGCCGCTGCCGGTTCAGCCCGGACATGATCTCGGCGAAGCCGACGGCGGTGAGCTCATCCTGGGCGCCGACGGCGGCGGCGAGGTCGGTGAGGGTGTTGGCGAACACCGACGCCTGGGCGGTGACCGCCCGCTCCACGTCGTCGTCGTAGCGGTCCATGAGCTGTGCGGCGTAGCGCTCCTCGGCCCGGTTGACCTCCACCACGGCCACGGCCGTCGCGCCGGCGCCGGACAGCGCCACCACCAGTACCACCAGCCAGGCCAGCATCCGGCGCCGGCCAGTCGGCGGATCCGCCTCGGCGATGGGCTCCACGTCGTGCCGAATCGGCCGCCGCGGGCCCGGCTGGAGGGAATCGCGGCAACCGGGTGCCCCCGGTTGCAAGGTCCCGGTTCGGGCGCGTGCGGGCGCGGTTCCGTCCTACTGTCGGGCTGTCGGAAGGAACCGCGGCCCCATGCACCCCATCCAGATGATCGCGGACCGAAGAGTCGGCACGAAAATCCTGCTGGCGGTGCTGGTGGTGGCGCTGTTCAGCCTCGGCGACGGCATCACCGCGCTGGCCAGCCTCGGCGCGGTCAACGACCAGGTCGGCAAGATGAACACCTACAGCCGCCAGCTGCAGGCCACCGGAACCCTGCGCGACGTGGTGATGCAGGCCGTCGTCGCCGTCGACGAGCACTCCCTCTCCGCCGACGCCGCGGCCCGGGCCGCCGCCAAGCAGGGCCTCGACAGCCTCGACGCGCAGGTCAGCGCCGCCGCGGCGGCCGTGCGCGGGCTCGGGCTCGACGCGGCCCAGGTGACCGCCCTGGACGCCTTCGACGCCGGCTGGCAGCGCTACCTCGACACCGTCAACGGCACCCTGCTGCCCGCCGACGACCGCGGCGACGGCGCCGCCGCGGCCCAGGCCCGCACGAGCGCCGGCACCATCGCCGCGGGCGTGCGCAGCGCCCTGTCGACGCTGGAGTCGGCGACCGCGCAGCGGGCCAACGACGAGGACACCTTCGCGGAGAACCGCTACCGCAGCACCCGGCTCGAGGTGGTCGTCATGCTGGCGCTCAGCTTCGTGTTCGGCATCGGCCTGGCGCTGGGCATCGGCCGCCTCATCACCCGCCCGCTGCGCGCCTGCGTCGCCGCCCTGCACCGCATCGGCGCCGGCGACCTGACCGCCCGGGTCGCCGTCCACCACCGCGACGAGATCGGCCAGGTCGCCGCCACGCTCAACGGCACCGCCGCCGCGGTCGCCGACATGGTCCGCCAGGTCGGCGCGGCCTCCGACCAGGTCGCCGCCGCCTCCGAGCAGCTCTCGACGGTCTCCAGCCACCTGGCCGCCGCGGCCGAAGGCACCACCGCGCAGGTCACCTCGGTGGCCCACGGCGCCGACGACGTCTCCCACCACGTCCAGGCGGTCGCCGCCTCGACCGACGAGATGACCGCCGCGATCAAGGAGATCGCCGGCAACGCCGCGCGGGCCGCCGGGGTCGCCGCCACCGCCGCGCAGACCGCCCAGCGCACCAACGACAGCGTGGTGCGGCTCGGCGACGCCTCGGCCGAGATCACCTCGATCGTCGCGCTCATCACCTCGATCGCCGAGCAGACCAACCTCCTCGCCCTCAACGCCACCATCGAGGCGGCCCGGGCCGGGGAGGCCGGCAAGGGCTTCGCGATCGTCGCCGGCGAGGTCAAGGACCTGGCCCGGGAGACCGCCCGGGCGACCGAGCAGATCTCCGGCCAGGTCGGGTCGATGCAGCAGGAGACCACCGGCACGGTCCGGGCGATCGGCGAGATCGCCGGCGTGATCGGCACCATCAACGACTACACGGCCACGATCGCCGCCGCGGTGGAGGAGCAGACCGCCGTCACCGGCGAGATCGCCCGCCGGGTCGGCCGTGCCGCCGAGGGCTCGGCCGGCATCGCCGGCACCATCGCGGAGGTGACCGAGAGCTCCGGCCTGGTCAGCGCCAGCGCCACCCAGACCCAGGCGACCGCGGCCGAGCTGGCGCGGATGGCGCACGAGCTGCGCAGTACCGTCGCCACCTACCACGTCTGAGCGCCCAATCGTTCAGTCGGTGAACCATTCGCGGCCGCGTATCATCGGGGTCGTGAACGAGGTCGGGCGCGGGTCGGGGCTGGCGGAGACGGTCGTGTACCGCCTCGGCGCGCTCGGCGCCCTGGCGAATAGCCGGTTCGCGGCGCGGATCGAGCGGCACGGTCTCAAGCCCCGGCACCTCGCGCTCATGACGGCGCTGGACGCCGGCCGGGTCGCCTCGCAGCAGGACCTGGCCGTGCGGCTGGGGGTCGCGCCCAGCCTGGTGGTGGCGCTCGCCGACCACCTCGAGTCGGTCGGCGCGGTCGCCCGGACGCGGGACGCGCGGGACCGGCGCCGGCAGGTTCTCGCGCTCACCGAGCACGGACGCGAGCTGCTGGCGGTGTGCGCGGCGGCCGCCCGCCAGCTCGACGAGGAGCTCACCGCGGCACTGCCGGAAGGCGACCGGGCGGCCCTCGACCGGGTCCTTGCCGCGCTCGGCGTGGAGGCCGGCGGCGCCGCGTAGGCTGGCGGCGCTGCGTAGGCTACTGCTGCCGGGCCGCCAGGGCGGCCTGCATGCGGCTCTCCAGGCCCAGCTTGGCCAGGATGCGGCTGACGTGGGTCTTGGCGGTGGCCTCGGCGATGCCGAGCCGGGCGGCGATCGCCGCGTTGGAGAGGCCCTCGCCGAGGCAGTCCAGGACGTCGCGCTCGCGGGAGGTGAGCAGCCCCAGCGGTACCACGGCAGGGTCCTTGCGGTCCTTCGGCGACTCCTCGAAGGCGGCCAGCACACGGCGGGTGACGGCCGGGGAGACGACGCCGTCGCCGCGGGCCACCGCGCGCACCGCGGCCACGAGCTCGTCGGCCGAGGCGTCCTTGAGCAGGAAGCCCGCCGCGCCCGCCCGCAGCGCGCCGAAGAGGTACTCGTCGACGTCGAACGTGGTCAGGGCCAGCACCCCGCGCACGCCCGCGGCGACGAGCTCACGGGTCGCGGCGACCCCGTCGAGGCGCGGCATGCGCAGGTCCATGAGCACCACGTCGGGGCGCAGCCGCAGGGCCAGCTCGACCGCCGCGGCGCCGTCGGGGGCCTCGCCGACCACCTCCAGACCGGGCGCCGAGCGCAGGATGAGGACCAGGCCCGCCCGTACCGCCGGCTGGTCGTCGGCGACGAGCACCCGCACCGCCGTCACGGCGCGTCCAGCGGCAGGTGGGCGGCGACGATCCAGCGGTCGCCGTCGGGGCCGGCGGTGAGCGTGCCGCCGAGCAGCGCGGCCCGCTCGCGCATGCCGATGAGGCCGGCGCCGCCGAGCCCCGGGACCGGGCGGCGGGCCAGCCCGGAGTCCACGCGCAGGTCGACGGCGGCCGCCGTGCACGCGACGGCGACCGCGACCGGGCCCCCGTCGCCGTGCTTGAGGGCGTTGGCCAGCGACTCCTGCAGGATGCGGTACGCCGCCAGGTCCACGCTCACCGGCACCCGCTCCGGTGCGCCGGTCACGCTCAGCCCGACCGGCACGCCGCAGCGCGCGACGAGGTCGTCGAGGGCGGCCAGACCGCCGGGCGCGGCCTCCGCGACGGCCGCGGGGTCGCGCAGGAACCCGATCATCCGCCGCATCTCGGCCAGGCCTTGCACGCTGTTCTCCCGGATGACGGTGAGCGCCTGCCGGGTGCCGTCCGGGCCGAGGTCGGCCGACAGCGCCGCGGTCGCGTGGATGGCCGCCGCGCTGAGGTGGTTGGCGATGACGTCGTGCAGCTCCCGCGCCATCCCGGCCCGCTCGGCGGCGACCGCGTTGGCCCGGTCGGCCTCGGCCAGCCGGGCCACCTGCTCGGCCGAGCGGCGGGCGATGGTCGCCTGGTCGCGGTGGTGGCGCACGTGGGAGCCGGTGAGGATCGGCACGACGGTGACGAGCGCGAGGAGCACGGCGAGCCCGAGCGCGCGCACGTCGCGCACGACGACGAGGCACACCGCGGCGGTGACCACCGAGCCGATCACGCTGACCGCCAGCAGCGCCCGGGCCAGCGCCGCCCGTCCGTGCAGGCAGGCGTCGTACAGCACCTGGGTGTACACCAGCGGCGTGGCCAGCGACGGCCCGATGACGACGTCCCCGGCGACCGCGGCCGTGCCCACGAGCACGCTGGCCAGCGGGGCGGTCCGGCGCAGCAGCAGCGCCCCGCAGCACACCACCAGCGGCACGAACAGCCACGCCGGTGCGACCCGGGCCTGCCACTGGCCGGTGACGAACATGAGCGCACCGGCGCACAGGCCGCTGCCGGCGAGCACGAGATCCACGGCGCGGCCTTTCACGCCCCGATTTTTCCATCCCGGCGTACGGCGCGGAAATGCGACGAAGGATGTACGGCAACCGTCGCCGAGGCCGAGGCGGCGGCCCCGATCCGCGGCGAGCCTGGAACCATGCTGATCGCTTGGATCGCCGGGTGCGAGATCGCGTTCTGGGTGCTGCTGGTCGCCGGCCTGCTCGCCCGCTACCCGCTGCGCCGCCCCCGGGCGGGTGCGGTGCTGCTCGCCGCCACCCCCGTCGTCGACGTGGCGCTGCTCGTCGCCGCCGCCCTCGACCTGCGCGGCGGCGGCGAGGCGGGGCGCCCGCACGCGCTGGCCGCTGTGTTCCTCGGCTTCTCCGTCGCGTTCGGCCCCTCGATGATCCGCTGGGCCGACGCGCGGTTCGCGCACCGGTTCGCCGGCGGTCCGCCGCCGCGCAAGGTGCCGAAGCGGGGCGTGGGGCGGGTGCGGTACGAGTGGCGCGAGTGGGGCAAGGCCGTCCTCGCCGCCGCGATCGCCGCCGCCCTGCTGCAGGCGGGCCGCTGGTGGATCGGCGACCCGGCCCGCACGGAGGCGCTGCAGGGCATGACCCAGCTGCTCGGCGTGGTGCTCGCGGTGTGGCTGATCGGCTGGCCGGTGTGGGTGACGGTGGCCCACCTGCTGCACACCCTCACCCCGGGCCGCGGGCCCAACCGCTGACGCGGGCCTCAGCCGGTCACTGTGCGACATTTCGCCGCCCCAGGCGGCGTCCGCCCGCGAACGCCACCGCCCGGTTACGGTCCGCTGTTGCCGTGGACGCGGGCGGGTGGATACCTTTCCGGCGTCTGCCATGGTGGAGTCTCGGCCGGGGGGCTAGGGGTCATGGGGATCTACCACGCGGTTCTCGCCGCGCCCGAACGCACGAGGCACAGACGGCCGCGCGGCCGTCGGGTCGCCGCGGCGGTGGCCACGGTCGCGGCGGGGCTCGCGGCGACCGGGCTGACCTGGGCGGCCTTGGGCGGGGCATTCGATCACGTGCCGCTGCTCGACCGCGCCGTGGCCGTCGGCTTCGAGGCGACGGGCTGCGCGCTGCTGCTCGCCGCGTTGTGGAGCCGGGAGCGGCGGTGGATCACCCGCACGCTGCCGATCCTGCTGCTGTCGGTCGCCGTGCTCGTCGGCGCGGTCGCGCTCACCCTGTGGATCACCGCCACGGTGACGGACGCCTACCCGCCGTCGTTCGCGCTCTGGGTCGGCGCCGGGTTCGCCGCGCTCGCGGGATGCCCGCTGGTCCTGCGCCGGCGCGACGGCCGCTCGCTCGCCTGGCGCAAGGCGGCGGCCGTGGTCGCGGTGCCGGCGACGATCGCCGGGGCGTTCATGCTCATCGACCAGCAGTACGGCATCTGGCCACAGATCGGCGATGTGCTCGGCCACTCCGGGGCCATCGGCGGCCAGCAGGCGCACGACCTGATCGGCGGCGTCGCCGCACCCGGCGGCGATCCGCCCGCGAACGGCGTGATCGTCAGCCTCGACGCCCCGGCCACCCGGTCGCACTTCAGGCACCGCCCCGGCGTCGTGTTCCTGCCGCCGGCCTACTTCGGCCCCGCCCGCGCGACGCTGCCGGTCCTCATCATGCTGGTCGGCTCGCCCGGCACCCCGATCAACTGGCTCAAGTCCGGGCACGGCCAGGCCACCGACGACGCCTACGCCGCGGCCCACAACGGGCGGGCGCCGGTGCTGGTGGTCGTCGACCAGAACGGCTCCGCCACCGGCGACACCGAGTGCATCGACAGCCCCCAGGGCAACGCCGAGACCTACCTGACCGTCGACGTGCCCGCGTTCATCACCGGCACCCTGCAGATCCAGCACAACCCGTCGAGCTGGGGCATCGCCGGGTTCTCCGAGGGCGGCACCTGCGCCCTGGACCTCGTCCTCGGTCATCCCGACATCTACCGGCACGTCATCGACTTCGGCGGCGACGCGCGGCCCAACCTCGGCAGCCCCGCGCACACCCTGAGCGCCCTGTTCGGCGGCAGCCTCGCCGCCGAGCAGGCGCACGACCCGGCGTGGCTGCTGAGCACCCGCCGGTACTCCGGCGTGACGCTGTGGTTCGGCGCCGGCGCCGACGACACCCGCGGCATCGCCGTCGGCGAGCAACTGGCCGCCGACGCCACCCGGGCCGGGCTCGTCACCCACCGGTTCGTCGACACCGGCGGGCACAACTGGCAGTTCGCGAGCGTCGGCTTCGCGCGGGTGCTGCCCCAGCTGTGCGACGAGATGGCCACCAGCGGCCTGGCGCCCGCCCCGGGGCACCCCCATCGAGCCTGACCGCCCGGCCTCGGGGCCTTCCTGCCATCAATGGGCGTCGGCCGGGACGCCGGGGTCAGCGGGAGCATCGGCGGGTGAGTCGCTGGTCGTGGACCTGCGCGGTCCGCGGACCAGGACGAGCACCAGCAGGACGGCCAGGACGCCGACGCCGACCCACATGCCCTGCTGCCAGCCGTCGACGAAGGACTCCTTGGCGGCAGTGACCAGCGTGCCGGCCTGAGGGCCGGCCGCGTCGGCCACGGCGAGGGCGTTGGACACTCCTTCGCGAGCGGTCGCGGCGGTGTCGTCCGCAACGCCTTCGAGGCGGGGTCCGATCGCCGCGCGGTACCCGGCGGTCAGGGCCGCGCCCAGCAGTGCCACGCCGAGCGCGGTGCCGAACTCGCGCGTGACGTCGTTGAGTGCGGACGCCACGCCCTGCTGCGAACGGGGCAGCGAGGAGGTGATCGCCTCGGTGGAGGGCGTCATCGCCAGACCCATGCCCAGGCCCATCGCGGCGATGCCCGGCAGCACCGACGGATAGCCGCCCTCGACCGACACGAGGAGGGCCATCAAGGCCAGCCCCACCGCGCCCAGCGCGATACCCAGCGCCATCGTCGCGCGGCCGCCGATCCGAGCGGCGATCTTGGGTGCCAGCCCGGAGCTGACCATCATGAGCAGCGCCATCGGCAGGATCGCCACGGTGGCCAGCAACCCGGACCAGCCCAGCACCGCCTGGAAGAACGGATAGAGGACGACGGCGACACCGGCCTGCACGCCGAAGACCGCCAGCAACGTCACCGACCCGCTGGACAGTCCCCGCTGCCGGAACAGGCCGACGTCCAGCAGCGGGCCTTCCCGCCGCGACTCGCCGACCACGAATGCCACCGCGGCGACGGCTCCGACGACCAGGCTCACCACCGTCACCGGGTGGGTCCACCCGCGCTCGGGTCCCTCGTGCAGCACCAGGATCAGACCGACCACCGCAATGATGGAGCTCAGCGCACCGAAGAAGTCGAAACCGTACGCGAATGCCTCGCGGGAGTCCGGGATCGACCGCACCGCCACCACGACCGCGGCGAGGACGAGTACCACCGGCAGGACGAACAACCACCGCCAGCTCGCGACATCGACCAGCACCGCCGACAGGAACATCCCGATCAGCCCGCCGGCACCGGCGACCCCGGTCCACACCCCGATCGCCTGCGACCGGGCCTGCGCCGGGAAGCTCGACGTGATCACGGCGAGGGTCACCGGCATGATCATCGCCGCGCCGATCCCGGCGACAACCCGCGAGGCCAGCAGCATCCCCGCCGAGGTGGCCAGGCCCGCGGCCGCACTGGCGACGCCGAACAGCGCCAGGCCGATCAGCAGTACGGGTTTACGGCCCCACCGGTCACCCACCGCACCCAGCGGCAACAGCAACGCGGCAAGGGTGATGGTGTAGATGTTGATGATCCACAGAACGCCGCTCTGCGAGCTGCCGAACTCGACGGTGATGTCCGGCTGAGCCACGTTCAGCCCCGACACCGAGGCGATGACCGCCATCAGCGCCAGGCATACGCCGAGCATGACCGCGCGTCGCCGCCGCGGATCGTCGATCGTGACCGCACCGGCGCCGGCCGGCTTCGGGGAAGCGTTGGTACTCACGGTTGTCCTTCGAGTTGGTGTACGGGTCACTGGCGCGGGTCAGGGCCCGCGTGGCTCGCACGACTACGTCGTGCTGCTCACGCGCGGCCGAGTGCGCTCCACGAGGCCGCACAAACCGGGTTTCTCCAGGTCGTGGGCCATACCGAAAGAGTCGTCACCCACCGCCCAGTTGGCAAGCTACGTTGCCGAATGGCAAAGTGGAGGGCATGGACGAGGAGTTTGAGCGCACGCTCGACGCCGTCGGGCCGCGGCTCAAACGGCTGCGCCTGCGCACCGAGATGACGTTGACCGACCTGGCGGAGCGGACCGGCATCTCCGTGAGCACCCTGTCGCGGCTCGAAGCAGGCCTGCGCCGTCCCACACTGGAACAGCTGCTGCCGCTCGCCCGGGCGCACGGCGTCACCCTCGACGAGCTCGTCGACGCGCCCGCCACCGGCGACCCACGAATACACCTGCGTCCCGTCGCCTGCGCCGACGGGTCGGCGATCATCCCGCTCACCCGGCGACCCGGCGGAATCCAGGCCTACAAGTTCGTGCTACCGGCCAGCAGCGACGACACGCCACCCCAGCTTCGAACCCATGAGGGCTACGACTGGGTCTACGTCCTCAACGGCACGCTTCGCCTCGTGCTGGGCGAACACGACCTGCTCCTCGGCCCGGGCGAGGCGGCCGAGTTCGACACCCGCACACCACACTGGTTCGGCGCCACCGCGACCGGCCCCGTCGAGTTCCTCAGCCTCGTCGGCCGGCAAGGCGAACGCGCGCACGTGCGCGCCGCACCGAAAGCGGAAGCGTCCGCCTGAGCGGAGGCGCCGCACTGCTGGGCGTCGCAGGACCTGCCGAATGCCGGCTCAGGGTTTGCGCCGGCGCCCTGGATGCGGCGCGCATCTCGCCGAAGCCGGCACTCGTGAGGTAGCCGAGCCAAATCGTCGGGGCTTCTGGTCAGGTTCGGGTCCGAAACGGCGCCAGGGAGGCGCGGACCTGGTCGTCCGCGCCCAGTAGTCGTCGATCTGGGTCATACGGTGCTGATGAAACTACCGATGGAGTCCTTGGCGACCGTGTAGATGGCATAGCCGATGGCGACGAGTACCACGACGAGGATCAGTTTCCACACGATCGACATCGACGACCGCCGGGACCTACCTTGCCGGTAGCCGGATGACTCCCGGCTCCGGCGCGCCGCGTCATGGTGCGCCGACGCGGCCCGCCGTGCGTTGTCGGCCGCCTGCTGCGCGGCGCGCCGAGACAGTTCACCACTGCGCTGCGCCGCCTGCTGCGCCTGTTGCGCCGCCCGCTGGGCAGCTTGCTGGGCTTGTTGCATTCCGAAGTTGCTCATTGTTCCTCCCGGAGAAGGCCGATTCTTGGGGTCGTCACGGCCGCTGGCGGCCGGTCGTGCATCGATGACTGCGAGGCGACGGATCAGCCGGGCGACCGCAGTGCACTGCCCAGCGTGTGCACGTCCCTGAGGATCCGCGGCAATCGCGCGGCGTGCCACGAACGTGTCGGTCAGTGACACGCGGGCCTACCATCGCTGGCATGGACGACGGCACCGTCACCGGGCGGGTCCTGCTCATCCTCGCCACCGTGGCGCGGCGCGGGCCGATCAGCCTTGCGCGGCTCACGCAGGTCACCGGCGTTCCCAAGCCGACCGTGCGGCGGATCGCCAACGACCTCGCCGCGCGCGGCATGCTGGTCAGGACGGCCGAGGGGTACGAAGCCGGGACCGACCTGCAGCGGCTCGCGCTGCGGGTCACGCGCGATGACGCGCTGCGCCGCACCGCCGGGCCGCAGCTGCGGGAGCTCAGCCGGCGCACCGGGCAGTCGGCCTGGCTCAGCCTCATCGACGGCGACGACGTCCTCATGTTCGACGCGGCGCACGGGCCCCGGCAGGTGCCGAGCGTCGACTTTCCGTGGCCGGCCACCGAGAAGCTGCAGGGGTACATCGGCACCGCGACCGGACGGGTCGTGCTCGCTTACCGGCCGGACATCGCGGAGCGCTACGGCCGGCTGCCGCTGCGGCCGGCGACCCCGCACGCCCCGTCGTCGCGGCGGCAGCTGGACGCGGAGCTGCGGCGGATCCGCGACAACGGCGTGGCGATGGAGGAGGAGCATTTCCGGCTCGGCTGGAGCTGCGTCGCCGCGCCGGTTCGCAACGCCGCCGGGACGGTCGTGGCCGTGGTCGGGCTGACCGGGCCGACGGGGGCCTACACGCCGAGCCGCCACGCGGACACGGTCGCGCTCGCGGCCAAGCGACTCAGCGCGGCGTGACCGCGGGCGGTCATCCACAAGGGACAGCTGCCCGGCCCCGGAGCGATCAGGCGCCGCAGGCGGTCAGGGGTGGCCGTCGTCATGCCGACCCCGTGGTGGGTGGCGGGTATGCCAGGCCAGGGTCACCGCCGACTGCCGCGGGTTGAACGACACGTCAGTCGCCGGACCTGGTCCAGCCGTTGTAGCGGAACCACCACCACATCGCTGCGGCCGCGGCGGCCATGGTCCCCAGGCCGAGCGCGATGAAGGTCCACACCCCGGTGAGGAGATGGCTGCCTTCCCAATCGAAGTTCATCCCGAAGAATCCGGTCAGAAAGCTCAACGGCAGGAAGATCGAGGCGATCACCGTCAGCTGCTTGGAGATCTCTCCCTGCCGGTTGGCGACCATGGAGAGATAGAGGTCGGTGCAGCTCGAGACCATCTCGTGGTAGGAGTCCAGCTCGTCCGTGATCCGGATCAGGTGGTCGTAGACGTCCCGGAAGTAGTCGTGGCTGTCAGCCTCGAGCCCGGCCAGGTCGGCGATCGCCTCGGCCTCGCGGGCGAAGACGTCCCGCATCGGCACGACGGCTTTGCGCAGCTGCATCAGTACTCGCTTGAGCCGGAAGATCTCCTCCAGCTGACGCCGGCCGGCCCCGGCGACGATCGTGTCCTCCAGGTCGTTGATCTCCTCGTCGAGGTCGGCGAGGATCGGGAAGTAGCTGTCCACGATGGCGTCGACGACCTTGTACACGTAGTACTGCTCGCTCTTGGCCGCCGACACGCGCTGGAACAGCGACTTCAGCTGCGTCAGCTGCGGATACGGAGCGCGATGCAGGGTGACGATGTAGTCCCCGCTGATGTAGCAGTGGATCTCCTCGAGCGGATGCGGGTTCTCGTTCTCCGGCTGGGACTCGACCCCGCCCTGCAGCACCAGCAGCGCCGTGTCCGCGTAGATGTCGAGCTTCGGGCGCTGCCCGAACCGGATGCTGTCGTCCACCGCCAGCGGGTGCAGCCCCAGCGCGGCGCCCAGCCGCTCGACCTGCTCTTCGGTCGGGCCGGTGACGTCCAGCCAGAAGAACTCGTGCTTGTCGCACAGCTCTGTGATGAGTGCGTCGTCGATCGAGTCGATGATCCGCATGGCTACGCTCCACAGCTCGGCTCGCGCGGACGCAGCGCTCAGTACGGTCCGCACCTCGGGGGATTCACGGCCAGATTACGGGAGCCGGTCGTGCGGACGACGCTCCCCGTGCGCACGGCCGCGTGGCCGGGACCGATCTGCTGTCCCGCGGGTCGCCGGCCGCGGCGCGTGGGTGGTCAGCGGCCGGTGGCGCCGTCGATCCGCTCGCGGAGGATGTCGGCGTGGCCGGCGTGCCGCCCGGTCTCCTCGATCATGTGCACCAGGACCCAGCGCCGCGACGGGGCCGGGCCGCGGCCCCCGGGGCGAGGGGCGGGAAGGGTCAGGTCCGTCCAGCCCTCGATGACCTCGTTCGCCTGCTCGATGGCCGAGCGGTAGGCGGCGAGCAGGCCGTCGACGGTCTCCTCGCGGGTGGGCCGCATGGTACGGCGCAGGTCGCCGATCGGTTCGCCGAGGAAGTAGAACCGCTCGACGCCGGTGAGGTGCTTGACCAGGCCCAGCAGGTTGGTGCCGGAGGGCACGCCGGCGGTGCGGACCTGCGGCTCCGGCACGTCGGCGACCTTGTCCGCGACGGCGCGTCGCAGGTAGTCGAGGAAGCCCAGCAGGGTGCCCTTCTCGTCGGGGGCCGTCCAGGCGGGCCCGGTGTCCTTGGTGCGGCGCGTGCGGTTGGGCGGCAAGGGGCGTCACCTCCACCGCCAGCATCGTGCCCGCCCCTTCGTGCTTGCAAGGAAACTTGCGGATCCGCACGATGGGCTCATGGGCGGCAGGGATGAGGACGTACTCGCCGAGGTCGGGCCGCGGCTCAGGGCGCTGCGCCGGGCGCGGGGCGCCACGCTGGACGCGCTGGCGGCCGAGACCGGGCTCACGGCCAGCACCCTGTCCCGGCTGGAGAACGGCAAGCTGCGCCCGACGCTGGAGCAACTGCTGCCGCTGGCCCGGGCGCACGGTGTCCCGCTGGACGACCTCGTCGCGGCGCCGCCCACCGGGGACCCGCGCATCCACCTGCGGCCCGTGCGGCGGTTCGGGCTGACCGTGGTGCCGCTGACGAGGCGGCCCGGTGGCGTCCAGGCGTACAAGGTCGTGTATCCACCGGCCGGGCGGGCGGCCACGATGCGCTTGCAGACCCACGACGGCTACGAGTGGTTCTACGTCCTCGACGGGCGCGTCCGGTTGGTGCTCGGCGAGCGGGAGTTCCTGCTCGGCGCCGGCGAGGCCGCCGACTTCGACACCCGGGTGCCGCACTGGATCGGCAGCGCCGACGACCGGCCCGCGGAACTGCTCACCCTCTTCGGCGCGCAGGGCGAACGCGCGCACCTGCCGCGCATGCATTGACCTCCATGACTTGTAGTGGCGGGGTGGCCTTCCCGTCACGCGGCGTTCACCTGGTGCTGGCCGGAGCCAGGCAGATTCCGTCAGGAATGTGCACAACCTTGGAAGGAACGTCGGTTGAGCCTCGGCTACGAGCTGATCGAGCAGCGTCCCGCCCTGCACCGGTACGTCACCTCGCTGGTCGTCACCGACCCGCACCACGTGGAGGACATCGTCCAGGAGACGTTGCTGCGGGCCTGGCAGGACGCCGACCGCCTGGGCCGCGACGCCCGCCCGATCCGGATGTGGCTGTTCCGCACCGCCCGCAACCTCGTCATCGACGCGTGGCGCAAGCGGCGCGCCGTGCCCGCCGGGCTCGCCGCCGACCTGTTCGCCGACCGGCCCGACCACGCCAACGTCGCCGAGACCGTCTGCGACCGGGTCGTGCTCACCGACGGCCTGCGCCGGCTGCCGCCCGCCCAGCGCGAGATCCTCGTCCACGTGCACCTGCTCGGCCGGGGCGGCGAGGAGGTGGCCGCGGGCCTGGGCATCCCGCCCGGCACCGTCAAGAGCCGCACCCACACGGCGATCCGCGCGCTGCGCGAGACCCTCGGGTCGGCGGCCGCATGATCGACCTGCTCAACCGCCAGCGGGGCCCGATCAGCCTGCTCATCGGCGGTCTCGGCCTGCTGATCCTCGCGCTCGTGCTCGCCGCGCGGGCCGCCCGCCGCGCCGGTGGCTGGCGGGTCGTGCTGCGGCGGGCGCGCCACGAGATCGCGCTGACCGCCGCGGCGTCCGTGCGCCCCTTGCGCCTGTTTCTGCTGTACCGCAAGAGCCTGCGCCGCCTCACCCAGGCCCTCGGCGATCCGTCGACCGGCGAGACCGCGCGCCGGGCCCTGCTGGCGGCCGGTCACGGGGCGGCCCAGCCGTACGCGGTGCTCGTCGGGCCCTCCGCCGCCGGCGTCCTGGTCGCCGCCCGCGACCCCGGCGCCGCACCGCCGCCGTTCACCGCCGACAAGGCCGACCCGCGGCTGTGGTGGGCCGATCCCGCCGACCTGCCGCAGCCCGTCGACGGCGATCCGGCGCTCGTCGCCCTCGGCGTCGACGGGAAGCGCGGGCGGGACCTCGTCGTGTACCTCGACCTGCACACCGGCCCGCCCCTCACCGCGGGCACCGGCGACCCCCGGACGGCCCGGGCCCTGATCCAGGCCGTGGCGGCGCAGCTCGACCTGGCGCTGCCAGCCGGCTCGGTCCTGGTCACGGCGGGCGTCCATCCCCGCTTCCCCGGCTCGTCCGCCCACCCCGGCGGCGCGGCGTTCGTGGTCTGCCCCGAGCCCGTCGACGACCCGGGGCGCGCGCGGGTGCTCGCGATCGGCGGCGCCCGCGGCCACGCCCGGCTGCTGGCGTGCTCGAAGGGCGGCCTGGTCCGCATCGCCGGCGTGCCGATCGACATCGAGACGTCCGCCCTGCCCAAGGCGGTGGCCCGGCGCGCCGCCGAGGCTCCCGTGCCGGCGGTGGTGGACAAGGGGGACGACGATCTCGACCCCGAGGCCGAGGTCGTCACCGGCGTCTCGGCCCGTGAGCCGAAGGCGCTTCAGGAGGCGACGCGGGTGCCCGCGGTGGACGAGTTCGACGAGTTCGACGAGCCCGTGTTCGACGACGCCGCCGTGGGGCGGCCCTCACTGGGCCGGGAGCCGTCATGAAGGTGATGCTGAGCGCGTACGACGCGGCGGACGGCGCCGCCCGGGACCACGTCGTCGAGGTCTCCGACGGCGCGACCGTCCGCTCGCTCGCCGAGGCCGTCGAGGGCCCGGTCGCGGCCGGCGGCCCGATCTACCTGGAGCGGCGGCCGCTTCCGCCCGATGCCCCGGTGCGGGGCAGCGGCATCCACCCCGGCAGCACGATCGGCCTCGGCGCGCCCGCTCCGCCCGCCACCGGCCGGCGCGAGGACCTCACCCGGGGCGGGCCGCGGCTGGCCGAGGTACACCTCGTCTCCGGCCCCGGAGCCGGGGCGACCTGGCTGCTCGGCGCCGGCAGCCACGAGATCGGTTCCGGCGAGCGCTGCGCGATCCGGATCGAGGGGGCGGGCGCACCGGACGGCGGCCTGTGGGTGACCGTCGGCCCGGACGGGTCCGCGAGCTGGCACCTGACCCGCCCCGACGACTCCGTCCGCCCGACCGACGTGACCCCGCCGCCGGACCCGCACCCGGTCACCGGCCTGCCGACCGCCCAGCGGGCCGCGCGGGGCGGGCGGGGCGGAGGCTGGGCCGACGGCGCCGAGCTGATCGCCGGCCCGGCCCTGCTGCGGCTGACCGCGCCCGTCGAGCCCGACGCCGCCGTCACCGCGTCCGCCGACGGCTTCGGGCTGGACTACAACCGGCCGCCGCGGATCGCGCCGCACCTGGACGCCGAGCGCGTCCGGCTGCCCAACCCGCCCGGCCGCACGCCGCGCCAGCCGTTCCCGCTGCTGATCATGCTCGCCCCGATCGTGCTGGGGCTGGTGCTGGTCGGGGTCTTCCACTCGTACTTCTATCTGGTCTTCATCCTGTTCACGCCGGTCATGGCGGTCACGAACTGGATGGTGGGCCGGCGGACCAACCGCAAGCAGCATCAGGAGCAGCACCAGCGGTACACCGAACGGATGCGCAGCCTGGCGGACGAGATCGACGCCGCCGTGCGCCGCGAGCGGGAGGTCCGCTGCGTCACCGGCCCCGACCCGGCCACCGCCGGGCTGATGGCGACCGGGCCGGGCGCGCGGCTGTGGGAGCGGCGCCGCCGCGACCCCGACCACCTGCTGCTGCGCCTGGGCACCGTCGACGTGCCGTCGGTGAAGGAGATCGACGACCCGGCCCGCGACGAGAACCACCGCACGGTGCGCTGGACGATCCGGGACGTGCCGGTCGGGCTGGAGCTGCCCGAGTGCGGGGTGCTCGGCGTCGTCGGCGCGGCCGAGCCGGTCCAGGCCCTGGCCCGCTGGTTCGTGGCCCAGTCGGCGGTCCTGCACAGCCCACGCGACCTGCGCATCGTGGTGCTCACCGGCGCCGAGGGCGCCGGGCGGGCCGAGGGCTGGAGCTGGGTGCGCTGGCTGCCGCACCTGCGTCCGGCGGGGCCGCACGGGCCGCACGCCGCCATCGGCAACGACCCGGAGAGCATCGCCAACCGCGTCGCCGAGCTCGTCGCGCAGGTCCAGGCCCGGCAGCGGATCCTGGGCTCGTCCATGGGACGGGCGATGTTCACCGACCCCGACGTGCTCGTGGTCGTCGACGGCGCGCGGGCGCTGCGTGACGTGCCGGGCATGGTGCAGATCCTGGCCGATGGGCCGCGGGTGCGGATCTTCAGCGTCTGCCTCGACGAGCAGGAGCGGCTGCTGCCGGAGGAGTGCGGCGCGGTCGTGGCCGCCGACAGCGCGTCGCTGACCCTGCGCCGGACCGGCACCGCGCCGCTGGAGCGGATCCGCGCCGACCTCGTGCCCGCCGCCTGGTGCGACCGGCTGGCCCGGGCCCTGGCGCCGCTGCGCGACGTGAGCCCGGAGCACGACGCCGGGCTGCCCCGCCAGGTGCGGCTGCTCGACCTGCTCGAGCAGGAGCCGCCGGACCCCGCCGCGCTGCTGGAGCGCTGGCGGCGCCGGCCGGCCTCGACGACGTTCGTGCTCGGCAGCGGCTACGACGGGCCGCTCAGCCTCGACCTGGTCCGCGACGGCCCGCACGGCCTGGTCGCCGGCACCACCGGCTCCGGCAAGTCCGAGCTGCTGCAGTCGTTCGTCGCCTCGCTCGCCGCCACCAATCGCCCCGACGAGCTGACGTTCGTGCTGGTGGACTACAAGGGCGGCAGCGCCTTCCGGGAGTGCGCGCAGCTGCCGCACACCCTCGGCATGGTCACCGACCTCGACGCGCACCTGGTGCAGCGGGCCATGGACTCCCTAGGCGCCGAGCTGCGCCGCCGGGAGCGGATCCTGGCCGCCGCCGAGGCGAAAGACCTGCCGGCGTACCGGGCCAAGCGCGCCGCCGACCCGTCGCTGGCCCGCCTCCCGCGGCTGCTGCTCATCATCGACGAGTTCGCGACCCTGGTCCGGGAGCTGCCCGACTTCGTGCCCGGCCTGATCAGCATCGCGCAGCGCGGCCGCTCGCTGGGCATCCACCTCGTCCTGGCCACGCAGCGCCCCGCCGGCGCGGTGACCCCGGACATCAAGGCCAACACCAACCTGCGCATCGCCCTGCGGGTCACCGACACGGTGGAGAGCCAGGACATCATCGACACCGGCGACGCGGTGCACATCTCGCCGGGCACGCCGGGCCGGGCGTTCATCCGCGCCGGGCACCGCAGCGCCGTGCCGTTCCAGTCCGCGTGGGTCGGCGCCGAACGGCCCGGCGCCGCGTCGCCGGAGAAGACCCCGCCCGCCGTACCGCCCGTGGCCGACCGCGTCCGCACCGCCGAGCTGTCCTGGCAGCGCCTGGGCCGGCCCGTCGAGCTGCCGGTGGAGGACGTCGACCCGCTGCTGCCCGGCCCGGTCGTCCCCACCGACCTGCAGGCCCTGGTGGAGGCGATCCGGGCCGCCGCGGAGCGCCTCGAGGACTTCGCGGCGCAGCCCAGCCCGTGGCTGCCGGCACTCGAGGAGAAGGTGCTGCTGGCGGAGCTGCCGGCCGTGCCGGTGCCGAAGGACCGCCACCCGAGCGTCCCGCCGCCGATACCGTACGCGCTGGAGGACGTGCCGGCGCTGCAGCAGCGGCGGGTGGCGACGGTCGACCTGGCCACGTTCGGGCACCTCTACCTCATCGGCGCGCCCCGCTCGGGCCGCACCCAGGTGCTGCGCACCATCGCCGGGTCGGCGGCGCGCAGGGCGGCGGTCGCCGACGTGCACATGTACGGCATCGACGCGGCCGGCGGCGGCCTGGCGGCCCTGGAGACCCTGCCGCACTGCGGCGCCGTGGTGTCCCGCCACGACGTGGAGCGGCTGGAGCGGCTCCTGCGCAGGCTCAGCCGCGAGCTCACCGACCGGCAGGAGCACAGCGCCCGCGCGAGCGCCGCCGGGATCGTGGAGCTGCGCCGCCGCCTGCCCGCGGCCGAGCGCCCGCCGCACATCCTGCTCTTCGTCGACGGGTGGGACGCCCTCGCGCCGATCCTCGACGAGCACGACCAGGGCCGCCTGCTCACCGACATCACCCGCCTCGTCCGCGAGGGCGCGGCGGCCGGCATCCACGTCATCGCGACCTCGGAGCGGGCCCTGCTCGGCGGGCGGCTCGCCGCGCACAACGACCACAAGCTGCTGCTGCGCCAGGCCGACCGCAACGACTACCAGCTGGTGGGCATCCCGCCGAGCAAGGTGCCGGGCACGATCGTGGCCGGCCGGGGCTGGCACGTGCTGAGCCGCACCGAGACCCAGATCGCGCTGCTGGACGCCGACGAGAGCGGCCAGGCCCAGGCCGAGGCGCTGCGTGCCATCGGCGCCGGCGTGTCCGGCGGGGGAGTCGTGCCGTTCCCGGTGGCGTCGCTGCCGGGGCGGATCGACTTCACGGCGGCGTACGACCTCGTCCCGGCCGGGCAACGGCGGCCCCTGCAGGCGCTGCTCGGCGTCGGGGGCGACGACGGCGGGGCGATCGTCGTGGACCTCGCGGCGACGGCGGCGTTCTACGTCGGCGGGCCGTCCG
This sequence comes from Dactylosporangium salmoneum, assembly GCF_039532525.1. Lineage (NCBI taxonomy): Bacteria > Bacillati > Actinomycetota > Actinomycetes > Micromonosporales > Micromonosporaceae > Dactylosporangium > Dactylosporangium salmoneum. The sequence continues at coordinate 48,952 of NZ_BAAARV010000024.1, forward strand.
GGTCGGGCCGCAGCAACGCCCTGGCCGCGATGGCGGTCTCGCTGCTGACCGGCGGCACCGGCCTGGTGGTGCTGGCGCCGCGCGAGTCGCCGCTGCGGGCGCTGGGCCGCCAGGCGCGGGTGCGGCTCTTCGACGACCCCGACCCGGCGGCGGACGCGGTCGCGCAGGCGATGGACGAGCTCGGCGGCCCGGTCGTGGTCGTCGTCGACGACGCCGACCTGCTCACCAACCCGGCCGCCGACAAGGTCCTGCGCGACGTGGCCGCGGGCGGCCGGGACCGGGGGCGGGCCATCGTCTACGCCGGCGCGCCGGACACCCTGTCGATCGCCCTGGGCAGCTGGCTCACCGCGGCCCGCCGGTCGCGCCGGGGCCTGCTGTTCGCGCCGCGCTCGACGACGGAGGGCGACGTGATCGGCGCCCGCCTGGTGACGAGCCAGGTCCGCATGTCCGCCCCGCCGGGCCGCGGCTTCACCGGCGTCCCCGGCGGCGCGGCCGTCGCGGTCCAGGTCCCGCTCACGGTCCTGCGGGAGAGCTGAGCCGAAGCGAACGGCCCGGGCGCCGAGCGCCCGGGCCGTGGTGCTCGCCGGCCGGTCAGCTGCCGGCGGCGCGGATCTTGCCGGCCATGTCCGTGTCCATCTCCTCCATCGAGGTACGGATGTCGCGGAACTGCTTGGCGAAGTCGTTGATGCCCTTCATCGCCGCGAGCAGCGACGTGTTGAACTTCTCGTACGACTCCTTCATCGCCGGGCTGGACTGCTGGAACACCATGCCGTCCTCGAGCAGGTTCGACACGTCGCTGCGCAGCTTGTCCAGCATCGGCAGGATGTCGCGGACCGCGTTGTCCAGGCGGTTCGACGTCGCCTCGATCTTGTCGTAGTCGAGGGAGATGTTGGCCATGGTGCTGGGCTCCGTTTCCGTCGTTACATGGTCGGCGGGTAGTAGGTGGACTCGTCGTCCTCGGGGCTGGTCTTGCTGGTCTGCGCCCACTGCGCGTAGCGGTCCGGGCGCGAGTACTCCGTCACGGTGCCGTCGGGCTCGCTGACCATCATCGTGCCGCCGCCGGTGGGGTTGAGGCTGATCACGGTGTGGGTGGTCTTGCCGTCCTGGTCGGTGGTGTCGGTCGTGGACGAGCCGTTCTCGCCGGTCGTCGTCACCGAGTGGGTCTTGCTGCCGTCGCTGAAGACGGTGTCCGTGGTGTAGTTCTTGCCGCCGTCGCTGTAGGTGGTCGTGGAGGTGTACTTCTGGTCGCCGTTGACGACCGTCGTCTCCTCCTTGATCACGTTGTTGTCCGCGTCGAGCGTCAGGTGCGTGTGCACCGAGCCGGTCGGCGTGTCGATGGTCAGGTCGGTCGGCGGCGGCCCGGGGTCGGTCGCCGAGCAGAAGTCGGGCATCTTGCCGTCGGCGCCGGGGACGCAGTCGGCGCGGTGGCCCTGCAGGTAGTCCCAGGCCGCCTTCTTGTCCTTCCAGCGGTCCAGGTCGAGGGTGGAGCCCATCATGCCCATGCCGTCGGCGATCTGGGCGTCTACGTCGAAGTACCCGTCCGCCACGGCCCCGAAGATGTCGCCGAGCTCGCGCAGGTCGTCCTCGGCCTTGCTCATCGGGTGCTTCGCGCGCCGGTACAGGCTGCGGAAGCTCTCGGCGAGGTCCTCGTTGCCGAACACGCTGTCACTGTCGCCGTACTCGATGCTGCCGACCTGCGAGAACACGGTGTCCCCGAGGCGCGGCCCGATCCGGTCGGCGAGATCGTGGAGGTCCTTGCGGGCCTGGTGCAGCAGCCCGTAGTCGATCGCGAAGTCGGGCACGGCGCTCTCCTGACCGGCAACCTCACCGCGACCGTGTGCCGCCGGGGTCCCGCCACGACCACGTTCGAGCCCGCCCGCCGGTTCATCCGCTGCGGATTCGGGGCGCCCGGTCCGGGTCGTTCAGCGCGGGTGAACCGCAGAGCGGGTTCGGACGTGGTCGTGGCGAGGCCGGGAGATCCCGGGGCACCGCGTGAGGAGGCGAGGCCGTGGCTCGCCCTACCGACTGGGACAAGGTCGGCCTCGGTGGCGACCCGACGCCGGGGGACCCCGGGCGGATCGACGAGGTCATCGCCTCCGTGCGAGAGCTCGGCAAGGTCGCCCGGGACGTCGACGCCGGGCTCGCGGCGGTGCTGGAGACCGCCGGGCCCAGCGCGTTCGTGGGCAAGACCGCCGAGGCGCTGCGGGAGAAGATCTCCGATCGGCTGCGCGGCTTCGTGCAGAGCCTGGCCGAGGCGTTCGAGTGGACCGCCACGGCGCTGACCAACTACAACACCACGCTGCGCGACCAGCAGTGGCGGGCCGACAACGCGCTGGCCCAGGCGCGCAACCTCGCCGAGGACGACCCGGCGCGGCAGGGGTTCACCGATACGGCGAAACAGGCCGGCACCGCCGTGTCGGACGCGGCGAGCACGGCCTCGAACAAGATCGTGGAGGCCTACGAGAACATCAAGCAGCCGGTATCCGGCTGCGAGGAGTTCTGGGAGATCTTCAAGTGGCTCGCGATCGCCCTGATCCTGCCGGCGCTGGTGTTCGGCGGGCCGATCGCGCTCGTCGCGCTCGGCGTCAACATGGTGCTGTTCATCAAGACGGCGGTCGACTTCGCGCAGGGTAAGGCCTCGGCGCTGGAGTTCTTCCTCTCGGCGCTGGGCATCCTCGCGCCGACCACGCGGGCCGTGCCGATCTTCCAGCTCATCAAGGCCGGAGCCCAGCTCACCTGGAACGGGCTCAAGGCCGGCGCGTTCGCGGCGTTCAAGTTCTTCGGCAACACGTTCAAGGGCATCATCTCGCACCCGTTCGTGCTGTTCCCGGGGCTGCACGACATGGTTGCGCTCAGCGGCAGCTGGGTGAAGGGTGCCGGGCTGTGGGTGCGGGCCGGCATCAAGGACCTGCCCGCGTTCATGTCCGCCACGCTGAGCAAGAGCGGCCTGTTCATCGTCGGCGGCGTCAAGGGCATCGGCAACGTCGTGGCCGGGATCCCCGGGTTCGTGGCGAAGTTCGGCAGTTCGACGTTCGCGTTCCTGCAGCGGGAGTTCGGCGGCAACCGCTGGCTGCGGCTGTTCCTGCCGGCCGAGGCCGACGAGCTGCACCTGGGCGTCTGGCAGGCCACGAAGCTCGCCGTGTGGGACCGCGGCGTGCTCGGCAAGCACATCTTCGGCCTGCCGCGGCCGCACCCGGTGCTGCCCGAGCAGCACGTCGACACCCACCAGATCCGCCTGGCCGAGCTGCGCACCGGGGACCTCGCGGTGCCGCCGCGCCTGCAGACGCCGCAGCTCGGCCACCTCGAGGGGCTCGGGCACCTGTCGCTGACCCCGCCGAGCATGCATATCAACACCTCGTTCGGCGACCCGGTGCACCTCAGCGGCGACGCCGTGCGCAACCTCGACGCCCTGCTGCTGTCCCCGATGGACACCATCTCGAAGGTACGCCTGGAGGGCTGGGCCGACCGCGCCGTCAACCCGGTCCTGAGCAGCGTCGACCACATCACCGGCATCAGCTCGGCCGTGCACCTGCAGCCGCCGGCGGTGCCCCACCTGGCCGGCAACACCGCGCTGGGCGGCACCGTCCACGCCCTGGACCTGCCCAACCTGCACGTCGGCTCGCTCACCACCGGGGCGAACCGCCTGGACCTGCCCAACCTGCACGTCGGCTCGCTCACCACCGGGGCGAACCGCCTCGACCTGCCCAACCTGCACGTCAACCCGGTGGCCAACGGCGTGCACCACCTCGACGTGCCGCACCTGCAGACGCCGCACCTGGACACGGCGTCGCTGGGCAGCGTCGGCGCGTTGCACGCCGGCGCCACCCCGCCGGCCCCGCTGCACGCCCTGGACGGCCTCGGCACGGCGGCCGTCACCCCGCCGGCGCTGCACCTGATGAACGGCTCCCCGGTCTCGGCCCTCAACGGTGCCGGCGCCCGCATCGCCGACCACACCAGCCTGGCCATCAACGCCCAGCACGTGTCCATGAACCTCGGCACCGACGTCGGCTCGATCGTCCGGCACGTCGACGCCCCGCCGGTCCACGTCGAGGCCCCCGCCGTCAACGCGCTCGCGACCCCGCCGCCGGTCGCGCACGCCGCCCCGCCGGCACCGGTCGCGCACCTGGCCACCGGCACCCCGCCGGCGCCGGTCGCGGCCACCGTCTCCCACTTGGCCACCGGCGCGCCGCCGGCCCCGGTCGCACACCTCGCCACGACGACCCCCACCCCCGTGACCCACCTGGCGTCGACGCCGGCGACGGTCGCCCACACCGTCGACGGCACGGCCCACCTGGCCGCGGCACCACCGCCCGTCCACGTCAGCCTGGCCAGGGTCGACGGCATCCCGACGATCGGCGCCGGTCACGTCGAGACCGTCGGGCACCCCGCCGCGGCCCACCCGGCCCCGGTCCGCGAGGTGCCCGCGCCGGCCGTGCACACCGCGAACCCGGCCACCATCCACACCGGCAACGCCAGCCCGGCCCACACCGCCGGCGCGCCGAAGGTGGACGACCTCGTCGTGGCCGTACCGGTCGCGGCCGCCCCGAAGCTCGGCGAGCGCACGCCGCCCCCGCCGCCCGTCCACCCCGCCTACGACGCGGGCACGAACACCGTCCACGGCGCGGCGAACGGCGGCATCGACCCGGTCGGCGCCACCGCCATCGCCGGGCTCGTGCAGAGCCAGCTGGGCGCGCGGGCGCTGCGGTCCGAGACCGGCCTCAACGACGCGGCCCACGGGGCCGGCAGCCCCGGCAAGGCGGTCTCCGTGCCCGCGGGCGGCCTCGAGGCGGCCTGGCGGCGCGACAGCGAGCGGATCGGCGAGCTGTTCGGCGGCGCCGGCGACCCGCTGCGCACGAAGAAGATCGAGACCTGGGCGGCGTACACCCGCGCCCGCAACGAGCTCGGGCGGGTCGAGCGGGCCTGGCAGGACCTGCTGGAGCGCCCCGGCGGTTCCTCCCGCGGCCCGAGCGCGGTGGAGGTCCGGGCCGAGCGTACCTACGCGGCCGCGCTGAGCCGCGTCGACCGGATCACCCGCGACCTGCGCTCGCTCGGGATCGACCCGGTCACGATGGACCTGCGCATCGCCGAGCTCACCGCCGAGTCGCTGAAGGCGCGCCCCCGGCTGCTCGGCGGCGGCCCGGTGCACTCCAGGCCGGTCGCGGAGCCGTTCGACCCGCACGTGACGCTGCACAACGCCGACGGCTCCCCGTCGGACCTGCGCGTCGAGATCCACCCCACCGCGGGCGGCGAGCAGCTGCGGGTCGTCAACGCCGAGGACGCGCCCGTCCCCCGGTACTCGGCGGCGCCGCACGGCGACGGCGGCTTCCAGATCACGGACCTGCAGCAGGGCGGCGGGTTCCACCGGTACGACGGCGGAGGCCACCTGACGGAGACCGGCCGCCCGCTGCAGGGTCTGGACGGGCGGGACCTCGGGCATCGGTTCGTGGTCGAGCGGGCCGGCGGCGGCGCGCACCACATCGAGATCACCGGCGGCGGCTACACCCAGGCCCCGCACGGCACCGGGTTCCAGGTCACCGACGGCGCCGGCGGCTTCCACCGCTTCGCCGAGGACGGCACCGCGCTCGCCCACGGCACCCCGGTCGCGGGGCACCCGAGCTGGCACCTGGTCGAGCAGCGCGGCGCCCCGCCGGCGCTGGAGGTCGACGCCGGCTTCCGGGTCGGCCCGCACGCGGGGGCGTTCCAGGTCGACGACCTCGCCAACCCGGGCCGCTTCGAGCGCTTCGACCTGCGGGGCAACCCGACGCAGACGGGCCGCCCCGTGCTCGACGCCGCCGGGCACGACCTCGCCGGCCGGACGTGGGTCACGCACGCCGACGGCACCCCACCGCACATCGAGGTCAGCGACCCGCAGCTGCAGGTGGCGGCGCACCCGGCCGGGCACCAGATCACCGACACCCGGCCCGGCGGCGGGTTCGTGCGGGTCGACGGCACCGGCCAGGTCGTGCAGACTGGCCGGCCGCTGCCGGGGCACCCGAACTGGTACCACGTCGACAGCCACGGCGGCCCGCCCAGCCTCGAGGTGCCCGCGGGCTTCCAGGTCGCGCCGCACGCGGGCGCGTTCCAGGTCGACGACCTCGCCAACGCGGGCCGCTTCGAGCGCTTCGACCTGCACGGCAACCCCACCCAGAGCGGCCGCCCGGTCCGTGACCCGGCGGGCCTGGACCTGCCCGGCCACAGCTGGGTCACGCACGCCGACGGCACCCCGCCGCACATCGAGGTCAGCGACCCGCAGCTGCAGGTGGCCGCGCACCCGGCCGGGCACCAGATCACCGACACCCGGCCCGGCGGCGGGTTCGTGCGGGTCGACGGCACCGGCCAGGTCGCGCAGACGGGCCGGCCGCTCACCGACGCGGGCGGCGCGCTGCTGCCGAACCGGTTCGTCGTCACCCACACCGGCGGCGGCGCGGCCACCTTCGAGGCCGGGGCCGGGTTCGCCGTGCACGCCGAGGCGGGCGGCGGCGCGCGGATCGCGGACACCGCCGGGCGGGGCGCGTTCCACCGCTTCGACGGGGCCGGCAACCTCACCCACACCGGGATCCGGGCCGACGACATCGGCGCCCACGTCGACCGGGTGTTCGTCCAGCCCGCCGGGGGCGGCTGGCACGCCGAGACCGCGTTCGGCGGCCAGCTGCCGCACCTGCAGGTGCAGCGGCTGCCGGGCGGCGACTTCCGCGTCACCGACACCCGCGGGCTGCGAAACGGGGAGTACCGCGTCCACAACGCCGACGGCACGCTGCGCGAGCAGTCGTTCAACGTGCTGCGCGACGGCGCGCCGACCACCCGCCAGTTCGTGGTCGACGTGCCGGGCCGGACCTGGCACCTGGCCGACGGCGGCACGCCGGTGGCGAACCCGGGGCCGTTCCAGCGCGGTGCCGCGGACCTCGGCGGGGCCGCGAACGGCAGGGTGCGGCTCAAGACCGCCACCGGCGCGGAGATGTTCGACCGCCGCACGATCCCGGGCACGAACCAGACCCTCGACGTGTTCCGCAGCGTCGGCGGGGTGCGCGGCGGCGCCCAGCGGCCGCAGTGGGCGAAGTTCGACAACGCCGGCAACCTCGTCGACCACGGCGTGCGGCGCTTCGACAACTACGCGGTGGCGTGGCGCGACGTGAGCCACACCGGCACCCCGTCGCACTCCATCCGCCAGAGCATCGGCTCCGGCGAGGTCATCGCCGTGCGCGACCCGCTCGGCCGCTGGACGTGGACCCGGCTCGACGGGCACGGCAACACCCTCGGCGGCGGCACGCGCGCCTTCGACCGCGACGGCGGCTGGACCGACCGGCTCCTCCCGCGGCCGGGCCAGGCCGTCGGGGACGTCGCCCAGCGCCAGCACGGGCCGTGGCACGGGCCGGACAACGCCGGGATGTACCGCGAGTACGGTCTCAACGGCGGCGCCCGCACCGGCACCTGGCAGACGCACTCCCCGCACGGCAAGGACGCGGGCAAGCTGGAGAACCTGCCGGCACAGGGCAACGCGACGCTGGAGACGGCCCGCTGGTCCGAGCAGCGGCCGCCGCACTGGGCCCGCCGGTACCTCGCCGGGGTGCCGAGCGGCGTGTTCCGCGCCCACGGCAACCAGTTCCTGCGCACCGACACCAGGTTCCAGGTGTTCACGTGGACCCGGGCCGGCGGCGCGCTCGGCAACGCCGACGGGTTCCGGTTCGTGTCGATGAGCGACGCGGTGTACGACGTCGGCCGCAACGGCCAGTTCGTGCGGTACACCGGCAAGCTGGAGCACGGCAACACCCTCAAGGTCGGCGACGACCTGGTGCCGCTGCCGCCCGGCGCGCACCTGACCCCGGGCCGGGTGCCCTGGACGGAGGGCGCCGGGAACCTCTCCGGCCACCGGGTGTTCTTCCCCCGCGGCAGCCGCGCGGACGGCCGGGTCTGGGAGGACCGCTTCGCCGCCCATCCAGCCCCGGGCGGCGACTGGTACACCTTCGGCGGCGGCGCCGGGCAGTTCCGCGTCGCCCGGGCCGGGTTCGAGGACGGCTCGATCCGCGAGTTCCAGCGCCCGCCGGCGATCCCCGCACCGGGTGGTGCCCGGGGCGGCGGCAGCGCCGCGCGCTTCGACGCGTTCGAGGGCGCCGGCAACCCGTGGGCGCAGCGCAACATCCACGGCATCATCGTGGGCCGATCCGACGACTTCCCCACCAACGCCCCCGGCGGCGGGACCGTCCGCGTCGAGGCGCACGGCCCGCAGTCGCGGGGCTGGAAGAGCGCGCTGGGCAAGGACGCCCGCTCCGACACCCGCCGCTGGACGTGGACGGACGGCACGAACAGCGGCACCCGCGACTGGGGCCGCAACTTCAACGGCCCGCACACGACCTTCGACGACTCGTTCCGCGACTTCCAGACGATCAACGGCGCGAACGTCCTGGTGCGGGAGCGGCGGATGCTCGACGGCGGCGCGTACGTCGACGCGTGGCGGGTCGACAACGCCGCCGGCGGGCACCACTGGGAATGGCGCCGCGTCGACAAGTTCGGCAACGCCACCGTCCCCGGCGGCGCGACCCGGGAATGGTGGAACCCGCGCCTACCCGGTGGCGGCAGCGGATGGCAGGGCGAGTGGTTCTCCGGCGCCACCCGGTTCCGCGACGTCACGCCCTCGCCCGGCGGGCCGGTCCTCGTCCGCGACATCCCGCAGGCCAACATCGACGCGGGCCTGCGGCGGGTGCGCGAGTACGGCGCCGGCGGCGACCGCAGCGTGTGGAAGGAGTTCGACATGGGCGGCGTCGTGCGCGAGCGCACCTCGTTGCCCGGCGGCAACTTCCTGGACAAGGACGCGTGGCGCGGCCAGTGGCGGCAGTACGACGCGGCCGGCAACGTCCTGGCCCGCCGCGACGACGCCGGCTGGGTGTACGTCCCCGGCACCGGCCGCGGCCTGGACCTCGCCGGCCGGGAGCTGGACTACCGCGGCTGGGCCTCGGAGATCCGCGGCTGGAACCGGCGCATCCGGGAGGGCAACCGGATGGCGTGGGGCGGCGAGATCCCGGGCGGCGCGTTCAGCGAGGCGAAGTACCGCTCCTACGCGTCGCACCTGGCGCAGAAGGTGGCGCTGGAGTTCGCGCAGGAGTTCCTGCTGGAGTTCGCGGCGAACCTGGTGGTCAACGCGATCGTGGATGCCATCGCCGGCAAGCAGTTCAACGGCGACGACGTGACCAAGGCGCTCATGAACGCGGCGGTGGGCTCGGCGGTCAAGAGCGCCGTCGGCTCGGTGATGCACGAGAACCGGCTCGGGCCGCTGCAGCGCACCGCCGACCTCAAGGCGGGCCTGGCCAACATCGACGGCGGCAAGGCCTGGTTCCGCAAGCCGCTCAACCACGACAAACACTGGAGCAACGAGTGGGCCGGGAACGAGACGGCGACCCGCTGGCGGGGCGGCACCTATGACTTCGCGTTCAACGTCCCGGTCGCCGGGCTCACCGGCTTCGTCAACGGCGCCATGAACGCCTCGATCTTCGGCGTCACGAACGCCGACGGGGAGACGGTGCACCTGCAGGGCGGTGCGGCCGCGTTCGAGGGCCTGATCGGCGCCGCGGCCGGCGTGACCGGCGCGGTCACCACGACGATCGGCAAGACGCTGTTCAACTCCGGTCTCGGCGGCCGGGCCTTCCACCGCCAGGGCCTGACCGAGTTCGGCCTGCAGCTGCCGTGGAAGATCGCCGAGAAGCTGGTCACCTCCCAGCTGTCCAAGGCGTTCCGGGTCAGCATCGACCCGTGGTACTTCCAGGCCCAGGACAGCCAGGGTGGGGGCGGCGCGTGACGGCCCATCTCGTGGCCCCGGGCCGCCGGGGCGCGCACCACGACCTGGCGGCGGCCGTGCGCGCCGCCGCGCCCGGCGACACGGTCCTCGTGGCCCCGGGCCGGTACACCGAGGCGCTGCGGCTGGAGCGGGCGGTGACGCTGCGGCCGGAGGCCGGGCCGGGCAGCGTCGAGCTCGCCCCGCCGGGCCCGGAGCCGGCGCTGACGGTCGGGGCGGCGGACTGTTCGGTGTACGGCTTCACGATCGCCGGCGACGAGCCGTCCCGGGTCCTGGTGTCCATTGTGGACAACGGTGGCCTGGTCCTGGAGGACGTGCGGGTCCGCGGCGGGCGGGTCGAGGCCAAGGGCTCGGCCGCGCTGATCCTCGCCGGCGGCACGATCGAGGGCGCCAAGGGGGCCGCGCTGCACCTGGTCGGCCCGGCCCGGGCGGAGGCGAGCGACGTGCGCATCGGCGCCGGCGCCGGCATCGTGCTCGCCGGTGACGCGCAGTTCGCCGCCACCCGGCTGGGCCTGCACGCCACCGACGGCTCGGCGATCCGGGTGCGCGGCACCGCCCGGCTCAGCCTCACCGACTGCCGCATCGACCGGGCCGGGCGCAGCGGGCTGCTGCTGGAGGACGCGGCGACCGCCCTGGCCGAGCAGAGCAGCATCGTCGCCGCCGGTTCGGCGGCCGTGCAGGTCAACGGGGCGGCCCGGGTGCGGCTGACCGAGTGCCGGATCACCGGCCCGGGCGCCAGCGGCCTGGTCGTCGCCGACGACGCCGAGCTCGTCGCCGAGGACTGCACCGTGCGCGACGCCGGCGCCAACGCGCTGCTCGTCACCGGCACGGCCCGGGCCCAGCTGACCGGCTGCCACCTCGTCGGCTCCGCGTACGGGGCGGTGCACGGCGCCGGGTCGGCCCGGCTGAAACTGGAACGCTGCCGGGTGCTGCGCGGCGCCGAGCACGGGGTACACGCGGACGACCGGGCCGACGTGGAGCTGACCGGCTGCGACCTGGCGGAGCTGGCCATGAGCGGCGTGCACACCTCTGGCTCGGCGCGGCTGAGCGCGCGTGACTGCCGCGTCGACGGCGCCGACATCGGGCTGCAGCTGGCCTCGGCCGAGGCGGCGACGGTCAGCAACTGCACCGTGAACCGCCCGGCGCGGGTCGGCTTCGAGGTGACCGGGGCCGGGGCGGCCACCCTTGCCGAGGTCGCGGTCCGCGACGCGGGCGCGGCCGGGATCGTCGTGGACAGCCCGGCCGAGGTCCGCATCGACGGCGCGACCGTCACCGGGGGCGGCGGCTCGGGCCTGGTCGTGTGGACGGGCGGCCGGCCGGTGGTGTCGGGGCTGCGGGTGCATGGCGTGGCCAAGAACGGCCTCTACGTCGCCGACGACGCCGGTGGCTCGTTCGCGGAGTTCCGCATCACCGAGCCCGGCTTCACCGCCGTGCACGTCGGCGAGCGCAGCACGGCGACGTTCGACGAGCGGCCCGACGTCGGCGGTGCGGTACCGCTGCCGAAGACGGCCGGTGCGAGCGTCTCCGGCGAGCAGCCGCCGGCCGAACCGGAACCGGCCGACGAGAGCCTCGAGGACCTGCTCGGCGAGTTGGGCGTCCTGGTCGGCCTGGAGCGCGTCAAGCGCGACGTGCACACGCTGGTCAAGCTCATGCAGACGGTCCGGCTGCGCCAGGAGGCCGGCCTGCCGGCACCGCCGCTGAGCCGTCACCTGGTCTTCGCCGGCAACCCCGGCACCGGCAAGACGACGGTGGCGCGCCTGTACGGGCGGCTGCTGCGGGCGCTGGGCCTGCTGCGCCGCGGCCACCTCGTGGAGGTCGACCGGTCCGCGCTCGTCGGCGAGTACGTCGGGCACACCGGACCGAAGACCGCCGCCGCCGTCACCCGGGCGCTCGGCGGCGTGCTGTTCATCGACGAGGCGTACTCGCTCGTGCCCCGCTTCGGCGACGACTTCGGCCACGAGGCGATCGCCACGCTGGTGAAGATGATGGAGGACCACCGCGACGACGTCGTGGTCATCGTCGCCGGGTACCCGGACGAGATGACCCGCTTCGTCGGCGCCAACCCCGGCCTCGCGTCCCGGTTCACCCGCACGCTGCAGTTCGACGACTACGACACCCCGCAGCTGGTGCGGATCGTCGAGCACCAGGCGGGCGAGCACCGGTACGAGCTGACCGAGGCCGCCACGGAGGGCCTCGCCGGCTACTTCGACGCCCTGCCGCGCGGTGAGGGCTTCGGCAACGGCCGCCTCGCCCGCCAGGTGTTCCAGGAGCTGACCGAGCGGCAGGCGCAGCGCGTCGCCGAGCTCGACGGCGCCGGCCCCGACGATCTCGTGCTGCTGCTGCCCGAGGACCTGCCTTCCATGAGGAGCGACCGTGCCCCCGTCCGATGACTCCTTCGCCGCCGCGTACGCCCGCAAGCCCGCGACGGCGCCCCGCGGCCTGCTGCCGGAACGGCGGGTGCTGGTCGCCGCCGCGGCGCTGGTGACGCTGGGGGTGCTGGTGGTGGTACCGCTGCAGCTGTATCGCCACCGCCCCGTCCATCCGGTGGCCACCGAGGCCCCGCCGGCCTACCCCGCGGCGGTCGACGTCCCGCAGCTCCCCGCGAGCAGCGCCGCCGCCGCGCCGGCGCCCTCGTCCCAGGCGCCGGCCCAGTCGGCCCAGCCGGCCACGGCGACCACCCAGGCGCCGCCGAAGCCGGCCGCGACGACCGCCGGAGCCACCGCGGCCCCGCCGGCGACCAAGCCCGCGACCGCCACGACCAAGGCCGCGGCGCCCCCGGCGCCGGCGATCCCGGGCCGCGCGATCGTCGGCGTGCAGTCGGGCCTGTGCCTGAGCGCCAACGCCGGCACCGACGGCGCGGCCCTGACCATCGCCCGCTGCAACGGTTCGGCGGTCCAGCACTGGGAGGCGCTGTCCGACGGCACGATCCGCTCGGTCGGGCTGTGCATGGACGCCGCGTGGGCGTCGACGGACAACCTGACCCAGATCCAGGTGGCCCGGTGCAGCGGGAACCCGGCCCAGCAGTGGCGGCTGAACACCAGCACCAACGACCTCGTGGACGTGCAGGCGAACAAGTGCGCGGACGTGTACCAGCAGGGAACCGCCCCGGGCAGCTCCGTGAAGCTGTTCCCGTGCAACGGTCAGAGCAACCAGAAGTGGTACTGGAAGTAGCCGTGCCGGGCACGACCGGCTACGGCAGGCGCTCGCCGGCGTAGCGCAGGAACGCCTCGGGGAAGCGTCTGGCCAGGGCCTTCAGGGCGATGGACGGGTGGCCGGCGGCGAACGCCCGGGCGATCAGCCGGGCCGCGTCGCGTGACGGGGCGTCCGCGGCGAGCCGGACGAGGATCTCGGCCTGCGCCCGCGGGTCGCTGACGCCCAGCGCGTCGCGTTCCGCCTCGGCGGCCAGGGCGGTGGCCCGTTCCGGGTCGTCGGCGTTCGCGGCCGAGCGGGCCAGTCCGTCGGCCCGGGGACGGGGGTCGCGCACCGCCCGGATCAGCCGTTCGGCCTGCTCGTGGTCCCCGGCCAGGGTGGCCTCCGCGGCCAGCTCGGTGAGCACATCGGCCTGCGTGGTGCCGGACTCGATGCCGGCCGCGAGCCGCCCGGCCCGCTCGCGGTCACCGGCCGCGGCGACGACCCGGGCGAGCAGCGGCAGGTGCCGGGTCAGCGGGCGGCCGGGCTCGGCGCCGGCATCGGTGTACCTGCCCAGCAGGTCGGCCAGTTCGAACAGGCCGGCCGATTCGGTCGCGAGGCGCTCGGCCCGCTCGTGGTCGCCGGTCACCGAGCTTGCCTCGACGAGCCCGACGAGCGCCGCCAGCTGGTCCTGAGGCTGGTGTATCCGCGCGATGACCAGCTCGGCCCAGTCGGCCAGCGCCGCCGCGCGGTCCGGCTCGCCGGCCTGGCGCGCGGCGGCCGCCAGCATCGTCAGGGACCAGGCCTGCGCATCAGGCACCAAGGCGTGGTCCGCTCGTGGCTCGGCCCGGTCGATCAACGCCCGCGACCGGTCGGGGTCCACGGCCGCGGCGGCCCGGGCCAGCAGGGGCTCGATCAGGTCCGCGGGGCCGGCGTCGTCGATGGCGCGGAAGAGTTGCTCGGCCCACGGGCGGTCACGGGCGGCGATCGCGCCCTGCCACAGCCGGACCAGCGCCTCGGCCCGCCGGAACTCGTCGGCGATCGCGACGGCGGCCCGCAGGGCCGGCTCACGCCGGTCGGCGTCGCCCGCCACCAGGACGAGTTCGTGCAGCACGTCGTCGCGGCGCCGCGGCGCCGCGACGACGTGCGCCGCCTGCTCGGCGAGGTCGAGCGCCCGCCCGGCTTGCCCGCCGCCGCTCGTATTGGGATTGTCGTCCCGCGCGAGCGTGAGCAGCGTTTCGGCGCGGACGTCCGGGTCGGGGATGGTCGCCGTGACGCGCAGGGCCCGGTCACGGTTCCCGGCCGCGGCGAGCGCCCGGGCCGTGGCGGACAGGACCTGGGCCTGCCCGTGCGGCTCCGCGACGGCCGCGGCGATGCGTTCGGCCCGGTCGGGGTCGCCGGCCTCGACGGCCATGGCGGCGATCTCGGCGATGTCCTGCGTGGCGGTCTGCGCGGGGAGGAGGGCGGCGATGCGTTCGGCCCGGTCGAGGTGGCCGGCTTCGGCGTGGCCCACGGCGAGGGCGGCCATCTCCCAGGCGTCGGGGCGCGGCTGTCCGGCCCCGACGGCGACCCGTTCGGCCTCGTCGGCCAGCGCCGCCGCGCGGGCGGGAGCGCCGGCTCGCAAGGCCGCCCAGGCCGTCGAGATCAGGGCCGCCGCGCGGGCGCGAGGCGGGCCGGCGGAGACCGCGAGGCGCCGGGCGCGGACGAAGTCGCCGCGGGTCGCGACGATCTCGACGAGTTGCCGGAGAGCGGGCCACCGGAACACCTCGGGGTCGATCGTCTCGGCGATCCGCTCGGCCCGCTCGACGTCGCCCGCCCGGGCCGCCGCGTCCATGAGCCTGGTGAGCGCGGTGCTGTCCGCGCCGGCGCCGGGCAGTGCGACGGCCGCACGCAGGGCCGCCTCCAGCATCGCCTCGGCCCGTCCGGCGGCGTCCGGCGTGGCATCCGGCCGGGCGGCGTGCGCAAGCGCCACGCCGGCCATCGCGGTCCGCACCTCGGCTCGCGCTCCCGGCTCGTCGATGCGTTCGGCGAAGGCGCCGGCCCGGTCGAGCAGCGTCGCGGCGAGGGTCGGCTCCCCGAGGTCGGCGGCGGCGTTGGCGACCATGGTCAGCGACCAGGCCGGCAGCTCGTCTTCCTGCGCAGGGCTGTCCGCCAGGCCCGCCGCCCGGTCGAGCAGGGCGCGGGCCCGGGCCGGGTCGGCCGGGGCGATCGATCGGGCCAGCGTGCACAGCGCCGCCCAGGTGCCGGTGGACTCGACCAGGTGGGCCAGGTGGGCCGCGCGTGCCTCGTCGCCGGCGGTGGTCGCGGCGGTGGCCAGGGCGGCGAGGGCCAGGGCGCGGTGGCCGGGGTCGGCGGTGCTCTCGGCGAGGGCGGCGGCCCGGTCCGGTTCGCCGGCTGCCGCCAGCGCCGCGACGAGGTCCATGCGGGCGTCGCCGGCCGCGGGGATGGTCTCGGCCCAGCCGGCCAGGGCCGGCACCCTGGCGGGGTCGCCGGTCGCCCGGGCCAGCATCGCCGCCACGGCCTTGGCCTGCCCCGCGGGCTCGTCGATGGCGCGGGCGGCCCGCTCGGCCCGGTCCCAGTCGCCCGCCTCGGCGAGGGCCGCGGTCAGCTCGGCGTAGGCGTCGTCCCGCGAGAACCCTCCGTCGATGCCGGCCGCGAGCTCCAGCGCCCGCTCGGGCAGGCCGGCGGCGACGGCGGCGCGGGCCAGCTTGCCCGGGGTGCCGAGGTGGGACCATTCGTCGAGCAGGGCGTGGGCGCGCTCGATCAGGGCCGCCGCCCGGGGGCGCTCGCCGGCCGTGCCGAGGGCGTGGGCGAGGCCGGCCAGGGTCAGGGCCGCATCCGGCGTGGTGAGCTCGGCGGTGAGCCGCTCGGCGCGGTCGTACTGGCCCGTGTCGATGTACGTCTCGGCCAGCGACTTCAGCGTCCACGCACGGCTCGACGGGTCGGTGACGGCCAGCGCCAATGCCTCCGCCCGGGCGGGCCGGCCCAGCCGGGCCCACAGGGCGGGTAGCTCGGGCGGCAGGTTGGCGCTGCGCCCGGCCAGGTCGGCCCGGTGTGCGGCCAGCCGCGCGACGAGCGCCAGGTCCGGCGGACGGGCCTCGGCCAGGCCGGCCCGGGGCGCATCCGGCGCCGCAGGGGACGCGAGGTCCGGGGACAGGGCGGCGGCGTCCAGGGCCGCCTGGACCTCGGTCAGGGCGGCCGCGTCGCCGCCGGTGAGGGCGCGCAGCCGCTCGTGGCGGGCCGGGTCGGCGGCCAGGGCCGCCAGCCGGGCCGGGTCGGGGCGCTCCCGCAGCATGGGGGAGTAGCCGCGCAGCAGGTACTCCGGTGTGTCCGCGGGCCAGCCGCGCACCCGGTAGTGCTCGGCCCACTCGTGGATGCGCCGCCGGTAGGTCTCCACCGTCGCGCCGAGGCCGGCCCGGGCCTCGGCGTGCAGGGTCTCGTGGGCGAAGAGGTAGACGCGACGGGTCTCGTGGTCGTCGCGGCCCGCGACCGTGCGGCCGGCGACGCCGTGCAGCAGGGCGTCGAGGCGGAAGCCGGGCAGGCCGGTCAGGGCCTCGAGCTCCGGCCGGGACAGACCGCCGCCCGCGGCCGTCACCAGGCCGATCACGTCCTGCTGGGGGCCGTCGGCGGCGAGCAGCTCGGCCAGCTCCCGCCCGGCCAGCTCGGCGATCCGGGTGGCGTGCGGGGACACCGGCAGGGTGCGGACCGGGCAGGTGCGCAGGGGGTGGTCGAGTGGGACGTCGGCGGGGATCGGCGGGTCGGGCCGGCCGGCCACGATGACGCGCAGGGCGGGATGCGGGTGCCTCGGCAGCAGGGCGGCGATGCTGGCCAGGCCGGAGCCGGGGCGGGCGCCGGTGTCCTCGTCCAGGCCGTCGACGACGAGGACCAGCCGGCGGCCCTGCTCGCCGGCGCGCTCGGCCGCCGCCTGCAGCAGGGCGCGGCGGTGGGCGTCGCGGGCGGCCGGGGTCAGGGAGGCCGGGATCTGCTCGCCGGTCAGGGCGGCGAGCTGGTCGAGCACGGCGTCGGTGAAGGCGGTGCTGTCGGACTGGGTGGCCAGGCGGGCGGTGACGAAGAACGCCACGACGTCGACGCCGGTCGGCGGGTCGAGGACGAAGGCGGACATGAGGGCCGTCTTGCCCGCCCAGGGGCCGGCGCGCCACCAGGCGTACGGGTCGGGGCCGGCGCAGCAGCGGGCCAGCTCGTCCAGCTCTGCGCCGCGGTCCAGGGTGCCGCCGGCCGGGGCGAGGTCGCGCACCTGCTCGCGGTAGCCGGAGCGGGCGAGCCGGGCGGCGGCGGGCGCGGTGACGTCGGGCACGGGCGCGGGCCCGGCGACGCCGAGCAGTTCCGCGAGCCGCGCATCGTCGAGCCGCAGCGGTACCGCGGTGAGCCGCCCCGCCCCCTCCCGCCGGTGGTGCGCGGCGACGACCCCGATGAGCCGCTCGCCGGCCCACAGTGCGGCGCCGGACATCGCCTCCCAGGGGGACGCGGCCGGGTCGGGGTCCTCGGCGGGCGGGTCGACGCGCACCTCGAGCGTGCCGCTGCGCCGATTGGCCGGCACGGCGAGGGCCCCGGTGACGTAGGCGAGGTCCCGGTACACCCTGTTCCCCTCGGTGCGCAGCTTCCAGCGGGGGAAGCCGGCGCAGTACACCTCGAGGACCGCCCGGCGCTCGCCGAGCCGCCCGATCGGGGATGGTCCCGCCGGGGGAGCCGCGGGCGGCGGGTCGAACGCCAGCACGGCGAGGTCGGCCCCCGGGTCGGACCACGCGAGCCTCGCCGGGGCGGACCACTCGCCGGGCCGGCCGGCGTCGAAGCGCACCGTCACGCCGCCGGCGCCGGCCACCACGTGGGCCGCGGTCAGCACCAGGCCGTTGCCGACCCGGTACCCCGAGCCGCGGCGGGCGCCGGCGAGGACCTCGGCGACCCGTGCGGCCGACCAGTCCGACGACAACGCGATCCTCCCGGCCGGCGACGTTGATGGTCTTCAACAGAATAGTCGCGCCGGAAACCGGGGCCGGGATCGCCGGACCCGCAACAGCGCCCGCCGCCCCGACCCGGGCGGATCAGGGCGGCGGTGCGGGGTGACGCCGACCCGGCCGGCCCGCGGTGCGCGGGCCCGTGCCGCCGGGATCAGCGGCGGCGGGCCGCGGGCTGCAGGGACGGGCTTGCCCAGCCGTTGTCGGCCGGGTTCAGGGTGACGCCGGGCGCCACGATCCGGTCGATGCGGTCGAGCACGTCGTCGGACAGGACGGTGTCGGCCGCGCTCAGCTGCGACTCGAGGTGCTCCATGGTGCGCGGCCCGATGATGGCGGTGGTGATGCCCGGGTGGCGCAGGACGAACGCGATGGCCAGCTCGATCAGCGTGATGCCGGCCTCGTCGGCGAGACCGGCGAGCGCGTCGGCGGCGTCGAGCTTGCGCTGGTTCTCCGGCAGCGACAGGTCGAAGCGGTTGGCGAGCCGCTTGCGGGCCTCGGACATCGGCCCGCTGTGGTCGTCCTTGCGGTAGCGGCCGGACAACCAACCACCGGCGAGGGGGCTGTAGGAGAGCACGCCCATGCCGTACCGCTGGGTCAGCGGCAGGATCTCGTGCTCGATGTTGCGGGTGAGGATCGAGTAGGTGGGCTGCTCGGTCACGAACCGTTCCCGCCCGCGGTCGCGGGCGATGTACTGCGCGTCGACGAGCGCCGAGGCCGGGAACGTCGAGTGGCCGATGTAGCGGACCTTGCCGGCCCGGATCAGGTCGGTGAGGGCGCCGAGGGTCTCGTCGAGGTCGACCGCCGGGTCGTAGCGGTGCATCTGGTACAGGTCGATGTGGTCGGTGCCGAGCCGGCGCAGCGAGTTGTCGACCTCGGTCATGATCCAGCGCCGGGATCCGCCGCGGTGGTTGGGGTCGTCGTCGAAGGGCATGAAGAACTTCGTGGCGAGCACGACGTCGTCGCGGCGGCCCTTGAGGGCCTTGCCGACGATCTCCTCAGACTCGCCCTGGGAGTAGACGTCGGCGGTGTCGACGAAGTTGATCCCGGCGTCGAGCGCGCGGTGGATGATGCGGATGCTCTCGTCGTGGTCCTTGGTGCCCCAGGCGCCGAACATCATGGTGCCGAGGCACAGCTTGCTGACGGAGACGCCGGTGCGCCCCAGTGGACGGTGTTCCATGCTGCAGAGCTCCTTGCTGGTGATTGCGCCGTCGGCTACCGGTTGTGCTCCGGCGCCTCGTGCGGGGCCGTGGTCCAGCTCGCCAGGAGGTTCAGCGCGTCCTGGTCGGGGCTGCCGGCCTCGGCGGTGTAGGCGTTGAGCCGCAGCCCGGGGTCGGTGACGAGCTCCAGGGACTCGTAGGCGAGGGTCAGGTCGCCGACGGTCGGGTGGTGCAGGCGCTTGACGCCGCTGCGGTGCTGGCGCACGTTGTGCCTGGCCCACCAGTCGCGGAACACCTCGCTGCGGGTGGACAGCTCGCCGACGAGGTCGCTCAGGCCGCGGTCGTACGGGTCGTGGCCGGCCTCGGCCCGCAGCATCGCCACCACGTCGGCGGCAAGCTCGTCCCAGTCGCGGTAGAAGCTCTGGGCGGCGGGGTCGAGGAAGATGAACCGGGCGATGTTCGGGGTGGCCGCGGCGGTGTCGAACAGCGGCGCGAACACGGCCCGGCCGAGCGCGTTGGCGCCGAGGACGTCGAGGCGGCCGTTGCGCACGTAGGCGGGGGCCAGGGTCATCACGTCCAGCAGCCGCTGGGCCTGCGGGCGCAGGTACGGCGTGCGCGAGCGCCGCTGCCGGGCCGTCGCGGCGCTGGTGTTCGCGGCGCGGGCCAGGTCGAACAGGTGGGCCCGCTCGGCCTCGTCCAGCCGCAGCGCCCGCGCGAGCGCCTCCAGGACGCTGTCGGAGACGCCGCCGAGGTTGCCGCGCTCGAGGCGGATGTAGTAGTCGACGCTGACGCCGGCCAGCAGCGCGACCTCCTCGCGGCGCAGCCCGGCCACCCGCCGCTGCCCGCCGTGCGTGGGCAGGCCGGTGTGCTCCGGGGTGATGCGGGCGCGGCGGGTGGTGAGGAAGTCGCGGATCTCGGCTCGGCTGTCCACGTCCTCGACCGTACGTCCGCCGCCCGCGGCCCTGGGAGGGTCTGGCATTACCCCGCAGGCGCGGGCAGCCTCGCCATCGTTGCCCCTTGATGGTAACGGTTCCCATTCTCAGAGGCGGGCAGGGTCGCCGGCGGCCGGTTTAGGGTCACCCGCCGAGGGGCATGGGTTCCGGCGAGCCGATCCACGCGGAGGGAGATCGCATGATCGCGAGTCCCTTGTCGCGCCGGGCCGGCGCGCTGCCGGTGTGGTGGCGGCGGTCCGTGGAAGGGCCATCGGCGTGGCCGCGCCGGATAACCGTCGCGGTGCTGGCCTTCGCCGGCCTGGTCGTCTCGATTGAGCTGGCGTTCTTCCAGTACGGCCTGGTGCCGACGGTCTGGGACCCGTGGTTCGGCGACGGCAGCGTCAAGGTGCTGGAGTCCGCGTTCTCCCGGGCGCTGCCGGTGCACGACGCCGCGCTGGGTGCCGTCGCGTACCTGGCCGAGCTGGTGCTGGAGCTGACCGGCGGCACGACCCGGTGGCGGCGCCGGCCGTGGCAGGTGCTGCTGCTCGGACTGCTGGCGACCGCGATGGCACTGGTCGCGATCGGGTTGGTCGCGCTGCAGGTGTTCGTCGTCGGCGCGCTGTGCACGCTGTGCCTGGTCTCGGCCGCGGTGTCGCTGACCGTGCCGTGGTTCGTCCTCGACGAGGCGCTGGCGGCGTGGCGGCAGGTGCGCCGCGGCCGCCGGTACGGGCTGTCCTGGCTGCGGGCCGTGCGCGGGGAGGCCCCCGGCGCGGACTGATCGCCGGTCAGGGGCGCGCGATCAGGACCGGGCTGGCCGCGTACTGCAGGACTTGTCCAGCGGTGCCGCCGAGCCGCAGCTGCGCGAAGCCGCCCTGGCCGCGTGCCCCGACCACCAGCATGACGGCATTGCGGGCCGCGGCGAGCAGCACGTCGGCCGGCTTGCCGGGCGCCGCCCGGAGCTCGACCGGGATCTGCGGGTACTTCGCCTGCCACGGGCCCACCTCGGCGCCGAGCTCGTCGAACGCCGCCGCGGCCGGGTCCTCGCCGCCCCGGTGCTCGTGGTAGGCGCGGATGGCCAGCAGGGGCACGTGCCGGGCGGCGGCCTGCTGGAAGGCGAGCTGGAGCGCGAAATGCGCCGGTCCGGAGCCGTCGGCGCCGATGACGACCGGGCCGTGCGACGGCAGCAGCGAATCGGCGCGGGCCCAGCGCTGGGCGTGGTGCACGACGAGCACCGGGCAGTCGGCGTAGGCGGCGAGGTGGAAGCTGACCGAGCCCAGCAGCAGCGCCGGGAACCCGCCGGTGCCGCGGCCCCCGACGACGAGCTGCGTGGCCTGCCGGGACTCCTCGAGCAGCACCCGGGCCGCGGTGCCCTGCCGGGTGACGGGGGTGACCTGCAGCCCCGGCTGCCAGTGGCGGGCCTCGTCGGCCGCGTCCAGCGCGATCCGCTGGGTGGCCGGGTCGTCCGGTTGCGGCTCCGGGACGTCGACGGCGTGGGTGACCTGCAGCGGCCGGCCGAGCCGGGCGGCCTCGTCAGCGGCCCAGCGGACCGCGCCGGCGGCGGCGAGCGAGCCGTCCACTCCAGCGACGACCGGGTACCGATCGGTGTCCATGGCGACCTCCGTCGGCGAGGGTGCGGTCCGTGCACTTCCAACGGTGCGCCGCCGGTCCGTGCACTTCCAACGGTGCGCCGCCGGTCCGTGCACTTCCAACGGTGCGCCGCCGGTCCGTGCACTTCCAACGGTGCGCCGCCGGTCCGTGCACTTCCAACGGTGCGCCGCCGGACCCGGCGCGGACAGGCCTGCCGTCCAGACGCGACCGAAAGTGGTCCGTCGCGGCGGTGGTGGGTAGTGAACGGCTGAGGACGACGGAAGGGGCGTGTCGTGACCCAGGTTTCGCAGTACCAGGACATCGCCGCACACCCGGACATCGCGGGGTCGCGGCAGCGCTACGAGCAGGTCGCCGCGAGCGGGCCGGCGGTCGTCATCGACGGCCTGGTGTTGCTGGCCGGCGGCTGGCTGGCCATCTCGCCGTGGGTGGTGGGTTTCAGCACGCACGCGCCGAACGTGACGGTCAACAACCTGATCCTCGGGGCGATGATCGGCGTGATCGCGCTGGGGCTGGCGGTGGCGCCGGCGCGGATGTTCCGCCTGACCTGGTCGATGGTCGCGATCGGGGTGTGGCTCATCGTGTCGCCGTACGTCATTCAGCGCTCGGTCAGCTCGGCGGGGATCGCCTGGACGAATGAGATCACCGGCGGCGTGACGGCGCTGCTGGGCCTCGGTGCGGCCGCGTTGCTGGTATCGGCGGACCGGCGGGCCGCCGGAGGACCGCCCGGGTAGCGGCGCTCAGGCCGCCACCACGACGGCGTACGTCCCGCAGCCCCGCAGCCGCCCGCCGTCGACCGTGGTGTTGCCGACGATCAGGGACGTGAGCTCGCCCGTCGCGTTGTCGAAATTGACGTTGTCGACGGTACCGAGGCTGTGGCCGTCCGTCGTCAGCAGCCGCTTGTGCAGCAGTTTCCCGGGCGCGCCGGCGAGGCGTTCGAGCTCGGCCGGGGCGGGCACGATCTTGGCGGCCGAGGCGACGGTGACCGCATCCGCGCCGAACGCCGTCAGGTCCTGCCACAGCAACGTGTCGGCTCCGTGGACCTTGTGGCGCAGGCGGAGTGCCACGACCCGGTGGGTGTGCGGGTCGACGAGGAGGTCGGACACCGAGCCCACGGTGCGGGCCTCGTCCGTGGCGACGACCGGCCGCCCGGTCGCCTCATTGAACAGCATCGCCGCCGCCTCCCTGTCCGCGGCTGTCTCCTTCTTCGCGTTCTTCTTCGCGGCGGTGCCGGAATGCCGTGATGGCGCTGGCGAACTCCGACAGGTCGTGGCGGACGAACCGTACGGCCTCGCTGGGCACGACGACCGCCTCGCCCGAGGCCGCGACGGTGTGGGGGAGGGGCAGCAGCACGTGCCGGCCGTCGGGGTACAGCGCCGCGCTCGAGACGATCTCGTACCCGACCACGTCGGCGACCCCGCCGGGCGCCACCTCCAGGATCACGTCGGCGACGGCGCCGAGGTCGGTGCCGGTCTCGGTGAGCACGTGATCGCCGAGCACGTCACTGTCACGGGTGCGGGCGCGGGGCACGATGTCCTCCAGGGCGACGGTCGCGGAAGGACTTTCGGCCATCACCGCGTCGCGGCCCACGCCGCTGACCGCGCCGGCCGGCAACCCCTTGTCCAGCGGCCCCGCGAGCAGGCCCCGCCCGTTGAGGGTGAAGCCCCGCACGTGGCCGGTGTCCCCGTCGAAGACCACGTCCTTGACGTCGGCGATGTCGTCGCCGTCCAGCGTGACGACCGCCATGCCGATGAGCTCTCTGGCCCGCATGAGTCGTGTCACGCCCCACCGCCCCGATATCCGCCGCGAGGAGCCTGGCCGGCGCGGATCACCCCGCCGCGACGCCGCCGCCGCTGCGTGCGCAGCAACGCCGACGCGATCAGCAGCACCACGATGACCGCGACCACCAGCCAGACCCACCAGGCCATACCGACCCGCTACCGCGCGCGGCGGCTCTGAAACCTCCGGACGCGTTTTCGTCCGCACCCGCTGCCGCCGTGCCGTCCTGCCGGCGAGCGTGACGCCGGGGCCATCGGGTAGGTGGTGACCGTGGTCGCATGGCTGGATCGTTACCAGCGCCGGCACTCCTGGCTGGGGTTCCCGATAGCGGTGATCTACAAGTTCGTCGACGACCGCGGCCCGCACCTTGCCGCGATGGTGGCCTACTACGGCTTCGTCTCGCTGTTCCCCCTGGTGCTGCTGTTCCTCAGCGTGCTCGGCTTCTTCCTGGAGGCCTATCCCGGCCTGCGCGAGCAGCTCGTGCAGACCGCGGTGGAAAACCTGCCGATCATCGGGCCACAGCTGCGCGAGAACATCAGCGGGCTGCGCGGCAGCGGCCTGCGCCTGTTGCTCAGCGCGCTCGGTGCGCTCTACGGCGGGCTCGGCGCGATGCAGGCCGCGCAGGCCGGCTTCAACAAGATCTACGGCATCCCGCGCACCGACCAGCCGAATCCGCTGCGGTCCAGGTTTCGCAGTCTCGGGCTGCTGCTGTTGCTGGGCAGTGCGGTGTTGCTGTCGGCCGTGGCCGGGACGCTCGTGGCGTTCGCCGATGCGTTCGTCGGACGGTTCGCGTCCGGCTTCTGGGTGTTCGGCTACCTGCTGCCGTTCGCCATCAACGCCGCCCTGTTCACCGCGGCGATGCGGCTGCTGACGGCCACGAAGCTGCGCACCCGCCAGGTCATCGTCGGAGCTCTGGTCGCCGCCGCCTCGTGGGCGATATTGCAGACCGGAGGCGCCCAGTTGCTCGCCGGCTGGCTGCAACGCGCCAGCGCGCTCTACGGCGCCTTCGGACTCGTGCTCGCCGCATTCGCCTGGATCTACCTCCAGTCGTTCGTGGTCATGCTGGCCGCCGAGATCAACGTTGTCGCGGACCGCTGGCTGTGGCCCCGGGCCCTGCTCACGCCGTTCACCGACAGCGTCGAGCTGACCGAGGCCGACCGGCGGCTCTACACCATGTACGCCACCGCCGAACGCTTCAAGGACTTCGAGACGGTACGGGTCGACTTCGACCGGCGATCGCAGCGATAGAGCGTGGCCCCGCGGCGCGGCGAACGTGCCACACTTGGGCTGTACGGACGTAGCGGCAAAGGAGGCGCGCCATGCCCGACTACGAGACCGTGACCTCCCCGGACCAGCGCAAGCCGGGACACCCGCGCGCCGCCCGCCTCGGTGCGATCGTCATCGCGCTGATCCTGGTCGCCTTGATATTCGGCAACGACCAGGAGAACGGCGTCTACACGGTCTTCCTGGGCGTCGGCGCGGCGCTGCTGCTGGTCGTCGTCGCCTTCGACTGGGTCCTGCGCCGCCACGGGTTGCACTGATCCGGCTGTACCGCAGAGGTAGCCCTCGAGTTCGACATCCTGGTGATGCGCTCAGGATGTGCGGGCGGTCCAGGTGCGGCGCAGTTCGCGGTATCCGTCGTAGACCCAGCGTGGCGCATCCTTGGCCGGGTCGTCGTGCCGGCTGGCGAACGGCAGCGCCCCGAACTGGCCGAACCGGGACAGGCCCCACACCCAGCGCGGCTCGCCTTCGATCCACAGCCGCACGATCCAGCCGCCCGCCGCCGTGATGTCGATGTCCTCCACATCGGCCCAGCGGACACGGTACCGGCGCAGCGGGTTGACCACCTCCACGTGCTCATCGCTGAGTACGACCCGCACCGCGGCCAAGCGCAGGAAGGCCACGCCGACCAGGACGAGGCCGGCCAGGACGGCCAGCAACCGTCCCGCACCCGGATCGCCGGCGGAGCCGAGGAGCGCGACGATGCCGACGGCCGGCGCGGCGATGAGGACACCACCGATGACGGAGTACATCACCCGGTTCGCCGGGGAACGCAGCACGCGGGAAAGGGGCACGGCGCAGATTATGGCCGGGCACCACGCCGGGGCGCCAGCGTGACAGACTGTCGGGGATAGCTATGATTGCCGATGAACGGGGCCGGCTGCATGGGGTTTCAGGTCGATCCGCCGGTGCTGGACAAGGTCGCGGGCCTGCTCAACCGCAACCGCGCGGCGGTGCCGGACATGCAGGCGTACATCACGAAGTACCTGGAGAAGGGCACCGCCGAACAGATCAGCGGGCAGGGTCTGCTGTCGTGGTTCACCTACGACCACGACGGGCAAGTGGAACGCGCCGATCACCGGCTGCACTGGGTCTCCGGGGTGTGGCACAGCGGCGCGGCGAACTTCACCGCCTCGGCCGCCAGCTACCGCAGCGTCGACGTGGAAACGGCCGCGCGGATGGACGCCCAGTTGCAGCGGCTCGGCGAGCGGCCGAAGATCGACCCGGACCCGTCGCACTGGGACTACAGCAGCCGGGTCGCGGCCGGCTTCACCGACGTGATGAACCCGCACGGCGCCGTGTCGATCCCGCCGAACGACGACATCAGCTCCCTCGAACCGAAAGCCGCCGAGATCACCAAGTGGATCGGTGACCTCAACGACCTGGTCAGCATGAACGCCTGGGTCCGGTTCGCGATCAAGGAAATCTACGGCCGTGACCCGATCCAAGAGGTCATCCAGCTGTTCTCCGGCGACTGGACCGTCTTCGCGCACTACGCCGCCGCCTGGCTGCACGTCGGCCGCTCGGTCGACGCGATGCGGCACAACATCGCATACACCGACGACGCGCTCGCCCCGCACTGGGAAGGCAACGCCGCCGACGCGGCCCTGACCTGGCTGCAGCAGCTGGACGCCGCGATGGGCGCCGAGGTCAGCTTCTACGACGACTACCTGTTCGGCGTGTGCAAGGCGTACATCGACGTCGCCTACTACGGCTACGAGAACCTCAACTACCTCGTCGGCGAGCTGCTCGACTTCATCCTGGAGTCCGTCACCGCGCTCCTCGGCGTCGTCACCGACGGGCTGAGCACCGTCGCCGCCGCCATCATCGCCCTGTGCGACGCCATCATGTTCATCGTCGACTTCTTCCGCCAGATCTACTACGCCGGCAAGAGCGTCGCCGCGCTCGTCGACATGCCCGACGAGCCGCCCTTGACCATCGCTGACCTGCTGCTACCCGACCCCGACCCCAACCACAGCAACTGCATCAGCGTCCCCACCACGAAGTGATCACGATGACTCACCGACTTCCGCAGCCACCGATCGACCGCGAACACCTCGCGGCCCTCCACGAGATGCTGCGCCGCCAGGCCCGCACCGCTCCACCGGCCGCGGACCCGCTCACCCGCGAACTGCAGCAGAACATCGCCGACGGCGTCCGCGGCCGGGATCTGCTCAGCATCGCTGTCTACCGCGAACACCTCACCGCACACGCCGAGGCCATGACCGACAAGCTGCAGCGCCTTCGACATGACCTCGACGAGCACCCCCGGCCCGGCAGAGATGAGTAAGCTGCGCGGCGTGCTGAACAACATGGTGTGGTTGAACGAGCCGTCTGACTGGTCGCTTCAGGACGGCGTGCTCAGCGCCAGCACCGAGCTGAACACCGACTTCTGGCGCGAGACGTTCTACGGCTGGACCACCGACAACGGACACTTCTTCTACCGCCCGACGACCGGTGACTTCACCGCCGAGGTCATCGTGTCGGCCGCGCACACGACACGGTTCGACCAGGCCGGCATGATGGTTCGAGCCGACGAACGCAACTGGCTGAAGACCGGCGTGGAGGTCACCTCGGGCACGGTGCAGATCAGCACCGTCTTCACCCGCCAGTTCTCGGACGTGTCGATGGCACCGGTCGGCGGGGACGCCGGCGAAGTGTCGCTGCGAGTCACCCGCTTCGGCGCCGCGATGGCCGTCCACTGCCGTACCGACGACGGTCCCTGGCAGTTACTGCGCCTCGGCCATCTCGACCTTTCCGCCACCGTGGACGTCGGCGTCATGTGCTGCTCGCCGGAGCGCGCCGGCCTGCAGGCGACGTTCCGGGACTTCCGGATCGGGCCGCCAATGTCCCGCGAAAACCTGGAATAGCCGGCGCGCCTGCGCGCCGCTCGTGTGCGACGCCGCGTCATCTGACGTCGACAGCTAGTCGCTGAAGTCGTACGTGAATGCGCCCGACACGCGTTGGCGGCCGCATGGGACCAGGGCACGCATCTGCCGCCGGCCGCGCGTGCGGGCCAGCGGTGCGCGGTTACGGGCGCGGATGTCGACCAGGTAGATGCCCACGCTGGGAACGCTACCGGCCAAGGTCCGTCTTCGTCGGCGCCGGGTGACGCAAACGCCGTAGCGCCAGGACGTTGGTACCGGCTGTGAGCCCGTTGCCGAGCACGCTTTGGCTCTCTACGTCGCCCGGCGTCGGCACCTGGCGCAGTTGGTCAGTCGCGGGCCACCGCGTAGCCGAGGATCACTGCGGCGGACACGACGATGTGGCCTGGGGCGAGGTCTTGGGCCGTCGTCGCGGCGGCTTCGGCGTGGCTGCGGTAGCGAGAGGCGCCTGGCTGCTCCGGGTCCACGTCCTCGACATGCAAGACGGCGCCGATGCGAACGCCGGCAGCCTCGGCGTACAGCTCGGCCTTGGCCCGTGCCGCCGCCACTGCCTTGCGTCGGGCCTCGGCCCGCAGTTCGCGTTTGCCGATGACATCGAAGTCGACGCCCTCGATCTCGTTGGCGCCGGCCGCGACGATGTCGACCAGCAGCGGCTCGACGTCGTCCAGCGCGCCGGATTCGACCGCAAAGGCAGCCTGGCACTGGTAGCCGACGAACTTACGCGACCCGTCCACGTACTCGGTTGCCGTCTTCAGATCCAGCCGCGAACCCTCGACCGCCGCGTCGGCAATGCCATGCTCGCGCAGCGCGCCGCGCACGGCTCGTACGGCTGCGCGAGCCGCCTCGAACGCGGCCGCCGGGGCCTGCTCCATCCGCACGATCTTGAACCGTACGCGCACAAGGTCCGGTACCGCCTTCACGCTCGCGGCGCCGAACGCGGTAATCCCCCATGGGCGTTCCACCATCTGCATGACCGCCGATTCAACCAGATCGTCCACCACGCCGCCGTCCCCCCGCGTCAGAGCTTCAGCGCTGAACGGCCCTGTGCCCAGGGTGTCCGATCCGTTACGGTGTGGGCCATGCGGTCGCGCAGGTTGACGTACGCCGATGCCGTGCGGCTCCTTGACGGCGCCGACGGCCCGATCGCGAGCGCCGTCGGCAAGGCCGCCGGCGCCGCCGCTACCGCCAGCACGTTCGGCGTCTCGGAGTTCTTCGGCTTCCGTGACGAGGCGGTCAAGTGGGGGCAGGCAGTGGCCGCGGGGCTGCGGGATCGGGTCCTCGGCCTGCGGCGTTTCGACCGCACCCAGCGCCTGGAGGCCGCGCATGCGGTGTTGGTCATCACGTCGTTCTTCGAAGCCTTCGACGACCTGCCCGAGGACGAACTGCACGCCCTACGGCTGCTGCGCTCCGAGCAGGTCTCGGTAGCCACCGGCGAGTGGCCCGGCCGGACCTACCAGAGCCTCGTGCAGACGTTGCTGGACTCGCCGCTGCCGCTCCCGAGCCCACACGTGTCGTTCGAGGACGCCATCCTGTCGTTGCGGGTGCTCTACGACACCGCAGCCGATCACACCTTCGCGTTCGTCCGGAATCTGCTTGGTCGATCAGTCGCGGTCTCTGGAGACGACCTTGTGCGCGCGGCGGTCCGGCGTTACTCGGAGGGATACCGCAAGCTCGCCGTGCAGGTGCCGGAATTCGCAGTGTGGTCGGCGATGACCGACGCGCAGGCCACCCGGCACCTCGTCCGGGAGCTCGGCACCGGCCTGCGCGGCATCGCGGAACTCCTCACCGGCATGGCCAGTGGTGGCGCCGTCGACGCTGTCCGCGTCGGTCTGGCCACCCGCTACCAGGCCGCTCTCGACCGGCCGATCCTCACGACCGCTGACTCGCCGGCAGGGGTGGAGTTGCCGTCGCTTGCCGACGGGTACGTCAACCCGAGTGGACGAGTTGCCCTTGCCGGCCGCGACGCGTTGCCCGCGTCCGAAAGCTGGTGGCGGGACAAGCCGGTCCGCGAGGATCTCCAGTCGTTCGTCGCCGGCCATCTCATCTCGCCGGGCGCGGCCGAGACGCCGCTGGTCATCCTCGGGCAGCCCGGATCCGGCAAGTCGGTACTCACGCGCACCCTCGCCGCCCGGCTGCCCGCCGCCGACTTCCTCGCGGTCCGAGTCGAGCTGCGCGCCGTCCCGGCCGATACGTCGATTCAGGTACAGATCGAGGAGGCGCTGTACCAGACGCTCGGCGAGCGGGTCACCTGGCCGGACCTTGTACGGCACGCTGACAACGCGATGCCGGTCGTCATTCTCGACGGGTTCGACGAGCTGCTGCAGGCTACCGGCATGAACCGGGCCGATTTCCTCGAACAGGCGCAGGAGTTCCAGGCCCGCGAGGCGGAGCTCGGCCGGCCATGCGCGGTTGTGGTCACGAGCCGTACCGTAGTTGCGGACCGGGCTCGGTTCCCCGACGGCACCCCGGTCGTGCGGCTCGAACCGTTCGACGAACGGCAGGTCGAGACATGGCTTGGCGTGTGGAACACCGCCAATGCTCCCGGACTCGCTGCGCGCGGACTCCGGCCGCTCCAGGTCGAGGTGGCGCTCGCCCACCGCGACCTCGCCGAGCAGCCGCTGCTGTTGTTGCTCCTGGCCCTGTACGACGCGAGCGGTAATGCCTTGCAGCGCGGTCCAGCTGGCCTGGAGCAGGTCGACCTGTACGCCCGGCTGTTCGAGGACTTCGCCGGCCGTGAGGTCGACAAGCACGGCGCCTGGCGTGACGCGGCCCAGCGACAGGAGGCGGTCGAGCTGGAGCTGCGCCGTATGTCGGCGGTCGCCGTCGCCATGTTCAACCGCGGTGGCGACGTCATCGCCGAGTCTGACCTGGCGGCCGACCTGGACCACCTGCTGTTCCCCGGCGACCTGGCTCCGCCGGGTGCTGTCGGGGCCGGCCGCGCGCTCACTCCAGCGCAACTGCTCGTCGGCCGGTTCTTCTTCGTGCACGAGTCCAAGGCGCGGCGGGACACGGGCGACGTCGAGCGCAGCTTCGAGTTCCTGCACGCCACCTTCGGCGAGTACCTCGCCGCGCGGCTCATCATCGACACCTTGGTGGAGCTGGCTGAGGAACGATCACAATCCCTGGGTCGCCGGCGCGCTGTCTACGATCCCGGATATTTCCACGCCCTCACCTCGCTCGCGACCGTCACCCGGCGGGCACCGGTCCGCGACTTCTGCCGAGGCCTACTGGAACGGCTTCCGCCGCAGCAGCGCGCCCAGTGTCGCTCCCTGGTACTAGAACTGTTGCCGGACGCGGGCTTCCCGCACCCGAGGTGGTCCCATCAGGACTACGAGCCGCACCGCCGACCGTTCGCCGCTCGCCATGCCACCTTTGCCGCCAACCTCGTGTGGTTCGCGGTCGCCCTCTCCGACGGTGCCGTCCCGGTCGGCGAACTGGTTGGCGAGCCTGCGGTGATCCAATGGCGCCGGCTCGCCACGCTGTTCTACAGCCAATTGGAGCCCGAGGACCAGCAGAACGTGTGGCTCAACCTCCGTGCCGAGTGGCGCCCGCCGGGCGTGCTGGAGCTGCGCCATGAGGACGGTGCCGACGTTCCCGTCTACGCCTCGCTACCCTGGCCGCCCGACGACCCGGGCTTCGAGCCGAGCGTGCTGGCGCCCGAGGTACGGATGCCTGCGGACTCGAAGGCGGGGCAGGCGTTGCGCCGGTCGGCGTTCGTGCAGACCGCGATCGACGTTCGGGAGTATCTTTATGCGCTCATGCCCTACTGGGAGCTCGTCGGTGACGGCACCTGGCACGACGAGAGGTCTGCCACGACCCGCGCCGGAGTGTTGTTCCGGCTGCTGCTTGAACCGCCGAGCACCGAGCACCATGTCGATCGCCTCGGCGCGGCCGCCGAACTCAACGTACGCCCGGTGCTTCGCCAGCTGATCGTCGCCGCGGCCGACAACGAGCGGGCTGAGGACGAGCTGGGCTTCTATCCCCGGAGCGAGATCCTGGCTGCGGCTGCCGAACTGGCCGGACAACTGGCGGCCGTGGACAAGGTTCGGAGACGCATCAAGTGGTGAAGCTCCGTCGAGCGGGCCGACAGGCCGAGAACGCAGATGCGAGGCACCAGTTCCACGGCGGGTGAATGCCGGTGCCGGGTTAGTACCCGGAATGCGACTCCGCCCGGCGGAGACCGTCTCCACCGAACGGATTCAGTATCGGCGTCAGGCTGTGTGACGTATCGTTTCTGGCACTCTGGCCGTGGTATGACCATGGCGTGGTGAGACTCATGACCGGGGTTGTCCCGCGCGTCCTCGTCTTCCTGCCGGCGATCGCACTGATCGCCGCAGCATCGGCCTGTGGTGGTGCCGCCGAATCTGGCGAGCCTGCTCCGTCCCGAATCGCCGAAACCACCAACACCGTCACGAAGCCGACCGGCGACGTCGCGCAAACACCGGACGACACGGAGACACCACCGCCTCCACCCACGACGGAGGCCGCCCGGCCTACCCTCAGCATCCCTGGCACGTTCCGTAGCCAGTCCATCATCTCGCTGGACGGCGGCGCGACGAGCAGCGAGCGCCGGCAGATCGCCGACGCCATGTGGGACTTCCACAGCGGTGAGTTCACGTTCGACACCACCGGGGTCACCGACCACCTGTTCCCGCTCCACGGCACCTACTCGGACTCCGGCACCAAGGTGTCCTTCCGTGCCGAGAACTCGTTCAGCGCCGGCGCCGGGTTGAACAGCTACGTACGCGTCGAGGGCACGCTGGACCTCACGACCGCGGTGGTCGCCTTCACCAAGACGGGCGGACAGGTCTCAGCCGGCAACATCGACAACCAGCAGCAGGGCAGCAACGGGAGCTCGGTGCTGGACGGGCAGGTCCGGATCGGGCGGGGCGAGAAGATCCCGCCGCGCTACACCGGACCGGAGCCAGGGTCCTATCCCGTCACGATCACTGGAACCGTCGCGGGCGTCCGCTTCAGCCGGGACGCCACGGTAACCGTCGCCAAGTCGGCCGGCGGCAACCCGATCGACGTGTGCCTCATCTCGGGTTTCCCGCCCGGCGCGCCCCAACTGGGCGCCATCCGGTTCGGCAGCAACACGGTGTGCTCCCCGGGCGCCGCGAACACGTTCGACATGGGGCGGGCGACGGTGTCCGGCTCGACCATCGTCGTGCAGGCGGACCCCCTCATGACGTCGACCCAGATGAACAACTTCACGTCCTCCAACAGCCTCTTCGCCTGCCTGTACGGCGTACAGAGCGGCTCGATGAAGGTGACCGTGACGAACGGCTCGGCGAGCGGCTCGATCGACGTCACCAGCGGCAGCTGCGGCGGCGCACGTTACCAGGCGCAGATCAGCGGTTGAGCGGAGCGCGGGACCCACGGCTGGGTCCGTCAACTTCACGGAGACCTCTCTGCCGCCGACCACTTGGCCTGACCCGGTGGAGGAACCGCTCTGGATCGGCGGCCGGATCGCCCGGCGGATCGAGCACATCGTTGTCCCGGCGGACGGGCTCACTGCGGCCGCCGTGCTGGTGGGGGCGCTGCCGGAGACGCCGACTCGGGTGGCGGCACGCCGCGGCACCGCTTCGCGGGTCAGGCGACCGTACTTCCGCGAACGACGAGCGTGAACGGGGTGACGATGTCCTGCGGGTCCAGGGCGTCGTCGTGGACCGCGGCCCGGGCGAGGTTGATCGCCGCTTCGGCGATCGCCGCCTTGTCGGGGGCGATCGTGGTCAGCTGCGGCGCGCTGTAGTTGCCTTCATCGACGCCGTCGAAGCCCACCACGGCGATGTCGCCGGGGACGCTCAGGCCGCGGTCGCGGGCGGCGCTGAGCGCGCCGATGGCGAGCAGGTCGTTGAAGCAGAAGACGGCGTCCGGGGGCTCGGGCAGGTCGAGTAGGCGGCGCATGGCCGCGGCGCCTTCGGCGCGGCTGTAGGCCTCGGCCCGCACGGTCAGTGCGGGATCGGGCGTGATCCCGGCGGCCTGCAGGGCGCTGAGGTATCCGTCAAGGCGTAGCGCGGCCGTGCCGTGCCGGCCGGGCTGCTCGCCGATGGCCGCGATCCGGCGGCGGCCGAGGTCGACCAGATGCCGCGTCGCGGTTGTCGCGGCCGCCACGTTGTCGATGGCGACGTGGTGCGCCGGTGCGTGCAGGGCGCGTTCGCCGAGCAGGACCAGGGGAGTGCCTGCGGCGGCCTGCGCGAGGTCGGTGGGGCGCAGATCGATCGGACTGATGATGATGGCGTCCACGAGCGAGCGGTGCGCCATGTTGATGACGGCCATCTCCTGGTCCCGCACGCCGCCGGTCTGCTCGATGAGGACGGTCCAGTCGTGCCGCGCCGCGGCGCTCATCACCAGCCCGCAGAGTTCGGCGAAGTACGGGTTGACGAGTTCGGGCACGGCGAGGGTGAGGAATCCGGTGCGGCCCTTGCGTAGGTTGCGGGCGCCGATGTTCGGGACGTACCCCAGGTGGTCGATGGCCTCCTGAACCCGGCGGCGGTTCTCCTCCGTCACGAACGCGTATCCGTTGACCACGTTCGACACGGTCTTCACCGAGACGCCGGCGCGCTCGGCGACGTCCTTGAGCCTGGCGACCATCAACCATCCTCGCTTCCGGAACTCTGCCGGGCTCACGGTACAACGTTGTAACGAGTTTCTCCAAGGGTCTTTACAACGTCGTTCCAACGATGGAACATCGCTGCATTCTCTCGAGCTGGGACGGAAGGTCGACCCAATGAGATCACCATGGAAGATCGCGGCAGTCCTCGTCGCGGGGCTGCTGACGGTGGCCGGATGTGGCTCGAACGCGACAGGTACGGAGGGTGGTGCCGTCCAGCTGAGCCTGTGGACCGGCTTCACCGGCCCGGACCGCCCCGCCTACGAAGCGCTGGTCAAGCAGTTCAACGACAGCCACCCCAAGATCAAGGTCACGATGGACGTACAGCCCTGGGACGCCATCGGGCAGAAGCTGCCCGGTGCCTGGGTCACCGGACAGGGCCCGGACCTGGCCACGCCGAACTTCGACCCCGGTGTCCTGTTCACGTACGCGAAGACGAACTCGCTGCTGCCGTTGGACGAGGCGGTCGGCGACGGTGACGGCAGGCTCAACACCACCACGTTCCCGAAGGCGGTCACCACCGCGTTCACCATCGACGGCAAGCTGTACGCCGCACCGGCCAACATGGCCACCCTCGTCCTCTACTACAACAAGGCGATGCTGTCCGCCGACGGCGTTGCGGTGCCGACGACGGCGGACGAGTTCGCCGCCGCGGCGAAGAAGCTCACGAAGACCGACGGCGGCAAGGTCACCCAGTACGGCATCTCGCTCGCCGATCACTCGACCATCCAGATGTGGCCGATC
Source organism: Dactylosporangium salmoneum (assembly GCF_039532525.1). Taxonomy (NCBI): domain Bacteria; kingdom Bacillati; phylum Actinomycetota; class Actinomycetes; order Micromonosporales; family Micromonosporaceae; genus Dactylosporangium; species Dactylosporangium salmoneum. The sequence continues at coordinate 83,834 of NZ_BAAARV010000024.1, forward strand.
CTGCAGTGGATGAACGGCGGCGACATCGTCGACGCGAAGGGCTGCGCCACCATCGCCCAGGCCCCCAGCGTGCAGGCGCTGCAGAACTGGGCCGATCTGGTGGCCAAGGACAAGGTGAGCCCGGTCGGGCAGACCGGCGCCGACGCCGACACGCTGTTCTCCGCGAAGAAGGCTGCGATGGAGATCAACGGTCCGTGGGCCGCGGCCGGGTTCAAGGCGGCCGGGATCGACCTGGGCATCGCGGCCATCCCGGTCGGCGCCGGCGGGCCGGTCACGCTGGCCTCGACGGTACCGCTGGCGATCGGCAAGTCCACCAAGCACAAGGCGCAGGCGTTGGAGTTCCTGGCCTGGTGGACCGGCAAGACGGCGCAGGCCGCCTTCAGTGACGCTTCCGGGTTCCCGCCGGTGCGCACCGACGTCACGTCCAGCAACCCGGTCGTGGCGCCGTTCGCCGCCGGGCTGCCGCACGCCCGGCTGTACCTGCCAGGCCTGAGCACCTCCGCCAAGATCGACGCCGATGTCTACGTGCCGCTGATCGGCAAGGTGACGCGGGGGGAGCCGGTCGAGCCGGCGGCGCAGGCCGCCGCCGAGGCGATCAACAAGATCACCGGCTGCAAGCCCTGACACGCAGGCCAGTCCATCGCCTTCGCGGTGGACTGGCTCCCCGATGGAAGGACGGCATGACCACCGCCACCCTGACCCCGGCGACCGGGCGCGCGGCGCCACCCCGGGACCGGCGCCGGATGCGCTTCAATCCGGCGTACCTGTACGTTGCGCCGAGCCTGCTGCTGATCGGCGTCTTCATCGCCGAGCCGATCGTCCGCTCGGGCTGGATGAGCCTGCACGACTGGACCGTCGGTGAGCAGACCCACACCTGGGTCGGCCTGGGCAACTACCGCGAGCTGCTGGGCGATGAGCGGTTCCGCAACAGCCTGATGGTCACCGGCCTCTACACGGTGGTCGTGACGACCGGGCAGGTGCTCGGCGGTCTGGCCCTGGCACTGTGGCTGCGGCGCACCACCTGGCTGACCTCGCTGCTGCGATCGGCGTTCTTCTTCCCGACCATCGCCTCGTTCGCCGTCGTGGGCGTGGTCTGGAAGTTCCTCCTGGACCCGCAGGTGGGTCTCGTCAACGCCTGGCTGGAGGCCGCCGGGCTGACCGGTCCGGGCTGGCTGACCGACACGAAGCTGGCGCTGCCGACCGTGATGGCGGTCGGCATCTGGAAGGGCGCCGGCTTCTCGATGATCGTGCTGCTCGCCGCCCTGCAAGGGGTGCCGCACACACTCGTCGAGGCGGCCACGCTGGACGGTGCGGGACGCTGGCAGCGGCTACGCGCGGTGATCCTGCCCGAGATTCGCCCGGCGCTGCTGTTCACCACGGTGATCTCGACCGTCACCTCGCTACAGCTGTTCGACCTGGTCTACGTGATGACCGGCGGCGGGCCGCTGTTCCACACCGAGTCCATCGTGGCCTACCTCTACCAGCGCGGCTTCGTCGAGTTCCGGTTGGGCTACGCCAGCGCCATCGCCTGGGTGCTGTTCCTGCTGATCCTCGCCGTATCACTGCTACAGCTGCGGATTGCGAGGCACGACGATGACGAGTGAGACGATCGCACCGGTCGCGGCGCCCGCCTGGCTACCGGGTGCGCTGCGCGTCCTGCGGCGCATCATCCGGTACGCCGCCTGGGCGGTACTCGCCGTCGCCGCGGCCGCCACTATCCTGCCGTTCGTGTGGATGGCCGGGGTCTCCCTGCGTACTCCCGCCGACCTCTACGCCGACCCGGCCCGGCTGTGGCCGGGCCACTGGAGCCTGGCCGGGTTCCACGCGGTCCTCTCGCAGCTGCCGTTCGCCCGGCTGGCGTTCAACACCTTCGTCTTCGCCGGCGGAACCACCATCCTGCTCGTCTTCCTGGACTCGCTGGCCGGCTACGCCCTGGCCCGGCTGACATTCCGTGGCCGCCAGGCGATCTTCGTGGTCATCCTGGCCACGCTGATGGTGCCGTTCCAGATCACCATCATCCCGGTCTTCCTCACCCTGTTCGACCTGGGCTGGCTCAACACGTTCCAGGGGCTGATCATCCCGCGGGCCACCAGCGCGCTGGGCATCTTCATGCTGCGCCAGTTCTTCCGTACCCTGCCCCGCGAGCTCGACGACGCCGCCCATATCGATGGCGCCAACAGCTTCCAGATCTACTGGCGGATCGTCCTGCCGCTGGCGCGGCCCGCGCTGGCCTCGCTGTTCGTCATCCAGTTCATGGCCCTGTGGAACGACTTCCTCTGGCCGCTGGTCGTCTCCAGCACCCTCGACATGCGGACACTGCCGTCCGCGCTGACCCTGTTCTCCAGCCAGTCCGGCGTCGACCACGCCGCGCTCATGGCCGGCGCGGCCATCTCGCTGGCCCCGCTGGCCGTGGCGTTCCTGCTCGCCCAGCGCTTCTTCGTCCAGGGCATCGCCACCACCGGCCTCAAGTGACCCCGAACCAGATGGGAAGTACCGTCGTGCTCACCTGCACCGTCACGCTCGACCCCGCCTTCGGCATCGCCGCCGTGGACCCGCGCCTGTTCGGCTCGTTCGTCGAGCACATGGGCCGCTGCGTCTACGGCGGCGTTTTCGAGCCGGGCCACGCCGAGGCCGACACCGACGGGCTGCGTCTCGACGTGCTCGAGCTGGTCCGGGAACTGGGCATCACGGTCGTGCGGTACCCGGGCGGCAACTTCGTCTCCGGATACCGGTGGGAGGACGGCGTCGGCCCGCTCGCCGACCGTCCCCGCCGGCTGGACCTGGCCTGGCGGTCGGTGGAGACCAACGCCTTCGGGGTCAACGAGTTCATGACCTGGGCCCGCCGCGCCGGGGTCGAGCCGATGATGGCGGTCAACCTCGGCACCCGTGGCATCCAGGAAGCCTGCGACCTGCTCGAGTACGTCAACCACCCGGGCGGCACGCACTGGTCCGACCTGCGCCGCGCGCACGGCGTCGCCGACCCGCACGGGATCAAGCTCTGGTGCCTGGGCAACGAGATGGACGGCCCGTGGCAGGTCGGCCACAAGAGCGCCGACGCCTACGGTGCGCTGGCCGCCGAGACGGCCAAGGCGATGCGGCAGGTCGACCCCGGCATCAAGCTGGTCGCCTGCGGCAGCTCCAACGACCGGATGCCCACCTTCGGCTCCTGGGAGGCGACCGTCCTCGACCACACCTTCGAGCACGTCGACTACATCTCGCTGCACGCGTACTTCGAGAAGTACGGCGAGGACCGGGCCGCATTCCTCGCCTCCGGAGCGGCCATGGACCGATTCATCGACGGGGTGGTCGCCACCGCCGACCACGTCGCCGCCAAGAAGCGCTCCCGCAAGCGGCTGAAGCTCTCCTTCGACGAGTGGAACATCTGGTACGAGAGCCGGTTCGCCGGGCACACCAACCTCGAATGGGCGCAGGCGCCGCGACTCATCGAGGACGAGTACACCGCCGAGGACGCGGTCGTGGTCGGCTCGCTGCTGATGAGCCTGCTACGCCACGCCGACCGGGTCGGCGTCGCGTGCCTCGCCCAGCTGGTCAACATCATCGCCCCGATCCGGGCGGAACCCGACCGTCCGGCGTGGCGGCAGACGATCTTCCACCCGTTCGCGCTCACCGCCCGGCACGCCCGGGGCACCGTCCTGCGCGTCGAGCCGATCACCCCGACCTACGACACTGCCGAGCACGGCGACGTGCCGGTCGCCGATGTCGTCGCCACCCACGACCCCGAAACCGGCCACGTGACGCTCCTCGCGGTCAACCGCAGCGAAACCGACGCTGTCACACTCACCGCCTCCCTGCGGGCACTGCCCGGCCTGCGGATCGTCGAGCACCTCGTCCTCGGTGGCGTCCCCGACGAACTGCTGCACACCAACAACGCCGCCGACCCGAACCGCGTCCAGCCACGGACCGGCAACGCCAGCACCCTGACCGACGGTGAGCTCACCGCCGCGCTCCCGCCGGTCTCCTGGACCATGCTCCGCCTCGCACCCGCCGCCTGAAGGAAGCTGCGGCTAGGGGCGGGCCGATCGTGACGAGGCGCGGACCACGAGCCGGGGGGCGAGGAGCCGGCCGTGGACCGCGTGCCGGTCCGGTTTGGCGACGGTGTCCACGAGCAGCTCCATGATGGCGCGCGCAGCCTCGGTGACCGGCTGGCCGATGCTGGTGAGGCCGAACGCGAGCGCGGTCGGGGTGTCGTCGAAGCCGACGATCGCCAGGTCGGCTCCGGGGCGCAGGCCGCGGGTCGTGGCCTCGTGGTGGATGCCGACGGCGATGGTGTCGGTGGCGGCGACGATGGCGGTCGGGGGGTGCGGGTCGTCGAGGAGCCGGCCGGCCGCCTGGCTGCCGGCGGGCATCGTGTCCTCGGCGCGGGCGTCAAGGTCGGTGGGCAGGCCGTGGCGGGTCATGGCGTCGCGCCAGCCGCGGGCGCGGCGCACCCCGACGGAGAAGTCCTCCGGCCATCCGATGTAGCCGATGCGGCGGTGGCCGCGCTCGACCAGGTGGTCGACGGCGTCGGAGATGCCGGTCTCGTCGTCGACGTCGACCCAGGAGTACTCACCGGTGCCGGACACGGTCCGGCCGAAGGACACGAACGGCACCCGGCCGGCGAGCAGGAGGCCGGGCCGCGGGTCCTGGGCGCGGACGTCGTAGAGGACGACACCGTCGGCGGCGCCGGCCCGGATGAGCGTGCGGGCGGTCTCGGCCTCGGCGGCGGCGTCGTCGGCGGTGAAGAGCTGGATGTGGTACCCGCTGGGCCGCCCGGCCTCGGCCAGCGCGTGCAGGAACCGGTCGTGGATCGAGCCGACGACCTCGGTGGAGGTCGGCTCGATCCGCAGCCCGATGACGTGGGAGGCGCTGGCGCGCAGGGCGCGGGCCGCGTAGTTGGGGTGGTAGCCGAGTTGCTCGATCGCGGCCTCTACCTTGCGCCGGGTCTTGGGCAGCACGCGCTCCGGGCGGCGCAGCACGTTGGACACCGTCTGGGCGGAGACCTTCGCCACCGCCGCGACGTCGGCCAGTGTGACTGGCTGATCGTTGACTGGCACTGTCGCGTTTCCTCCGAGACCGGCGTGGTCTCGCCAGTTTAGTGCCACCAGGCGGTGGCGCCGGGCGGCAGGGACACCGCACCGGTGGACCGGGCCGTGTCGAGCGCGGTGCTGGCGAGCAGCAGGGTGCCGGGCGGAACGACGTCGACGCCGTGGTCCGTGACGTTGGTCGTGCACGTGAGCGCCGAGCGGGTGAAGGCCAGCACGCCGTCCGGGGCGTCCTGCCAGTGCAGCGGACCGGTCATGCGGCGGCGGATGTGCAGGGCGCGCCGGTACATGGTGAGCGTCGAGTCGGGCGTCTGCTGCGCCTGGACGCTCAGCTGCCACCAGTCCGGGGGCATCGGCAGCCAGGTCGCGGCCGACGCGCTGAACCCGAACGCCGGCGGCTCGCCGGTCCAGGGCAGCGGCACCCGGCAGCCGTCCCGGCCGGGGTCGCGGCCCTGGGACCGCCGCCAGGTGGGGTCCTGCCGGGTGTCGTCGGGCAGGTCGAGGACCTCGGGCAGGCCGAGCTCCTCGCCCTGGTAGAGGTAGGCGGAGCCGGGCAGCGCGAGCATGAGCAACGTGGCGCCGCGGGCCCGCTCGAGCGAGCCGAGCCGGGTGACGTGGCGTTGCACGTCGTGGTTGGACAGCACCCAGGTGGGTGCGGGGTTGGTGCGCAGGGTCTGGTCGATGACGGCCCGGACCGCGCCGGCCTGCCAGGGGCTGAGCAGGAACGGGAAGTTGAAGGCCTGGTGCAGTTCGTCCGGGCGGGTGTAGTTGGCGAGGCGGTCGGCGGTGGGCGCCCAGGCCTCGGCGATGCCGATGCGGTCGCCGGGGTAGGAGTCGAGGATCTTGCGCCAGTCGCGGTAGACCTCGTGGACGTCGTCCTGGTCGAAGTACGGCAGGATGCCGCCGCGGTGGTCCTGGCCGGCGTGACCGGCGTCGGGCAGGCCGGGAGCCTTGACGAGCCCGTGGGCGACGTCGATGCGGACGCCGTCGACGCCGCGGTCGAGCCAGAACCGCAGGACCGCGGCGTACTCCTGCCGTACGGCCGGGTCGTCCCAGTCGAGGTCGGGCTGGGACGCGTCGAACAGGTGCAGGTACCAGTCGTCGCTGTGCGGGTCCTTGCTCCAGGCGGGGCCGCCGAACACCGACTCCCAGTCGTTGGGCGGCCCGTCGCCGCGGCCGGGCCGGAAGATGTACCGCCGGCGGCGGTGCGGCGACGAGAACCACGGGTGCGTGTCGGAGGTGTGGTTGGGGACCAGGTCGACGATGAGCCGCAGGCCGAGCGCGTGGGCGTCGGCCAGCAGCGCGTCGAAGTCGGCGAGCGTGCCGAACATCGGGTCGACGTCGCGGTGGTCGGTGATGTCGTAGCCGCCGTCGCGCATCGGCGATCGGTAGAACGGGGTGAGCCACACACCGTCGACGCCGAGCTCGCGCAGGTACGGCAGCCGGCTCCGGACGCCGCCGAGGTCGCCCACGCCGTCGCCGTCGGTGTCGGCGAAGCTGCGGACGTAGACCTGGTAGATGACGGCGGACTGCCACCACGGGCTCATTTGACGCCTCCCGCGGTGAGGCCGTCGACGATGCGGCGCTGGCAGATGAGCACGAGCACGACCAGCGGGATCGTGACGACGGTGCCGGCCGCCATCTGGGTGCCGAACGGCTGGTCGAAGCCGTACTGGCCGGTGAACAGCGACAGGATGACGTTCGCGGTCATGGTGTCCTTGCGGTTGACGACGCTGGCGGCCACCATGAACTCGTTCCAGGAGGCGATGAAGGCGAGGATCGCCGTGGTGAACACGCCCGGAGCGGCGAGCGGGAGCATGATGCGGTAGAACGCCTGCAGGGGTCCGCAGCCGTCGACCTGGGCGGCCTGTTCGAGCTCGACCGGCAGCTGCCGGAAGTAGGCGGTCAGTGCCCACACCGCCAGCGGCAAGGCGAAGCTGATCGTGGGCAGGACCATCGCCTGATACGTGTTGATCCAGTCGAGCTTGATGATGACCTCGAGCATCGGGACCAGGATGGTGATGCCGGGGAACATCGCGGTGGCGATGATGAAGCCCAGGATGACGCTTTTGAACGGGAACTCCAGCCGGGCGATGGCGTAGGCCATCAGCGCCGCGACGGCCACCACGACGACGGTGGTGACGCCGGCCACGATGAGGCTGTTGAGCAGGGCCTTGGCGAACCCGTTGGCCGGGTCGAAGGCCGCGCGGTAGTTGTCCAGCGACGGTGGCAGGGGCAGCGGGTCGTTGGAGAACTGGTCGGCCGGGCGGCGCAGGCTGGAGATGACCATCCAGGCGAACGGCAGCAGGCAGTAGGCGACCAGGCCGCCGGTGGCGGCGAACTGCGGTATCCGTTTCACGAGGCACCCCGGTTGGTGACGTCCGCGCCGAAGATCCGGACGAAGACGAACGCGATGGTCATGACGTAGAGGAACAGGACGGTCGCGTAGGCGGCGGCGGGCCCGAATCGCAGGTTGGTCATCTCGTCGTAGGCGAGCATCGACAAGGTCTCCACCGAACCCTTGTGCGGCCCGACCAGTACGTAGGGCAGGTCGAACATGCGCAGCACGTCCAGCAGCCGGAACAGCACCGCGACGACGAGGACCGGGCGGACCAGCGGCAGGGTGATCCGCCAGAAGGTCGTGATCGGGGAGCTGCCGTCGACGCGGGCCGCCTCGTAGACCTGCCGGGGGATGGCCTGCAGACCGGCCAGGGTGAGCAGGCCGATGAACGGCGCGGTCTTCCACGTGTCGGCCACGATGACGGCGGTCCAGGAGGAGATGCCGTCGCCGGTCCACACGACGTCGGCGGACAGGACCGCGTTCGCCACCCCGGACGGCGCGAAGATCCACCGCCACAGCAGGGCGGACACTACGGTCGGGATCGCCCAGGGCACCAGGATCGACGAGCGGATCAGGCCCCGGCCGCGCAGGCCGCGGTGCATGACCAGCGCCATCCCGACGCCGATAGCGACCTCGATGGCGACCGAGACCACGGTGAATGTGGTGGTGTTCCACAGCGCGTTGACGAACCGGCCGTTGGTGATCGCGTAGTTGGCCAGGCCGGTGGTCGTGCCGGTGACCTTGAAGCCGGTCTGCGGGTCGATGTGGTCGCTGGACACCTGGAACGACATGCGCACGGCGGCGAGGATCGGGTAGCCGACGACGAGCGCCAGCACCAGCAGGGCCGGCGAGACGAGCAGCGCGGCGAGGCGCCGGGTCCGCGCCCGGTGCCGCCGGCCGATGGTCGGCGGCACCGGGCGGGACAGTGACAGGGTCGACGTCACTTGGTGGCAACCGCCTTGTCGAGGCCGGCCTGCATGTCGGCCAGGGCGGTGTCGACGGGCTTGGTGCCGGTGATGGCGGCGTAGGCGTTCTCCTGGATCACCGCGGTGACATCGCCGTAGGCGACGACCTTGGGCCGGGGCGCGGCGTTGAGGATCGACTGCCGGAGCGTGTCCAGGTACGGGTACTTCTGCTGCAGCCCGGTGTCCTGGTAGAGGGAGGCGTAGGCGGGCGCGTTCGACGTCGCCTCCAGGTTCTTGCGGGCATTGTCCTCGCCTGCGAAGAAGCTGATGAAGTCCAGCGCGGTCGCCTTGTGCTTGCCGAAGGTGCTGATGGCCAGGTCCAGGCCGCCGAGGCTCGACTTGCCCGGGCCGCTCAGGCCCGGCAGCGGGGCCACGGCGAACTTGCCGGCGACCTTGCTGGAGCCGTCGGTCTTGTTGGCCAGGTCCCACTCGTACGGCCACTGCCGGTGGAAGATCAGCTTGCCGGCCTGGAACTCGCGCCGGCCGTCCTCCTCCTTGAACGAGATCGCCGACTTGGCGATCGTGCCGTCCTTGAACGAGTCGGCGAGGAACCCGAGGCCCTGCTTGGCCTCGCTGGTATTGACCGTCGGCTTGCCGTTGGCGTCGACGATCGCGCCGCCCGCCGAGTCGACCGCCTCGGCGAAGTTGACGGTGAGGCCCTCGTACTTGTCGAACTGCCCCGCGTAGCAGGACAGGTCCTTGCCCTCCGGCAGCGCCTTGACCTTGGCGCAGGCGTCCTTCAGCTGCGCCCACGTCGTCGGCGCCGCAACGCCCGCGGCGTCGAGGAGGTCCTTGCGGTAGAACAGCAGGCCGCCGTTGGTCGTGTAGGGCACGGCGTAGAGCTTGTTGAAGTACTTGGCGGTGTCCACGACCGCGGGAATCATCTTGTCCACGGGCACCTTGCCGGCGGGCAGCTCGTCGATCCACCGGTTGGCGGCGAACTCGGCCACCCACACCACGTCCAGGTTGACCACCGTGTACGCGTCCGACTTGGTCCGGGCGTTCTGGATGAACTGCTGGCGCTGCTGGTCGGCACTTTCCGGCAGCTCGACCAGGGTCACCTTCTCGTTCGGGTGCTCGGCGTTCCACCGGTCCAGCTGCGCCTGCATCGTGCCGGTGGTGTCCTTGCCCGTGGCCAGGGTGATCGGTCCACGGTCGTCCGCCGCCGGCGGGGCTCCACTTCCGCCTTCCGTGCTGCATCCACCGATGCTCAGCACTCCTATGGCGAGGACGGCGGCCGCCCGGGGAGTCGCGTATCGACGCATCCTGGTACTCCTTCAGGGGTGTGGTTTTAACGCTAAAACCGTGAGCGCGGCCCGCCCGCCTGTCAACCCGGCGTTACCAACATGTGATCCGTGCGAAGCTGGCACAACTCCACGGCAGACGAGTGTTGACAGCGCAACACGGCGGCAATCACGATGACGTCCATCAGCAATACGCCCGCTTTAACGCTAAACTGCCAGCCAACCACGGCGGCTCGCCGGAGAGGACGTCAGCATGAGGAAGCATCGATCACGAGGCTGGCTGGCGGTGGTGCTCTCCGCAGCGCTCGCCGCCGCCGGCCTCGGCGTGCAGATCGCGCGCCCGGCTCCGGCCGTGGCCAGCACCACCCAGGTCGACAGCGGAATCATCGGCTGGGACGGCGACCTGGACGCCGCCATCGCGCACCGCGACGGCAGCTTCGACATCCGGGGCGGCAAGAACATCACCGTCGGCTTCGGGATCTACAACAACCCCTCCCGCCTCCAGTGGTTCAACGCCGGTGGCTACTACCCGGCGCTGACCACGCAGTTCGAGCGGGACAACTGCACGGTCACCATCACCAACTTCGCGGATGAGGTGACCATCGGCGGCAACCGCTTCGTCGCCGCCTACTCCCGGGTGACGGTCGCCAACCACGACTCGGTCGCACACACGGAGAACCCGGCCCCGTCCTCGGCGCTGCTGGCCCTGAACGGCCCGTCGACGACCGTCGCGGCCGGGCGGAGCGTCAACTTCGACTACGTGGTCGCGATCGACAAGTTCGGCGGCAGCTACGCCTGGCCCTCAAACGCCGCGCTGACCGGGGCCGGCGGGTACGACACGCACTACGCCCACATGACGTCCTACTGGGACGGCAAACTCGCGCAGATCGCCCAGATATCGGCTCCGGATCCGCAGATCGCCAACGCCTACAAGGCCGGCTACATCTACACCAACATCATCAAGGACGGGAACAACCTCAACGTCGGCGAGAACGGCTACGACCGGCTGTACGACCACGACCTCGTCGGGATCATGACCAACCTGTTCGACGAGGGCGACCTTTCCAACGCCGCGAGCTACCTGCAGACCCTGCTCTACAACGAGTACCCCGACGCGCTGTACAAGTACAGCTGGCCCTGGGCCGTCTACCTGCAGAAGACCGGCAACACGGCCTACGTCCAGCAGAACTTCGCCAAGATCCAGCAGAACGCGCACGCCATCGCGGCCAACGCCACCGGCCCCGGCGGCATCATGAAGCTCTCCAACGCCATCGACTCCGACGGCTACTGGACCCTCGACAACGAATCCGCGCTGATGGGCCTGCTGACCTACAAGTACATCGCCACCAGGCTGGGCAACACCACCGAGGCCAACTGGGCGGCGAGCCAGTACCAGACGCTGCTGGCCGCGGTGAACGCCAAGCTCAACGCCACCATCTCCGCCAACCACCTGTCCTACCTGCCCTGCGCGATGGACGTCCCCAACTCCGCCAACGCCTGCGGCCAGCCGGGCAACGCCAACTGGGCCTCGACGTTCCTGTTCGGTCGCTGGTCCTGGGACGGCCAACTGTGGGGCGGCAGCCCGGGCGGGCCCATGACGAGCATGATCGACGCGACCTACGACTACGGGTTCGCCTACAACTCCGGACTGCCGGCGCACACCTACGGCGGCTACAACGGCTACAGCACCGCCTACAACGCCGGCTACGGTTCGGCCGGACTGAGCTCGACCCGCTACCGGGCCGAGGGGATCTACGACTACCTCTTCATGATCCAAAATGCGCAGAGCGCGCCGTACTCGTGGTGGGAGGGCATCCCGTCGGCCGCCACCACCAACTGGTCGCCCGGAACCCATGCCACATCCGGCACCGGCTCCAGCCCGCACATGTGGGGCCAGGCCAACAACTCCAAGGTGCTCCTGGACTCGCTGATCGCCGAGAAGTCCAACGGATCGGTCATCGTCGGCCGCGGCGTGCCCACCGAGTGGCTGCGAAGCGGCCAGTCGGTGAGCGTCAGCAACTACCCGATCGCCGGCGGCCGCGCCGGCGCGACGATCAGCGCCTCAGGGTCCAGCGTCACCCTGACCATGTCCGGCAACGCCCCCTCCGGCGGCGTCCAGTTCAGCGTGCCGGAGTTCATCGGCAACATCGCCTCCGCCAGTGCCGGCACCGTCGACAACGCCAACGGCGTCGTCGCCCTGCCCGCCGGTACCACGTCCGTCACCGTCACACTGGGCACAGCGCCGGCCTACACCCAGCTCGGCGGAATCGACCTGCAGGGATACTGCCAGTCGATCGGTCACTCGGGATCCAGCCTCGACGGCACGACGAGCAACGACTGGCGCTGCGTCACCTACACCGGTTCGCACGTCTCCATCAACATGGACGACGCGTGCCAGCGGCAGTACCCCCACAACGCGGCCGCCTTCAGCGCGACCTCGGGCTCCGGGCCCTACACCTGGGGCTGCCAGGCCACGTCGCCGAAGGCGCACACCGGCCTGATCACCGGCTACCAGGGCCTGTGCGGAGATGTCCGCAACGGCACCAACGCCGACAGCACCCCGGTGCAGGTCTACACCTGCAACGGCACACTGTCCCAGCAGTGGGCGGTCATCACGGACGGCACCTTGCACGCCATGGGCAAGTGCCTGGATGTCAGCGGGGGCTCCACCGCCAACGGCACCCCGGTGCAGCTGTACACCTGCAACCAGACCGGTGCCCAGCAGTGGCGGGCACAGTCCGACGGTTCGCTGGTCAACCCGCAATCCGGCAGATGCCTGGACGACAACGGGGGCGGCGGTTCCGGCACCCAGCTGCAGATCAGGGACTGCAACAGCGGCGCGACCCAGAAGTGGAACCTGCCCTGACGTCCGGCTGAACCCTTGGTGGTGATGAAGACCTCGGAGCGGTCCAGCCCGCTGTCGCGCAGCCCGGCCAGCCAGCAGGCCGGCCATGGTCGTAACCGCCGGGGTTCTGCCCATGCGGGACCCCGGCGTCCCTACCGTTGCCGGGTGAGTTCGAGCGCCACACGCATTGCTCAACTTCAATGCACATGCCATCGTTGATCGTCGAACTCCAACTCCCTGGAGACCAGATGCGCAGGCTCCTACCCTTGGTCCTGGCCGTCCTCGTCGCCGCTCTGGCCGTCGCCGCTCCTGCGCGGCCCGTCCTCGCCGCGGCCGACGGCACGCTCGCCGCGTCGTCCGTCACCGTCGGGTCCGAGCTCCGGTTCAGCTACTCCACGCCCCGCCCCAGCGCGACGAACTGGGTCGGCCTGTACACCGACCCCGGCAACGGCCCGGCCGGCGAGGCCTACGTCGGACCGTCCACCAAGTGGACGTACGCGGCCTCGGCGAGCGGTTCCGGCTCGCTGCCGACCGCCGGGCTGGCCCCGGGCGCGTACATCCTGTACTACCTCTACAACGACGGGTACACCTGGCTCGCCCAGCCCGTACGGATACAGCTGATCGCCGCGTCGGGAACCCTCACGCTCGCCTCGGCCACGGTCACCGCCGGCACACCGATCCAGGTCACGTACACCACCTCGAAGCCGAGCGGCACGAACTGGATCGGGCTGTACCACAACCCCGGCAACGGGCCCGTCAACCAGGCCTACGTCGGCCAGTCCGAACGCTGGGTCTACACGGCCGGCACCAGCGGCTCCGCCTCGCTGCCCACATCCGGACTCACCGCGGGCGACTACATCGTGTACTACCTGTACAACGACGGGTACACCTGGCTCGCCCAGCCGGTCACCCTCCGCATTACCGGCAGCGGCGCCCCCCACTTTCCCACGCCGGCGTTCACGCTGCGCAACGCCAAGGTCGGCGTCGCCTACTCCGCCACGGTCGGCGGCCTCGTGCAGGGCAACACCGCCGGGCTGAGCTTCGCCAAGACCTCCGGACCCGCCTGGGCCACGGTCTCCAGCACCGGCGCCGTCACCGGCACGCCGACCGCCGCCGGGACCGCCACCATCGGCATCCGCGCCACCACCACCGCCGGGACCACCGACGCCACGGTGACCGTCCGGGTACAGGCCGCAGCGCTCGTACCGCAGCTGCGCGCGCTGAGCTGGAACCTCTGGCACGGCGGCACCGTCGTGTCCAACGGGTTCGAGAAGGAGCTCAAGTTCCTCCTCGAACGAGACGTCGACGTCGTCGGCATCCAGGAGAACCAGGACGGCGCCGCACAGGCGCTCGCCACCGCGCTCGGATGGTCGTACTTCCAGAACGCCGACACCGCCGTGCTGAGCCGCTACCCGATCACCGCCACCACCCCCACCGTCGCCGGCTCGGCGGTCGCGGCCCGCATCGACCTCGGCTCCCGCTCGCTGCGACTCTGGAACGCCCACCTCGGCTACACGCCCTACGGCCCCTACGACGCCTGCTTCGGCCACCTGACGGTGCAGCAACTGCTCGACCGGGAGGCCTCCTCCGGCCGCACCGGCCAGATCAACGACGTCATCGCCGCGATGGCGCCCGACCTCGCCGCGTCCGCGAGCACCCCGGTCCTGCTGACCGGCGACTTCAACGCACCGTCACACCTGGACTGGACGGCCGCGAACGCCCGCTGCGGCTACGGCGCCGTCCCCTGGCCCACCTCCACAGCCCCCGCCAACGCGGGCCTCACCGACTCCTACCGCCAGGCCCACCCCGACCCGGCCACGAGCCCGGGCAACACCTGGTCCCCGGTCGACAAGACCTTCGCCGGCGGGTACGGGTACGACTCCCACAAGGGCGAGCCGGAACCCCAGGACCGCATCGACTTCGTCCACTACCGCGGGCCGCTGACCGTCCTGTCCTCCGACGCGCTCTGGGAAGGCACCCCGTCCCAGTCCGACCCGTCGGGCAACGCCTGGCCCTCCGACCACGCCGCCGTCCTCACCGTCTTCGCCGTCAGCTGACCCTGGAAACCCCTGTGGTTCCCAGCATCCACTCACCCCGAAGGAGACCTCATATGGGACGGTTGAGCCGCAGAAGCTTCGTCGCGCTGTCCGCAAGCGCCGCCGCAGGCGCGGTGGTGGCACCGGGAATCCAAACCGGCCCGCCGGTCAAGGCCGCCGCGGCGACCACGGGCACGATCACCGATGTGCGGCACGTGGTCATCCTGATGCAGGAGAACCGCAGCTTCGACCACTACTTCGGGACCCTGAAGGGAGTACGCGGCTTCGGCGACCGCAGCGCCGTCACGACCAGCACCGGCAGCTCGATCTTCCGCCAGCCCAACGGCACCGGGTGGCAGTACCCGTGGAAGATGAGCAGCACCCTTCCCGCGGGCGGCGCGGACCCCGACGACATGGCGCAGTGCAACGGGCAGCTGGCGCACAGCTGGTCATCGCAGCACGCGGCGTGGAACACCGGCAAGCTCGACAACTGGGTCTCAGGGGTCGGCAACGTCCGCACGATGGGTTACCTCGACCGAAACGACATCCCGTTTCACTACGCGCTCGCCGACAAGTACACCATCTGCGACGCCTACTTCTGTTCGACGCTGAGCGCGACGGGACCCAACCGTACCTTGCTCTGGAGCGGCAAGGTCGACGCGAACAGCAAGGACGGCGGCGATGAGTCGGGGCTGACCTGGCAGACCTACGCCGAGGCGCTGCAGAACGCCGGGGTGACCTGGAAGGTCTACCAGCGCTCCAGCGACAACTTCGGCGACAACGGCTTGGCCTACTTCCAGCAGTTCACGAGCGCCTCGCCGGGCAGTCCCCTCTACGATCGCGGCATGGCCTCGGTGCCTGGCACGAAGCCCACGCACGAGGCGATCGCCGACGCCATCAGGGCCGACGTCGTCAACGGCACGCTCCCACAGGTCTCCTGGGTGGTCGCCAACGAGGCGTTCTCCGAGCACCCGTCCGCCCCGCCCGGCGACGGCGCGCACTTCGTCAACCTCGTGATCCAGGCCCTCAACGCCGACGCAAGCGTCTTCAACTCGACCGTGCTGTTGCTCAACTACGACGAGAACGACGGCTGCTTCGACCACGTGCCGCCTCCGGTTCCCCCGAGTGGCACCACCGACGAGTTCCTGAGCGGCGTACCGATCGGGCTCGGCTTCCGCGTGCCCATGCTGGTGATCTCGCCGTGGACCCGTGGCGGCTGGGTGAGCTCGGAGGTCTTCGACCACACCTCCGTCATCCGGTTCCTGGAGCGGTGGACCGCGGCCCTCGGCAGGCCGGCAACCTGCCCCAACATCAGCGCGTGGCGCCGGAAGGTGGTCGGCGACCTCACCGGCGTCTTCGACTTCGCCTCGCCCGTGTATGGGCTGCCGCAACTGCCCGCCACAAGCGTGATCACCCACGCCTACTGCAAAACGCTGCCCAACCCGACCCCGCGCACCAACGCGCTGCCCGCACAGGAGCCCGGTACCCGGCCGGCCAGAGCCCTGCCCTATCAGCCCAACGGATACCTCGACCGGCTCGAGTTCGGCGCCGGCGGCAAGATCCTGGCCTGGTTCCAGATGGTGAACCAGGGCGCCGAGGCGACGCGCGCGGTCCATTTCTCGATCCACCCCAACGCGTACCGCAACCGCGACCCCTGGCAGTACACGGTCGACGCCGGCGGCACCGCATCCGACTTCTTCAACATCGGGGCGGGCTACGGCTCGGGCCAATATGACCTGGGCATGGTCGGCCCGAACCGCTTCCTTCGCCGGTTCGTCGGCAACGCCACCACCGCCGGCAAGGACGCCCTCGTCAGCAGCTACTACGCGGTGGCAGCCAACACCGGGAAGCAGGCGATCTGGTTCCGGATGAAGAACACGTCAGCGTCGGCGATGACCTTCACCATCACGTCGAACCAGTACCGCACGGACGGGCCCTGGACCTACCGGGTGGGTGCCGGGCAGAGCGTGGACGACTGGTTCAACGCCGTGGCGTACAACAACGGCTGGTACGACTTCACGATCACCGTCGACGTCGACCCGGCCTGGTCGCAGCGCTTCACCGGCCACATCGAGACCGGCATACCCAGCGTATCCGGATGACCACCAATCGGGCTCAGTGGCCAACTCCTCAGCTGCTCTTGAGCGGAACGCTGAACAGGAGTGTTGTGCCGGCGCCGGGCGGGCTGGTGATCTCCATTTTGCCGCGGAGTGCCTCGGTGCGGTCTTGCAGTCCGATCAGTCCTGACCCTTTGCCGGTGCTTGCGCCGCCGACGCCGTTGTCTCGGATGGTGAGCCCTAGGGTTGTGTCATCGGCTTCGGCGTCAACGCACACCAGGGTCGCCCGGGCGTGTTTGGCGGCGTTGGTGAGTGCCTCGGAGACGATGTAGTACGCGGTGACCTCGACTCGCTCGGGTAGTCGCCGGTCGATGTCCACCGTGAGGTTGACGGGAAGCGTGCTGCGGCGGGCAAGTGTCTTGAGCGCCGGGCCCAGCCCGCCCTTGGACAGGATCGCGGGATGGATCCCCCGGGACAGTTCCCGCAGGTCCTCGCAGACGCCGATGAGGCCGCTCACGGCTGATGAGAGTTCCTCCTTGACGGTGTCCTGGCCGGGTGGGATCGACGCTTCCACGGTGCGCAGCTGGAGGGCCAGCGAGAGGAGACGTTGCTGTGTGCCGTCGTGCAGGTCGCGTTCGAGCTGACGGCGGGTGTTGTCCGCGGCGGTGACGATGCGGGCGCGGGAGGCGGTGAGCTGCGTATGGCTGTGGGCGTTGGCGATCGCGGTGGCCAGCAGCTCGGTGAACTCGACCAGGCGCGCCTCGGTGGCGTCCGATATCGGTGTGGTCGACGTGGTCGTGACGACGGCCGCGCCCCAGAGGCGGCCCTCGACGATCACCGGTACGCCGATCCCCGAGCGGATGCCCAGATCGCGCAGCATCTTGGCGGTGGGGCCAACCGCGGGGTCGTATGTCGTGCGAGCCGAGCGGCCCGTGCGTTTGACGATCCCGGACAGGCAGTCTCCTTGAAGCGGGATACACGTCCCGGCCGGCGTCTCGGCAATGCCCGGCTCGTTCCGGCCCGAGACAAGCGTGCCGGTGCCGTCCGGCTCGTAGCAGACGAGGCCGGTGTTCTGGGGTCCGCAGATCCTGCACAGTTCCGCGGTGACGGCGTCGAACACCGCGGTCGGTGCGGCTCCGTGTGCGACCAGGGTCGCCACCCGCCGCAACGCGGCCTGCTCCGACATCAGCCTGCTGGCCTGTTCGCGGCTTGCCTGCAGCGAGTTGGTACGGCCAGCCGTCGCACTCAGCAGCGCCTCCAGCGACGGTACGACCCGTTGCCGCAAGCGTTCAAACGTCCGTGCGGGCAGCTCGGCGGGGACCAGCAGCGTGCCCAGACGGGTCGCACCATCCCACAACGGCACCGCAGCCCGCCGTTCGTCTCCGGCAACTGCCCCGAGCTCGATGGTTGCGAACGGTAGCCCAAACACCTCGGCTATCCGCTGTGCTGCCGGACCAAGGACCGAATGCAGATCGCCGGCGTGCAACATCTGGCGCGCGAGCTCGGCGACGAGGTCGGCCTCCTGACGTCGCTGCGATGCCTCGGCGGCGTGGAATCGGGACAGGTCGGCGAGGAAGCTGGCCAGGAGCCCGGCCGCGATGAATAGCAGGACGATCTGCAGGTCCTGCGGTGCGCTGTGGCTGAACTCCCGGTAGGCAGGAGCGTAGAAGAAGCTGAATGCGGCGGCGCTGGCCACCGAGGTCACCACGGCCAGTTTGGCGCCCCACACGGTTGCCACGACCAGGACGCCGCACAGATAGACGACGCTTCGCACGCCTTCGTGAACGTCCCGGAAGGGCAACATCACGGCGGTCTCCACGCCGATGAGCATCGCGGCGACCAGAAACCCGAGCGCGAGTGGTGGCGGCTTCGGACGAAGCAACAATGTCGTCAGACGCGCCCGCATCAGCGACGTCCTCCACCCTTGCAACACAACACTGCGCATCCAGGCGATGACCGGTTCCCTGTTGGATTGGCCTGGCCATCACGTCGACGATCCAATGGTAGCCCGCAAGCTGCGACGCGGCTGGTGACGAAATCGCAGGCGGTTTGCGATGTACCGTTCCGGCCTTATCGACAGCTTCTTCGCGCACACCGGCCGGATTCGCCGCGGCGCCATGTGCCGGTCGAGATACCAGGCTTGCCGCGATCCATGGAATGTGAAGATGTTTGCGTGACCAGAATGCTCGAACGGCGAACCGCGGCATCGCCCGCACCGGTGCCCGCACGCGCTGAGGGGCGGCTGGACCGCGTCGCGGCCTGGTCCGGGCGGGTCATGACCATCGCCGGTCTGTGGGTCGTGGTCAGCCTGCCGCTGCGGCACTTCGCGTGGGCTTGGTGGATCGACGACGCGTTCGGTCTGCTCAATCTGCCGGTCGCGCCGAACCTGTTCATTGCCGCCTCGCTGCTGTTGCTGGGCAGCGCGCTGCGTCGCCGGCTGCGGACCGCACTGATCCTGCTGCTGGTGTACCAGGTGCTGGTCACGCTGTTCGACGCGGCGGCCACCGTCGTGTTTGCGGTCTTCTGGGACAGTCTGGCGGCCACGGAGCGCCCCCACCCGTGGGAGATGGTGTCCATCGCGGCGTCGGTGCCGATCGGTGTGATCTTGACCGTCCTGCTGTGGCGTGCCCGCGGCCGCTTCCCGGCCCGGCTGGCCCCCGGCAGCCGCCGCGGGGCGCTGCTCGTCCTCGCCGCCGGGCTGGCGCTGTCGTGGCTGCTCGCGCTCGGGCTGACCGAGCTGTTCCCGCACACGCTGCGCGGCCTGGGCGAGTCGCTGGTGTGGGCCAGCCGGTCGGCGTTCGGGCTGACCGCGCCCGAGGACAAGGCCGGCCTGCACGGTCATCGGGGGCACCACTGGATCGCGGTACTGTCCGGCACGGCCTCGGCGGCGGCGCTGTTCGCGGCGGTCGGGGTGTTCCTGCGCTCGGCCCGGGCCAAGCAGTTCCTCGGTGCCGACGACGAGCTGCGGATCCGGCGGCTGCTGCTGGACAGCGGCGAGCGGGACTCGCTCGGATACTTCGGCACCCGGCGTGACAAGTCCGTCGTCTTCTCGCCCGACGGGCGGGCCGCGATCACCTACCGGGTGGTCGCCTCCGTCAGCCTGGCCAGCGCCGACCCGATCGGGCACGCCGCCTCCTGGCCGGCCGCGATCGAGGCGTGGCTGGCCGAGGCGCGCCGGTACGCCTGGTTCCCGGCCGTGCTGTCGGCCAGCGAGGCCGGCGCGAGCGCCTATGTCGCGGCCGGGCTGAAGGCGCTCAGCCTCGGCGACGAGGCGATCCTCAACGTCGCGGACTTCAGCCTGGAGGGCCGGACGATGCGGCCCGTCCGGCAGGCGGTCACCCGGGTCCGCCGCGCCGGCTACGCGGTCGAGGTCCGCCGCCACGGCGACCTCGACCCCGCCACGCTCGCCGACCTCGCGCGCCTGGCCAAGGCCTGGCTCGGCGACGCGTCCGAACGCGGGTTCTCCATGGCCCTCGGCCGGCTCGGCGACCTCTCCGACGAGCGATGCGTCATGGTCGTCGCCCGCGACGCCGAAGGCCGCGTCCGCGGGCTGCTGTCGTTCGTGCCCTGGGGGGCCAACGGTCTGTCCCTCGACCTCATGCGCGCCGACCGCACGGCCGAGAACGGCGTCAACGAGTTCATGATCGCCGGGCTGATCGAGTCCTGCCAGGAGCTGCGCGTGCGGCAGATCTCGCTGAACTTCGCGATGTTCCGGGCGGTGTTCAGCTCGGCCGAGCGTGTCGGCGCCGGCCCGGTGGTCCGCCTCACCGACACGGCCCTGTCGGTGGCGTCACGGTTCTGGCAGCTCGAGTCGCTGTACCGCGCCAACGCCAAGTACCGCCCAGCCTGGCTGCCGCGGTTCCTGTGCTACGACTCGTCGCTGACCCTGACCCGGGCCGCCATCGCCGCCGGCATGGCCGAGGGGTTCCTGCCGGCCTTCAACCCCGCCGAACGCGTGCAGGACCACGAGCAGATCCGGCTGGAGACCGGCGAGACCGTCCCCTTCCCGGTCGCCGTCCACCGGCAGGAGCAGGAGCGGCTCGCCCTCCTGGGGCCCGTGCGCCGCGTCGGCGAGCAGCAACTCACCCGCCTGGCCAAGGCCGAGCGGCTGGCCCGGTCCGGCCGTCAGCCCTATCCGGTGGGCGTGCCCCGGACCACGACCCTGGCCGAGGTCCGGCAGGCCCACCCCGATCTCGCCCCGGATCACCGCACCGGTGTCCAGGTCTCGGTGGCCGGCCGCGTCCGGGCGCTGCGTGACCTCGGCGGCGTCACGTTCGGCGTGCTGCAGGACGGCACCGGGGCGACCCTGCAGGCCATGCTCACCGCCGACGGCTCCCCGGCCGAGGCGAGGGCCTGGTGGAAGAGCACCGTGGACCTCGGCGATCACGTCAGCGTCACCGGTGAGGTGGTCACCTCCCGGCGGGGCGAGCTGTCGGTCCTGGTCTCGGCGTGGACGATGGCCGCGAAATGCCTGCGTCCCCTGCCCGGCCGGCACGCCGGGTTCACCGATCCCGAGGCCCGCGTCAGCCGGCGCCACCTCGACCTGCTCGTCAACGCCGACTCGATGCTGGTCCTGCGCCGGCGCAGCGCCGCGGTCAAGGCCCTGCGCGACGGCTTCGCGGCCCGCGGGTTCACCGAGGTCGAGACCCCCATGCTGCAGCCGGTCCACGGCGGCGCGACCGCCCGGCCGTTCCGCACCCACATCAACGCCTACGACATGGACCTCTATCTGCGCATCGCCCCCGAGCTGCACCTCAAGCGCCTGTGCGTGGCCGGCATGGAGAAGGTGTTCGAGCTCAACCGGAACTTCCGTAACGAGGGCGCCGACGCCACCCACAACCCGGAGTTCACGTCGGTTGAGGCGTACCAGGCCTATGCCGATTACCACACCATGCGCGAGCTCACCCGCGAGCTGATCCTCGAGGTCGCCACCGCGGTGCACGGCACCCCGTCCGTCCTGCGCCCGGGCGACGACGGCGCGCCCCGGCTCGTCGACCTGAGCGCCCCTTGGCCGGTGGTGACCGTCCACGCCGCGGTCGGCCGGGCCTGCGGCACAACCATCACGCCCGACACCCCGGCGGCCGCACTGCGCGCCATCTGCGCCGCCCGCGGCGTCCACGCCCCGACCGGCGCCACCGCCGGCGAGCTCGTCCTGGAGCTCTACGAGGCGCTCGTCGAGAAGCAGACCACCTACCCCACCTTCTACCTCGACTTCCCGACCGAGACCTCGCCGCTGACCCGCGCCCACCGCGACGACCCCCGCCTCGCCGAACGGTGGGACCTCGTCGCCTACGGCATGGAGCTGGCCACCGCCTACTCCGAACTCATCGACCCCGTCGAGCAACGCGCCCGCCTCACCGCCCAGTCGCTCAGGGCCGCCGCCGGTGACCCCGAGGCCATGCAGCTGGACGAGGCGTTCCTTGGCGCGCTCGAGTACGCCATGCCACCCACCGGTGGCCTGGGGCTGGGCGTCGACCGGCTCGTCATGCTGCTGACCGGCACCACCATCCGCGCCACGCTCGCCTTCCCCTTCCACCGCCCGGCGCCGACACCGTCCGAGGCCATGCCGCCTCGCCGTGGCGACATGAGCTGAAGCTCCGGCGGCCGGTCATGCGCTCCGTCGCATCCCGGACCACCGGACCGCCGATCAGCACGACATGGAGCACTGGAACCTTGCCCAGCGTGACGTGTTCGCCGCGATGGACCGCGCCCTGCGGGCCGGGGGCCACGGCTTCGGCCAGCCGCTGCACTTCTGCTGGAGCGACGATGCCTGTTGGGAGGCAGCAGTACCGGGCTGGTCACGGCCATCCGGCGGGTGACCGCGGGCGGTGCGGTGGCGTCAGCCGCCCGGCGTCAGGCCCGCGCGGTGGGCCAGGATCACCAACTGGACCCGGTCGCGAGCCGCGAGCTTGTGCAGCAGCCGGGCGACGTGGGTTTTGGCGGTGCCGGCCGTGATGTGCAGGCGGGCGCCGATCTCGGCGTTGGTGAGCCCGTCGGCCACCAGCAACAGGACCTGCCGCTCCCGGTCGGTGAGTCCGGCCAGCCCGCTCGACAGCCCGGCCGGCAGCGGAGCCGGCGGTGGATGCTGGGTCGCGAACGTGGCTATCAGTCGTCGGGTCACGGTCGGCGCCAGTAGCGCCTCGCCGCCGGCGACGACCCGGATCGCCGCGTGCAGGTCGTGCGGCGGTGCGTCTTTGAGCAGGAAGCCGCTCGCGCCCGCACGCAGTGCTCCGTAGATGTACTCGTCGAGGTCGAAGGTGGTGAGCATCAGCACCCGGCTGCTGGTCGACGCGGTGATCTGCCGGGTGGCTTCGATGCCGTCGAGGCCCGGCATGCGAACGTCCATGAGCACGACGTGCGGCGCGAGGCGGTGGACCGCGTCGACGGCCTCGAACCCGGTGCCGGCCTGGCCGACGACGGTGAGATCGGCGGCGGCCTCGACGATCCCGCACAGGCCGACGCGGATCAGGACCTGATCGTCGGCCACGACGACCCGTACCGTCATGCGGTCCGCCGCTCGACCAACGGAAGACGTGCGGTGACGCGGAAGCCGCGGCCGGGCACGGGTCCGGCATGCAACGTCCCGCCGTAGAGGGCGGCGCGCTCCCGCATGCCGATCAGGCCGTGTCCGTCCGGCCCGGCGGGCCCGCCGCGACCGTCGTCGGTCACCTCGACGACCACGGCGTCGGGACGGTGTTCGACGGTGACCCGGGCGTGGTCGGTGCCGGCGTGCTTGACGACGTTGGTGAGCGCCTCCTGCACGATCCGGTACGCGGACAGCTCCAGCCCGATGGGGAGCGGCTCGGGCTCGCCCTCGATGGTGAGGTCGACGCGGACGCCGGCGACGGCGGTCTGATCGGCCAGGCGGGGCAGGTCGGCCAGGCCGGGCGCCGGCTCCGTCCCAGCGGGGGCCTGCGCGCGCAGGACGCCAAGGACACGACGCAGCTCGGCGAGGGACTCCCGGCCGGTCGTCTCGATCACGGTGAGTGCCTCCGCCGCCGTGGCCGGTTGCCGGTCAGCGACGAGCCGTCCGTAGGCGGCCTGAACGGTGATGAGGCTCATGCTGTGCGCCACCACATCGTGTAGCTCCCGGGCGATACGCACCCGTTCGTCGGCGGCCTGCCGCTCGGCGCGGCCGCGCTGGTGGCGCAGCAGTTCGTCGGTGTAGCGGCGGTGCTGGCGGACCGCGATGCCGACCGTCCACGCCGTCGCGAGCAGCAGGCCGAACGGCAGCACCCCGCCCGCATGCCGCAACGACGGCAGGGCCGTCGCCACCGCACCGGTGAGCGCGACCGCCAACGCTCCCGCCGCGAGCCGGATGGGACAGCGCTCAGCCACCCGATACAGCGCGTAGGCCAGCGGCGCGGCCGCGAGCCAGCCGAACCGGGCCGAGATCGGGGCCAGCCAGAAGACGGCCAGGGCGCCACTCATCGCCGCCAGCGGCCACCGGCGCGCGGCCACGAGCGCCGCGCATACCACCGCAAGTCCCGTCGCCGCGAGGAGCCGCTGGTCGATCCGGGCGCCAAGCACACCCCAGCCGGCGATGCCGTACCCCGCGGCCGCAAGCACGTCGAGGACCAGCCAGTGCACCGGCCTCAGCCGGTGCCGTAACGGCGGCGGAGGTGCGGATTCCATGCCGCGAGCCTACGGCCGCCCGTGCGCGGTCGTCGTCGTCCGGCCGGCGTATGCCGCATGGCAGATACGGTGCCTGCCCGCGGGCTGACGACGGCGCACCCGTACCGCTGCCATCGTCGACGGCATGATCGAAGTACAGCAGCTGACCAAACGGTACGGCGGGGATACCGCCGTCGACGGGGTGACATTCGCCGTCGAGCCCGGCCGGGTCACCGGCTTTCTCGGCCCGAACGGCGCCGGCAAGTCCACCACGATCCGGATGATGCTCGCGTTGACCACGCCCACGTCTGGGCGGGCGACGGTGAACGGCCGGCCGTACCGGTCATTGCCCGCCCCGCTGCGCGAGGTCGGCGCGTTGGTCGAGGCGGCTGGTCTCCACGGTGGCCGTACCGCCTACCGGCACCTGTGCTGGCTCGCCGCCAGTAACGGCCTGCCCCGCCACCGCGCCACGGTGGCCCTGGAACGCACCGGCCTGGCCTCCGTCGCCGACCGGCGGATACGCGGCTTCTCCCTCGGCATGCGCCAGCGGCTCGGCGTCGCCGCGGCGCTGCTGGGCGACCCGTCGACGTTGATCCTCGACGAGCCGGTCAACGGCCTCGACCCGGAAGGCGTGCACTGGATCCGCACGCTCCTGCGCGCCCTCGCCGCCGAAGGCCGCACCGTGCTGATCTCGAGCCACCTGATCAGCGAGATGGCGCTCACCGCCGACCACCTGCTCGTCATCGGCGCCGGCCGGCTCCTCGCCGACACGGGTGTCGACGAGTTCACCCGCGGCCACGCCTCCCTCGAAGCCGCGTACTTCGCGCTGACCGCCGACACCACCCGGTACCGCGGCGCTGGAGGCAGCACCCGATGACAACAGCACCCTTGGCGCTGCGCCGCGCGCTGCACGCCGAATGGATCAAGCTGTGGTCCGTCCGGTCCGCCTGGCTGGCCCTCGCCTCCGCGGCGGCGCTGGGTGTCGGGCTCGGCGTGGCCGACACGCTCAGCACCGCTCGATCCTGGGACACCCTCACGGCGCCGGACCGGGCGTCCTTCGACGCCGTCGGCAGTGCCTTCACCGGGCTGACCTTCGGCCAGCTCGCGTTCGGCGTCCTCGGCGTGCTCGTCGCGACCGGCGACTACGCGACCGGCTCTGTCATCCCGACGCTCACCGCGGTGCCGCGCCGCGGCGTCGTGTACGCCGCCAAGGCCACGGTCGTGGCGGCCACCACGCTGGTGTGCGGCCAGCTTCTCGCATTCGGCCTGTTCCTGCTCGGGCAGGAGGTCCTCGCCGCTCGGCATCTCGACGTCGGCCTCGCCGACCCCGGCGTGCTGCGCGCGGTGACCGGTGCCGGGCTGTGTCTCGCCGTCATCGCCGTCGTCGGCTTCGGTCTTGGCGCCCTCACCCGTCACCCCGCCGCCGCGGTCGCCGCCCTCATCGGCGTGGTCTTCCTTGCGTACGGGGTGGCGCGTGCCCTGGAAGGCTGGTCCTACCTGCCGTCACGTCTGCTGCTGTCCAACGCCGGCGACGTGGTCGCACAGGTCCACGCCGTCGCCGCCAAGCCGCGCCTGCCCTCACTCCGGCTCGCCTACCTCGACCTGGCCGGGTACGTCACGATCGCGCTCGGGCTCGGCGCCTGGCGGGCCCGTCGCGACGCCTGAGCACCCAGCCCGACCGAGTCCCGCCGCCGCACTGGGTAACGCGGCGGGACTCGATAGGCCGCGAGCCGATGATCGTGCGGCAACTCCCGGGCACCATGCCCGTCGCCACCCCGCGTAAACCCGGCCGACCGCGACAGCCCACCTACGGCGTCAGCTCGCTCGATAACTCGGACCAGCCAGCGGCTGCCGTGGTACGCAATACCCAACAAGGCGTACCGAACGGATCAATCGTGAGAATCGATTTCTGGCATTACCGGACTGTCACCGCCGCTACGCAGGGTCCGCGTCCCGTCACGATGGCTGAGCTGGTCGGCTGATGACATCTCGGCATCATCGCTGCGGTGCGCTCGCCGCACTCACCGTCGCCGCACTGCTGCTGGGTGCGTGTTCTTCCAAGACCGCACCGCAAAGCGCGGGCCCCGCCGACCACCGCACGCCGGAGTCCATGCCCGGCATGAGCATGCCCGGCATGGCCACGTCCCGGTCACCCGGGAGTTGGAGCGGGACCACCGCGGCGGGCGCCGCGCTGTCCGGCATGCCGCCGCTGCTCGACCCGCACGACGTCTACGCCGCCGACAGGCCCGGCGCGCTCGCCGATGCGGTCAGGAAGGACCCCGTCCGGGTGTACGTGCCGAACCTCGGCAGCAACACCGTCTCCGTCATCGACCCGGCGACGTACAAGGTCATCCAGACGGTCAAGGTCGGCGACGCACCGCAGCACGTCGTGCCGGCCTGGGACCTGCGCACGCTGTGGGTCAACAACAACGACGGCAACACGCTGACCCCGATCGACCCGGCGACCGGCACGTTCGGCACGCCCGTCCCGGTCGAAAACCCGTACAACCTGTACTTCACCCCCGACGGCAAGTTCGCGATGGTCATGGCGGAGCTGCTGCACCGCATCGACTTCCGGGACCCGCACACGATGGCGATGGAGCGGTCGGTGCCGGTCAACTGCTCCGGGGTGAACCACGCCGACTTCTCGGCCGACGGCCGCTACTTCATCGCGACCTGCGAGTTCTCCGGCGATCTGATCAAGGTGGACGTCCAGCGCCAGGAGGTGGTCGGCCAGCTGCACCTGCCACGCGACGGGGCGATGCCGCAGGACGTCAAGATCACCCCGGATGGGCGCACCTGGTACGTCGCCGACATGCACACGTCCGGTGTGTGGATCCTCGACGGGGATGCGTTCACCGTGCGGATGTTCCTGCCGACCGGAGCCGGCGCGCACGGGCTGTACGTCAGCCGCGACTCGAAGCACCTCTACATCGCCAACCGGGGCGAGGGTTCGGTGTCGGTCCTCGACTTCGCCACCGGCACGCTGGTCGCCAAGTGGCAGATTCCCGGCGGCGGCAGTCCCGACATGGGCGGGGTCTCGGCGGACGGCAAGGTCCTGTGGCTCTCCGGCCGGTACGACGGAGAGGTCTACGCCATCTCCACGGACGACGGGCACCTGCTCGCCCGGATCAAGGTCGGCGCCCAGCCGCACGGGCTGTGCTTCTGGCCGCAGCCCGGCCGGTACTCCCTCGGCCACACCGGCATCCTGCGCTGACCACGGGGCAGTCCCCGCTGGCCGTTGTCGTAGGCATGGCTCCTCGACGTGGGTGGGGGAGTCCCACGCCGAGTCGGCGTACCAGGCGAAAATGAGGTTCTGAAGACCGCCGCCCACTGGGTGCCGGACCCGCCCGACGGGTATGGTCATTTCGTCACCGTCCGGCAGGAGGTAGTGAAATGACCTATCCATCGCTCTCCGCCGACGTCCACGTGACCGGCCGCCGTGTGGTGGCCACCATCATCGACGCGGTGCTGCTCGGCTGCCTCGGTGGCATCGTCGCGCGGGTGGCGGGTGTCGAAACCACGGCCTCGGGCTTCAGCTCCACCCGGTTGTCGAGCGGCGGCAGCCTCGCGTGGTTCGTCCTCGTGGTGCTGTACTACGTGCTGCTGGAGGGACTCTTCGGCCGTACGGTCGGCAAGCTCGTCACCGGCATCCGCGTCGTCGACGAGGTCACCGGCGCCGCGCCCGGCATCGGCAAGGCCATCATCCGCACACTGCTGCGCATCATCGACGGCCTCTTCGCCTACCTGGTCGGCTACATCGTCGTGCTGTCCTCGCGGCGCCGCCGGCGCCTCGGCGACATGGCCGCCCGGACCCTGGTCGTGCGCGCCTGACCCGGTCCGGCGAAGGCCCGTGCGGCACACGGGCACGGCGGCCCACGAGCCGGCAGATGACCCGGCCGCGTGACCTGCTGGTCGGTGGCCGCCGACCACGAAGTGGTATGGGCGGCGTGCTGCTCTTGCATTCCCGGGATCCGGCCTATCCGGAGCTGGGCAGGTGGTGGGAGCTGCCCGGCGGCATCGATCCCGGCGGGACCTTCCGTGAGGCAGCGGTCCGCGACCTGGCCGAACAGGCCGGTATCGTTGTGACGCCCGATCACTGACCACCCGGCGTCCTCGCTCAACCGGCCCGGCTCCAGAGGTCGTAGGAGCTCTTGCCAGGTCGGAAGCCGTGCGCCTCGGCCATCCGGGCCGCGTCGGCGAACCCGTGGGCGACGGCCGAGGGCAGGTGGGCATCACTGCCGAAGGTGACCGCGTCGCCGCCCTCCTCATGCCACCAGGTCAACACGGTCGTGGACAGCGGCAGCCGGGTATTGATTTCCAACGCTCGACCCGACTGCGCGGTCGTCCGTAACGCATGGCGGAACTCGTCCTCGAACACGTACGGGTCGAACGGTCCCGCCTGCTCGGCCGGCCAGGACCGGACCGGGTAGTCGATGTGGGCCAACACGGAGAACATACCGCTAGTCGACACCATCGACGCCACCCCGGCCAGATACTCACGGACCACCTCATGGGCGTCCCGGTACGGATAGATGCCCCACGGCTCCGCATACGTGCCCTGGTCGGGAAGGGTGTGCAAGGAGCCGAGCACCCGGTCGAACCGGCCGGTCGCCAGAACCTGGGAACACTGCTCGACGTGCCGATGTGGCTCCCCCAACTCCAGCCCGCTAAGCACCCGCAGCTGCGGGAAACGGTCGCGGCAGCGCTCGACCGCCGCCAGATAGCCGGCGGCGTCGAACGGCGGCGGAGTCAGCATCCCGCCAGGGTCCGCCAACGCCGTCAGGCGCTCCATGACGTACGGACCTTCCAACGCGATCCGCCACACGGTGTGGTCCAGATGTTCCGTGAAGGCGATCGCCGGGAGCCCCAGCTCGACGGCGCGAACGCAGGAACCCTCCATATCACCCACCGCCGTGTCCCAGGACCATTCACTGTGCACATGGCTGTCACACGGTAACGACACGTCAACACCCCCGTCGACCGGCATTGCCATCTGGACACTATCCCTTCCCGCGCCGCATCATCGATGGCCACGCCATGCCGCACTGTTGGTCACGCCCTGTCTCGCCGGCTACGGCAGTCCCATCCAAACCGCCCACGGCGGCGCCTGGTAACGCACCTGGCGAATCCCGCCCGTCTTCGCCTGCACCGCCCACCACCAGCTCCTCGCCCTCACCAGCCCCGCCTGCCAGCAACCCGCACCGCACTTCACCGCCGGCAGCGGCCGCATCGTGCCCGCCGACCGCGTCGAAGGGCTGCACGCCGCCCAATGCCGCAACCACGGCCCCGACTCCACCGCCAGGCTGACCCGGTGTGGCCACCGCCTCGATCAGCCCCCGCTCGAACGCGACGCACCCGACCCTGACGCCGCGTCAATCCCGCTCGGCCAGTCGCTGCTGCGCCTGCAACACCCTCTTCCCGTCCGTGTCGGGGTGGAACCGAGGAGACGCCGGTGACCGCGCACCGTGACGCTGGTCAGCATCTTTGTCGCTTCCTACTGGAGAAGGCTGGCAGCCGAGGCATTTCCACTCACGTTGAGCCCTGAAGGCGACCTCTTCGTCGAAGAGGTGCGCCTCCAAACGGAAATCGAAGACTACGATTTCAAAGGCCCTCGTGACCCGCTCCAGCAGTGGTGCGACGACCAACGGGCGGCAGCGCGATTGCGAGCAGAACGCGGGGACGGCGACGGTGACCGATTTTGAGGACTCCTACCGCCGGCTCGTCCTGATGGATCCTTTCGCCCGCAAGCAGTGGCTGCTTGGCCGCCGGCCTACTTCCGTCTCCCCGGTCCATTGGTGGCTTGGACATGAGACGGCGACGGCTCATCCGTCTGGGCCACGGCGGTCCACGCCACCGCTGACCTCGGCGGGTTACCCGCCCATCTGCGGGTGCGCGGCTACAACATCCCGGCTTGTCCGGTGCCCTGATCCGGAGCCCGGGCGTCGTCGGTATCAGCGGGCGGGCGCCGTCCGGTCGAGGACCAGGTCGCGTGCCTCGGTCAGGCCGACGGCGAGCGCGCCGAGCAGGACGGCGTCCTTGCCGAGCGTGGAGACCTCGATGCGGGGCGGGTGCAGCGCGACGAGGTTGCGGAGCCGCTCGGTGACCGGGCCGGTGAGCAGGTCGCCGGGCTGGCTGCCGACGCCGCCGCCGAGGACGACGAGCTCCGGGTCGAGCACCGCCGTGATGCCGGCGAGCGCGTGGCTGACATGGTCCACCACGCTGGACACGGCCTGCCGCGCGGTCGCGTCGCCGGCGCGGGCGGCGTCGAAGACGTCCTTCGCGGTTGCCGCGTCGTGCAGGCCCAGCCGCTGCGCCAACGCGACCACGCCGTCGGCCGAGGCCACCGACTCGAACATGCCGCGGCGCCGCGCGGCCGGCTGGTCCAGCAGCGGGTCGCCCTCGCCGACCGGCAGGTAGCCGATCTCGCCGGCCGCGCCCCGGAACCCGCGGTACAGCTTGCCGTCGATCATGATGCCCATGCCGGTGCCGGTGCCGATGGAGACGTAGACGAAATGCCGGACGCCGCGGCCGAGCCCGTAGCTCGCCTCACCGACGGCCGCCAGGTCGACGTCGTTCTCCACCACGTACGTCGAGCCGGCGATGCCCGCCAGCCGCTCGACGCTCCCGCGCCGATCCCAGCCGGGGAGGTTCGGCGCCAGATGCAGTGCGCCGGTCGCCTTGTCGTGAATGCCGGGGGTACCGAAGACGGCGAGCGTGATGTCGTCGCGCGTGATTCCGGCCGTGGCGGCCAGTTCCTCGGCGAGCCGGGTGAGCTGCGCGACGAGGTCGCGGGCACGGGTACCCCGCGACGACTCGTCCTTGCGCGCGACGATCGTGCCGACCAGGTCGGCAAGGCCGACGCGGACGTACGAGCGACCGACGTCGACCGCGAGCACCCAGCCCGCTTCGGGGCGCACCTCGTACAGCACCGCGGAGCGTCCGGCCGCGCCCGCGCGCATCCCGACCTGGCGCAGCAGCCCGGCGCGTTCGAGGTTGGTGAGCGCCACGGCCACGGTGGGTTTGGACAGCCCGGTGTGCTGGGCCAGCTCGGGGCGCGAGACCGTGCCCAGCCGGAAGGTCTCAGCGAAGACGGCGCGCTCGTTCATCACCCGCAGCACGCTGGTCGTGCTTGCGGTGCCGGTTGTCTGCACGGGAACAGCGTGCCACACCAGGTTAGGAAAGGTCATTTATCAATTTCGTAAAGGTCCTTGCCAAGGTCTGGCCGGGTGGCTCAGCATGCATGCAGAACCCCCTGAGGAAAGGTGTCCCTCCGTGAGAGCCAGATGGTTCGTCGCAGTCGTGGCCGTCGCGGCCACCGTTGTCAGCGGGTGTGGCGGCAGCGCCGGGGACAAGCCGGCCGCCAAGGGCGCGCCGACGATCGCGTTGTTCCTGCCGGAGTCCAAGACGACCCGATACGAGGCGTTCGACCGGCCGCTGTTCGAGGCCAAGGTTCGGGCGCTGTGCGCCGACTGCAAGCTGCTCTACGCCAACGCCGACCAGGACGCCGCCAAGCAACAGCAGCAGGTGGAGGCCGCCCTGGCCCAGGGCGCCGACGTGCTGGTGCTCGACGCCGTCGACGCCAGCGCGGTCGCCTCGCTGGTGAACCAGGCCAAGCAGAAGAAGGTACCGGTCATCGCCTACGACCGGTTGATCAGCGAGATCTCCTACGAGTACTACGTCTCCTTCAACAACGTCCGGGTCGGCGAGATGCAGGGCCAGGCCCTGCTCGACGCGCTGACCAAGGCCGGGACGGCCGACAAGGGCAAGATCGTCATGCTCAACGGCGCCTCGACCGACCCCAGCTCGGCCGACTACAAGACCGGTGCGCACAAGGTCCTCGACGGCAAGGTCCAGATCGGCCGCGAGTTCGACACGCCCGACTGGAGTCCGGACAAGGCTCAGCAGGAGATGGAGCAGGCCATCACCGCGCTCGGCCGGGACACCATCGTCGGGGTGCTGTCCGCCAACGACGGCATGGCCGGCGGTGCGATCGCGGCGATGAAGCGCGCCGGCTACCCGACCCTGCCGCCGATCACCGGCCAGGACGCGGAACTCGCGGCGGTACAACGGATCCTGACCGGAGAGCAGTACATGACGATCTACCTCGACATCCGTCAGGAGGCGGAGAAGTCCGCGGAACTGGCCGTCGCACTGGCCAAGGGCGAGAAGCCGGCCGCGCCGACGAAGGTCGCCAACGGTACCGCGGACATCCCCGCGTTCCTGCTCGACCCGATCGCGGTCACCGCGGACCGGATCAAGGACACCATCGTCAAGGACGGCTTCTACAAAGCGTCCGACATCTGCACCGGCCCGGTCGTCCCGGCGTGCACCAAGGCCGGCATCCAGTAATGCTCGCCGCCTCGAACATCAGCAAACGCTACGGTGCGGTCCAGGCACTCGACGGGGTGTGCCTGGACCTGCCGGACGGCGAGGTGGTCGCCCTGGTGGGCGACAACGGCGCCGGCAAGTCGACCCTCGTCAAGGTCCTGTCCGGCGTCGTCACCGCGGACGACGGGGTGATCGAGCAGGACGGCCACCAGGTCCGGATCGCGAGCCCGCACGAGGCGCAGCATCTCGGCGTGTCGACCGTCCACCAGGACCTCGCGCTCTGCGAGAACCTCGACGTCGTCGGCAACCTGTTCCTCGGCGCCGAACGCCGTCGCTGGACGATGCTCAACCACATCCGGATGGAGCGCTCGGCACGGGACCTGCTGTCCTCGCTGGACGTCCGGATCCGTGACATCCGGGTGCCCGTCGCGATGCTCTCCGGCGGCCAGCGGCAGTCCGTCGCCATCGCCCGGGCGCTCATCGGAGAGCCGCGGGTCGTGATCCTCGACGAGCCGACCGCCGCGCTCGGCGTCGAACAGACCGCGCAGGTGCTCGATCTGATCCGCCGCCTGCGTGACCGGGGGCTGGCGGTGCTCGTCATCTCCCACAACCTGGCCGACGTGCGCGCGGTGAGCGACCGGATCGTGGTGCTCCGGCTGGGCCGCAACGCCGGCGAGTTCAGTACTGCCGAATCCACCCCGGAGGCCGTCGTCGCCGCCATCACCGGAGGCACCGCATGACCACCGTGAACGAGCGCATCACCGGCCTGCTGCACAAGCCGCTCGAACCGCTACGCGCGACGGGCCGTACCGACGTCGGCGCGTGGCCGGTCGTCGGCGGCCTGATCCTGATCGCGGTGGTGTTCGGGTCCCTCAACGAGCACTTCCTGTCGGCGGAGAACCTCACCAACCTGGCCCTGCAGATGGCGGCCACCGGCACCATCTCACTCGGCATCATCATGGTGATCATGCTGGGCGAGATCGACCTGTCGGCCGGCTCGGTCAGCGGCCTGTGCGCGGTGGTCATGACGATCCTGTACGTCCACCACGGCTGGAACCCGCTGCTCGCGGTCGCGGCGGCGCTCGGCTGCGCCATGCTGATCGGCCTGCTGCACGGCTGGATGTTCACCAAGCTGCGGATGCCCTCGTTCGTCGTCACGCTGGCCGGGCTGATCGGCTGGCAGGGCCTGATGCTGTACCTGCTGGGCCGCGGCGGCACGATCAACCTCCCGTTCGAGGGGCTCCTCGCCCGGCTGAGCGACACGTGGTTGCCCTCGTGGGCCGGCTGGCTGGTGGCCGCGCTCATCGTCGCCGGCTGGAGCGCCGGCTCGCTGGTCAACCGGCGGCTACGCCGCGAGGCCGATCTGCCGGTCACCTCCGGCCTGTGGCTGACCCTGCGTCTGGCCGGCCTGGCCGGCGTCCTCGCGGTGGTGGTGCTCGTGCTGTCGGCCGACCGCGGAGTGCCGCTGCTGCTGGTCATCTTCGGCACGCTGGTCGTGTGCCTCGACCTGATGCTGCGGCACACGGTCTTCGGCCGTCACATGTACGCGGTCGGCGGCAACGCCGAGGCGGCGCGCCGGGCCGGTATCAACATCACCCGGATCCGTGTCCTCGCGTTCGTTGCCGGGTCCACCCTGGCCGCGTTCGGCGGGATCCTCGCGGCCAGCCGGCTCGCCGCGGTCAACCAGAGCTCCGGCGGCAGCGACACCCTGCTGATGGCGATCGCCGCGGCGGTCATCGGCGGCACGTCGCTGTTCGGCGGCCGGGGCCGGGCCTACGCCGCGCTGCTGGGAATCCTCGTGATCCAGTCGATCACCAACGGCATGCTGCTGCTCAGCGTCGACTCATCGGTGCGGTACATGGTCACCGCCGCGGTACTCGCCGTCGCCGTGGCGATCGACTCGCTCGCCCGACGGGGACAGCCCAGGTGACGCGGCACGTATTGGCGATCGACTTCGGTGGCACCAAGGTCGCGCTGGGAACGGCGGCCGTCGACGCGCCCGACGGCCGCCCGCACACCATGATGCGCCTGCGCACCCAGGGCGCCGGGGGAGCGCTGCAGGTCGTCGAGCGCACCCTGACGGCCGCGCGGGAACTGCTCAGTACCCCGGCAGCGGTGGGGGTCTCGACCTTCGGCGTGGTCCGCGACGAGGTGATCCGCCTGGCCCCGAACGTGCCCGGGTGGGACGGCATGGCACTGCCCCGGCTCCTGCGTACCGAGTTCGGCGACACCCCTGTCGCGATCGACAACGACGTCAACGCCGGTGCCGCCGCCGAGCTGCGCTGGGGAGCCCTCCGCGGCGTCGACACCGGCCTCTACGTCAACCTGGGCACCGGTCTTGCCGCCGCGCTGGTGGCCGGCGGCAAGGTCCTGCCCGGGGCCCACGGTGCCGCGGGCGAGATCGGCTACCTGCGCGACTCCGCCTCCGCCCCGGCCTTCGCCGACGGCCACGCCCCGCTGGAGGAGGCGGTCTCCGGCAGCGCGCTGGCCCGCCGCGGTTCAGCCCTGCTCGGCCGGGAGGTGACCGCCGCCGAACTGTTTGACCTGCACGCCGAACCCGGCGTCGGCGAACTGCTGGACGAGGCACTGAACACCCTGTCCCGGACGATCGCCAACCTCTGTATCACCCTCGACCCGCAACGCGTCGTCATCGGCGGCGGCTTGATGGGTGCCGCCCCGCACATCCTCCCGCGGGTGGCGACAGCCCTTGCCCGCTCGGTGCCCTTCCCCCCGCAGCTGACGACCGCAACCTTCGTCGACGACGCCCCGCTCGTCGGTGCTCTGGCCCTGGCCCTGGCGCTGGCGTGATCCGATCGGGAAAGACGTCCGCCGTCACCTCACCACCCCAAGCGAGCGATGAAAACCGGTGCCCGCGGACGGAATTGAGCTGTTCAATCTGGCGAAGCGAGCACACCGCGACCATCTGACCCCAGGTGGACGAGAAGCTGAGCGGAGCAGGATCTTGCAACCACTTCGAGCGATGGGCCGGGCGGCACGACGGCGGCTACGCTTTGGCTCCCATAAATTGCAGGTTCTGATGAGAACCGTTCGCCGGCCGCTTCTAGCAGTCTCCGCCGTGGTACTGGCCCTGCCCGCCGTGACGGCGTGCATGGGCGAGCCGTACAGCTCGGTCGCGATCTTCATGGACGGCTCGGTGTTGCAGGTGCGTCTCGCGGACTGCCCGCCATCGTCGGTGACGGTGGTGCGCATCATCCCGCTGCGCACGACTCATGACAACTTGCTCGATGAGAACGTGCCGTCCGTGTGGCAGGTGAGCTTTCCGAAGCCCACCGTCACCGGAGTAGTCACCGTCGGCGACGAGGCGCCGCCAGGGGGAACGCTCGACGTCCCCCTGGCCGCGCCGCTCGACCCCGCGACCGAGTACGTGACCCTCTTCCGCACCGGCGTTCACGAGCAGGCGTACGAGACGTTCAAGCCCGCGGATCTGCACGACGGCCGGGTGCGCTTCAACGACGCGTACGTCAGTCATGACGAGTTCGAACGCAGGTCGGCATGCACGAAGAAGTGACCGGTCCGCGGCGGTAGTGCGGCCGGGTGAGATGGCGTGGCGGCGCTTTCGGGCGCTGTCCCGCCATCGCCCCCGACGACCTCCGGAGGGTCACCTTGCCCGACGGCGCGAACTGGCGACGAACCGGTCCGGCGTCTGGGGCAGTGACGCTTGAGAGGTTGATCCTGCACCGGGAGGGCCTGGCGCCGGCGCGACGATGCCCCGCCCGGAGAAGCCCGGGCGGAGCATCGCGTGCGGTCACGGGTTGACGGTGATGGTGAACGTTGACGTGGTGTTCTGGATGTTGACGTCGTTGTTGCTCTCGGTCAGGTGGTTGAACGTGACCGAGCCGACCGCCGGGCCCTGGCCCGGTTCCGGCAGCGGGTTGGCCCAGATGCCGAAGCCGGACTTGCCGTTGCCGAAGCCGTCGTTGTTGGCGTGGGTGCCGGTGATCGTGGTGTTGGTGAAGACCGTGTCCGTGACCGGGTTCAGCGCGGTGCCGCCGCTGTAGTCGGTCTGGAACATGATGCCGGTGTACGTCGGGTCGGTGATCGTGGCGTTGTTGACCCGGATGCCCTGGAACGGCTGGGTCGCGGAGAAGACCCAGATCGCGCCGAACGCCTGGTTGCCCCAGAAGTGCCCACCGTCGCGCTGCAGCGAGAAGTTCTGGATCGTCGTCTGCGGTGTCGACTCGAACCCTTCGAAGGAGAACCCGAAGTTCAGGGAGCTGATCGTCAGACCCGGGTAGCAGAGGGTGTCGGAGACGGTGAAGTTCTGGATCGTGTTGCCGCCGCCGCCGTAGACCGCCACGCCGGCCGCCCGCCAGGGAGCGATCGCGGTGACGTTCTGGATGGTGTTGTTCGCGAGCTTGCAGCCGCCGCACTGGTCCTGCGCGGCGAACAGCGCGAAGCTGTCGTCGCCGGTGGTGCGGGCCTCGTCGTTGGAGATGAGGTTGCCCTGGCTGCCGTTGGTCAGGTTGATCCCGTCGGCCATCGTGTCGCGGATGCGCATGTTGGTGAACGTCGAGTTCTGGACGTTGGACGCGCCCCAGACGCCGACGACGTTGTGCTCGATCCAGACGTTGTCGATGGTGACGTTGGACTGGTTGCGCAGGTCCCAGGTGTGGCCGGGGCCGTCCTGGCGGGTGGTGTAGTTGCCGAACCACGCGAACCCGGTGAACGTCGAGCCGCCGGCGCCGGACTGCAGGTCCCACCCGGTGTCGGTGTTGCTCTGGTTCTGCGGCGCGAGGAACTGGGTGTACCAGACGCCGGCGCCGACCACCTTGACCGGCTTGCTGTAGATCAGCAGGCGCCCGGACACGCTGTACTGCCCGGCCGGCAGATACACGCCGGTGAAGGTGTTGGTGGTGTCCATGCGGACCTTGTCCAGCGCGTTCTGGACGTCCTGCTGGGTGAAGCCGGCCGGGACCACCAAATGGGCCGGGTCGGGGTTCGCGGTCTGCGTGGCCTTTTCGAGGTTCATGAAGTCGATCGCGTACTGCGACTGGTTCGACGAGTCCTTCTGCAGCTTGAAGACGGTGCCGACGGGGTACGTCTGGGACAGCAGGAAGCTGGACTCGTCGTAGATGTGCCGCGGCGAGCTGGCACTGGGCGAGTCACCCGGTCCGGTCTCGGCGCCGTAGAGCCATGCGTAGTGCGAGGTGAGGCTCAGCGGCTGGACGAGCTGGCCGTTCGCGTACAGGTTCAGGGTGGCCGTGGTGCCGCCGCCTCCCGCCGCGTCCGGGATCGAGTAGCGCAGCACGAACGTGTTCGTCTGCTCCCGCGAGGTCCAGCTGACCGAGTCGCCGGTGTTGTTCAGGGTCACCGCCTTGCGGCCGGTGGCCTCGCCGGCGATGTCGCCGATCGTGCGGTTCGGCCCGACCACGGCGGCGGACCCGCCGAGCGTGCCGTCGGTGGCCTTGTACATGCCGTAGGGCATGTTCGCGCCCTGCCCGACGAACAGCGGGGTGTCGCTGGTGAGATGCGGCTGCTTGACCGGCAGTTCGTTGGGGTCGGCGGCGAGCACGAGGTGCGCGGTGTACTTGCCGTTGGCCGCGGTCCACGACCCGACGTTCACCGGCGCGGCCGACGCCCCGGCGGCGATGACGCCGGACACCGAGCCGCTGAGGGTGGCCACGGTGCTGTTGTTGGCGTCCAGCAGGGTCAGGGTGATGCCGTGCGACCCGGACGTGGTGGCCACGTTGCCCTGGTTCTTCACGGTGACGGTGAAGTTCACCGTGTTGCCGGCGCTCGGCGTGCTCGGCGTCCAGTTGACGGTGCCGACCAGGTCGGCGGACTGCACCGGGGTGACGACGAGGTTCGTCGGGTTGGTGTAGCTCTGGTTGGCCTGCTGCTCGAAGTTCTTCTTCGACTCGTCGACCTTGGTCGTCAGCTGGTAGGTGCCGGCGTTCAGCGTGCCGATCGAGGCGGACACGGTCTGCGTCGCGCCGGGGGCGAGCGCGCCGACCGTCGTGGAGCCGACCTTGGTGCTGCCGACGTAGAAGTTCACGTCGGTGGCCACCGAGGCCGCGTTGCCGGCGTTCTGGATCACGGCCGAGGCGGTGACCGTGTCCGACTCCACCGGCGCGGACGGCGTCCACGAACTGGACGTCGGGGTCAGGTCCGGGTTCGGCGCGGGCGTGCCCATCACCTGGAACTCGCCGACCTGCCCGCCCGGGGCGCCGCTGTTGGACGTGATCGACAGCTCGACGTCGGCGACCCGCGCGGTGACCGGGATGGTGACCGTGTTCTGGTTGGTGTTCGGGTCGAACGAGTACGACTGCGCGGCGGAGATCGTGGTGAACGTCGTCGCGCTCTGCTCCCGGCCGAGCACCGCGATGGTCTGGGTGCGGGCCGACCAGGCCGAGGCCGGGTTCAGCTTGACCACGACCGAGGTGATGTCGGCGTTGGCGCCCAGGTGCACCGTCACCTGGGACGGGTAGGACGAGCCCTCGAAGTACGTGGTCACGTCGCCGTCGTTGGCATTGGCGGGCACGTAGATGTACGTGTTCGCCGTGCCGTCGATCGGCTTGCCGACCGCGAGGTTGGTACCGCTTCCGCCGGAACCCGTCCGGGTCACGGTGTTGCTCGGCGCGGACGAGTTGCCGGCCGCGTCGTGCGCCTTGACGTAGTACGAGACGGTGGCGGTGTCCGGCTGCGCGTCGGTGTAGGTCAGGGTGGTGCCCGAGACCGTGCCGATCTGCGTGCCGCTGCGGAAGACGTCATAGCCCGTGACCCCGACGTTGTCCGTCGACGCGCCCCAGGTCAGCTTGATCTGACCGGAGACCGGCTGGGTGTAGGCGAGGTTCGACGGTGCGGTCGGCGGCTGCGTGTCGCCGCCGGACTGGCCGGTGCGGGTGACGCTGTTGCTGTTGCCTGACTGGTTGCCGGCCGCATCGTGCGCCCGGACGAAGTACGTGATCGTCGAGGTGAGCGGCGGGTTGTCCGTGTAGGTCAGCACCGTGCCGGACACCGAGGTGAGCAGGGCGTTGTTGGCGTACACGTCGTAGCCGGTGACGCCGACGTTGTCGGTGCTCGCGCCCCAGGTCAGGGTGACCGCGCCGCTGGAGTTCTGGGTGTAGGCGAGGTTGGACGGTGCGGTCGGCGCCTGCGTGTCGCCGGTCGACGGGCCGTAGACCTCGAACTCGGAGATCTGCCCGGCCGGCCAGCCGGTGTTGGCGGTGATGTTCAGCCGCACGTACCGCGTCGTCGTGGCGCTGAAGTTGATCGTGACCACGTTGCCCGTGTTCGGGTCGAACGTGTACGCGGCCGAGGCGACGATGTCGGTGAACGTCGACCCGTCGGTGCTTCCTCGCACCGCCAGTGTCTGGGTCCGTGCACCCCAGGACGTGGCCGGCGGCAGCTTCAACACGACCTGGTTGACGGCGACGGAGGCGCCGAGGTCGACCTGCAGCCACTGCGGGAAGGCGTTGTTCGTGCTCTCCCAGTAGGTCGAGGCGTTGCCATCGTTGGCGTTGGCGGCCACGTAGGTCTGGGTGACGCTGCTGGCGCTCATCGTCTTGCCCGACGCCAGGTTCGTGGTCGAGGTGACGGTACCGTAGATCTCGAGCTCGGAGATCTGG
Source organism: Dactylosporangium salmoneum (assembly GCF_039532525.1). Lineage (NCBI taxonomy): Bacteria > Bacillati > Actinomycetota > Actinomycetes > Micromonosporales > Micromonosporaceae > Dactylosporangium > Dactylosporangium salmoneum. Next base: position 123,898 of record NZ_BAAARV010000024.1, read on the forward strand.
GCGGCTTGCCAGCCGGTGTTCGCCGTGATGTTGATCCGCAGATAGCGGGTCGACGTCGCGCCGAACGAGATCGTCACCGTGTTGCCGTTGCCGCTGGGGTCGAAGTTGTACCCGGCCGAGGCGACGATGCTGGAGAAGGTTGCGTTGTCCGCGCTGCCCTGGACCGACAGCGTCTCGGTGCGGGCGCCCCAGCCGCTGGGCAGCTTGAGGACGACCTGGTTGACCGACGTCGCGGAGCCCAGGTCGACCTGGGCCCACTGCGGGAAGGTGCCGTTGGCGCTCTCCCAGTAGCTCGCCTGGCTCCCGTCGTTGATGTTGGCGGCCACGTACTGGCCGTTGCTGCTGCTGACCGCGACTGCCTTACCCTGCGCCAGGTTCGTGTTCGCGGCCTGGGCGTTAGTGCTGTTGAACGTGGGGAGCGCGGCGGCGACGAGGCCTACCAGCGCCAGGGCGACCGTCCGCAGTCGGCGGGGTCTGCGTGTGTTGTTCATCCTCATCGGCTCTCTCGGAGTGGCGCGGCAACTGCGCTGAGGAGGGGTGATACAGGGTGCGCCCGCGTCGGTGCGACGGGGCGTACATTGGCCGCCACGCACGGCGGCAGGGCCCGGGCGGAAACTCGCGCCCGGACGGGACAGGTCACCACGGTTGGCGGTGGCGCGGAACCTGTGAGCGGCCGGGCAGTCAACGCTATGACTGCGACCTGCAAGCCTCTTGCAGAGTGTGAGCAGAAAATTACAGCAGTCCTACCGGCCGGTCAATACATCGTTCGGTAGCGATATTGCGGCCATGATGGGCGGCCGGCAGTGGTGGTGGCGATCATTCGCCGTGCGGGGACGGGCCGCGTCTGCTCAGCCGAGACCGCCTCAGCCGAGACGCGGTCCTGGCGTCGGGTTGCGGAGATTATCGATCTTCTTATCTGGCTGTGGTATGACCGTGCCGTGGTGATGCTGGGCATCGACTTCGGGACCTCGTCCACCGTGGCGGTCGTCGGGTTGGCCGATGGGCGGGCGGTGCCGTTGCTGTTCGGTGAGACGCCGCTGTTGCCTTCCGCGGTCGGTGTCACGGCGGGCGGTGAGCTGGTTGTCGGCCGGGATGCGGTGCGGGCGTCGCGTAGCCGGCCGGAGGCGTTCGAGGCGCACCCGAAGTCGCGCATCGACGACGGTGAGGTCCTGCTCGGTGAGCGGGCGGTGCCGGTGGCGGACCTCATCGGGGCGGTGCTGCGGCGGGTGCACGACGAGGCGGTCCGGGTCGCGGGGGCCGCGGTCGACCGGCTGGTCCTGACCCACCCGGCGGGCTGGGGCGCCCGCCGCCGGCAGACGCTGCAGGAGGCCGCTACTGTCGCGGGCCTGCCTCCGGCGGTGCTCGTCGCCGAGCCTGTGGCCGCCGCGGCGTACTACGTGCACGTGCTCGGTCACGTGGTGCCGGTGGGTGGTTGCCTGGTGGTGTACGACTTCGGGGCGGGCACGTTCGACGCGTCCGTGGTCCGGCGCACCGCCGGCGGGTTCGAGGTGCTGGCCGAGCAGGGCATTGTTGATGCCGGCGGCCTGGACGTCGACGCGGCGATCGTCGCGCATCTCGGTGCCACGTACGGTGTGCGCGATCCGGAGGGTTGGCACCGGCTCACCGCCCCGGCCACCTCCGCCGACCGGCGAACGTTGCGTACGTTCTGGGACGACGTGCGGACCGGCAAGGAAGAGCTGTCCCGCACCTCGATGACGACGATCTTCGTACCGATCCTGGACCTGGACACGGTGCTCGGCCGGGAGCAGCTGGACCATCTCGCGCGACCGCTGCTGGACCGGACGGTCGCGGCGACCCGCCTGGCCGTGCGCAATGCCGGGGTAGGTGCCGAGCAGGTCGCGGCGGTGTTCCTCGTCGGCGGTTCCAGTCGTATGTCGCTGCCCGCCACGCTGCTGCACCGGTCGCTGGGGGTCGCGCCGACGGTGATCGAGCAGCCGGAGCTGATCGTGGCCGGCGGCACCCTGCACCTGGACGGCGCCGCCCCGCGCACCGCGGAACCGCCGTTGCACCACGACGAGCTGGCATCGGTACCGCATGAGTCCTTGTCCCTTGCGGTGGCCGAGCAGCCGATGCCGCCAGCACCCGCGCTGCCCGACCCGTCCACGTCGACTCCGTTGACAGCCAGGTCTGCGGCCGAAACGATCGACACCCCGCAGGCGGACGAAGGCGGGCCGGGAACGGCGGCTCCGGCACGCGGGCCGCGTCGGCTGCTCGTCGCCGCCGCTGCCATCCTCGCGATCGTGGTTGTCGTTGTGGTGATCGCCCTGCGATTCGAGCCGCCGGCCGCTGGCCCGACGGCCACCAAATCCTCCGGTAACGCACCCACCAGCCCCCTGGCGTCGGCCGCCGCGTCCGCCGTGGTGACGCCCACATCCAACCTGACCCGGCTGGCCACCCTCACCGACCACAAGGGCGCGGTGGAGTCGGTGGCGTTCAGCCCGGACGGCAAGACCATGGCTACTGCCGGCGACGACAACACGGTCATGGTGTGGAACGTGGCCGACCCGGCTGCGCCCGTCCGCATCGCCACCCTCACCGAGCACAAGGACACGGTGGCTGCGGTGGCGTTCAGCCGGGACGGCAAGAACATGGCCACCGCCAGCTTTGACGGCACGGTCATGGTGTGGAACATGGGCAACCCGGCCGCGCCCGCCCACATCGCCACCCTCACCGACCACGTGCATTGGGTGTACTCGGTGGCGTTCAGCTCGGACGGCAAGACCATGGCCACCGCCGGCGGCGACTTTTCGGTCATGGTGTGGAAGATGACCAACCCGGCCGCGCCGGCCCGTATCGCCACGCTCACCGATTACTCGGATGCGGCGCTATCGGTGGCGTTCAGCCCGGACGGCAAGACCATGGCCACCGCCGGCGGCGCAGGCAACACGGTCAAGATGTGGAACATGGCCGACCCGGCCGCGCCCGCCCGCGTCGCCACCCTCACCGACCACAAGAGCCGGGTGAGGTCGGTGGCGTTCAGCCCGGTTGGCAAGATCATGGCCACTGCCGGCGGCGACGACACGGTGCTGGTGTGGAACGTGACCGACCCGGCCGCGCCGGCCCGTATCGCCACCCTCACCGACCACAAGGGCGAGGTGTATTCGGTGGCGTTCAGCTCGGACGGCAAGACCATGGCCACCGCCGGCGCCGACCACACGGTGCTGGTGTGGAACATGACCGACCCGGCCGCGCCCTCCCGCATCGCCACCCTCACCGACCGCGCGTCCGCGGTGAATTCGGTGGCCTTCAGCCCGGTCAGCAAGACCATGGCCACGGCCGGCGGCGACCACACGGCCATCGTCTGGCGGCTTCCTGCCACCTGACCCCGCCGGGCGCGGGACAGGCCCGCGCCCGGCCGGGCAAGGCTCACCAAATTAGGAGTGCCGGCCGTCGCGGCGCGGGCGGACCAGGGTGAACGTGTCCACGGCGGTCAGCTCGCCGAACGGTCCGGACACCGAGTAGTAGGTGACCTCCATGCGGGTGGCGTCGCCGGGGTGGTTGCCCGGGTCGACCGTGAACGCCGCGAAGCCGTACGGGTTGGTCTTGTCGCGGCTCGCCGACCAGGGGGCATCCTCCTGGACGTAGATCGGCGGGCGCTTGCCGTTGCTGCCGACCGGGCCGACGCCGGTGATGACGCGGCACTGCGCCGGTTCGAAGAACAGCGCGTTGGACGGGGCCGAGGTGCCGCCACCGCCCAGCACCATGTGGACGGTGCCCTTGCTGGTGTCCGAGACCGACTTGTCGGTGCTGACCGGGATCGGGGTCAGGGTGTCGTTGGCCTGCGCGCCGCGGATCGGGAACGAGCGCTCGTAGTGGTGCTCGTGGCCGCAGACGACGAGGTCGACGCCGTACTTGTCGAACAGCGGCACCCACTCCTCACGAATGCCCCGGTCGGCGCCGTTGAACTTGTCGACGGTGGAGATGACGACCTGGTGCATGACCACGACGATCCAGTCGATGTCCCGGTTGGCCCGGGTCCGCGACAGCTCCGCCTCCAGCCAGCGCTTCTGCGCGCCGCCGGAGTAGCCGCGCACGTACGAGTTGCCGCCGTCCTGGTAGGCGACGTCATCGTTGTTGAGGCTGATGAAGCGCACCGAGCCGACGGTGAACGCGTACCACAGGCCACGGGTCTCATCGTCGCCGCCCGCGTCGGGCAGGCTGAAATATGACTGGTACGCCCCGTAGCCGATCGGCCCGTTGCCCAGCTCGTTCTCGTGGTTGCCGGCGGCGGGCATCCACGGCCGGAAGCGCGCCGAGCGGCTGTTGTTGATGAACCAGTCCGACCAGGTGCGGACCCGGTTGTCGGAGATGTTGGCGTAGCACAGGTCGCCGTTGACGAGGTGCAGCAGCGGCGCGATGCGCTCGACGCCGGCCACGACGTCGCCCGCGGCCGGCGAGCCGAGGTTGTCGTTGACCCAGATCGGCGAGGTCGCCCCGGCCGGGGTGGTCTGCTTGCCCATCGTCGGCGTGCCCTGGTCGCCGAAGCTGGTGAAGGTGAAGCGGGCGCGACCGCGGGGGGCCGTGCGGAAGAAGCCCGGCATCGGGGTGCCGCCGTCGTGGACCGCGGCGTACGCGTACTCGGTGTCGGGACGCAGGTTGTCGAGGCGGGCGTGATGGATGAGCACCTCGCTGCCGGACTTGGCGTCGGTGTAGTGGACGGTGTCGGCCCGGACGATCCGCCCGTACCCGCCGGAGAGCGTGCCGACGTGTACCTTGGCGCCGGTGACCGACGTGGGCGTCGTCCACGACACGACCATCTCGCGCGTCGGGTCCGCGCCGAACGTCAGGTGCACGCCGTGTACCTCAGGCGCGCCGGTCTTCCCCGGCTGGTGCCAGAACAGCGGCGTCCCGTCGTGCGCGAACGCGGTCCCGCCCGACAGCAGCGCGCCCCCGCCCGCCGCCATGGCCGCGGCCCCGCCGATCCCGGCGAACAGCCCCCGCCGCGAGACCTGGCCCTTCTCGCTGGACGCGGTCGACGTATGTTGATCTGAAGTCATGTGGCCATGCTGTCGACGCCCGGGTGACTCGCGCCGCCGACTCCGGGTAAACAACCGGTGACCGTCGACTGCCGATCCGCGCCTTTCGAGGGTTGCGTGATGGCTCGGCAGAGAGGCTGGAGGCCACCGCTGGCACGTCCGGGGCTGGTTCATGGCCTTCCGGAGTCTTGTCGAGGGCTTGACCGTCAAGTAGGAACGATCATTGTGACTGTTCCGGGCGGGGCTACCGCAGAGTTACCGGGCCGCCGACGGAAAGTGATGACGAGTTGACGACAGAGTTGGTGTCGCTCGAGGAGGCCGTCCGATCGGCCGTCGAGCAGGGACACGCGGAACTCGCGCGCCTGGATGACATCACTGATGACCTGGTCGGCGCATTTGCGAAAGGGCAGAGCGTCGCGCCGTCCTCGTCCGGGTCGATTACCCGGTTGGACGCCTTCACTCGGGGGTTTCCGGAGGAACTGCGATGCCACCTCGATCGTGAGCGCGGGTCGCTCGGGTCGTTCAACATCGCGTTCTTCGGGCGCAGCGGCGTCGGGAAAAGCACCCTGCTGTCGGTGTTCGGCCGGCTCGACGGGGAGTACGTCTCACCGTGGGGTGCCAGCGACTGGACCACCGAGGCGCGCCACATCGAGTGGCGGGACTGCCGGCTGTTCGACACACCCGGGATCAACGGCTGGGGACGGACCGAGAGCCGCGACGTTCTCGAGGCCAGAGCCCGCGAGGCAGTCGAGATCGCCGACATCGTGCTCCTGTGCTTCGACACCTTCAATCAGCAGGCGATGGAGTTCGAGAAGATCGCCACCTGGGTCCGCGACCGGGGAAAGCCGGTGGTGGCCGTCCTCAACGTCCGCACCCCGCGCTGGTACCACCCCGCGAAAGTTCGCGAGGCCGGCCGCCGGAATCTGTCCGAGACGGTTCGCCAGCACGCCGACAACATTCGGACCCAGCTCGTGCAGATCGGGTTGCGCGACACCCCGATCGTCGCCATCCAAAGCCAACGGGCCTTGTTCGCGCGCGCCGCGATCCCCTTCCGCGGCCCGGCCTCGGAGGAGTTCCACGGCGAACGGGCGGCGTTCGGGACGGACTACCTCGATCGCTGGTCGAACTTCGGGACGCTGGAGCGCCTCATCGCCACCTCGATCGCGGAAGGCGGCGCCGATCTGCGGCTGACCGCGCTGCGCGAGGACATCCGATCACGGTGCCGCCGAGGGATCGGCGAGCTTGACGACCTGGCGGCCGAGATCGAGCGGGAAGCGGAAGCCCTCGAACGCGAGGTCGAGTCCCTGTTCGCCGTGCTGGGCTATCCGGACGACGCCGAACGTGCCGAATGGCTGCACGACGCGGCGCTCAGTGCGGATCTGGTCGGCGTTTCCGAGCAGGCGCGGGGCGGCCCGTACACGTCGCCGGGCAACGGGTCGCTGGACCGCTTCGTCCGGCACCTCGCCACCTCGTACCTTGCGGGATGCCGCCGCGAGGCGAAGGCAAACGCGGACGATGCTATCCAAAGGGCATTCGCCGAGCGCACAGCGTTCGGCGAGTCGGAGTTCGTGGCGGCCGTGTACGACCAAGGTGCCATGTCCGCCGCGGCGGAAGCCGTGTGGGCGGCCCGCCAGGCGTTCCTGCAGCGTGAGGTCGAGATCGCGGTGGAACACGCATCCGTCGCCGACGGACCGGCGATGGCGCACGCCGCAACGATCCCCGGCGACAAGGGCGGCGGTATGACGGGTCGTGCCGTCCGCAGCGCGGGTATCGCGGTGGGTATCGGCGCCCTTGCGGTACCCCTCTTCTGGAACCCCGCAGGTTGGGTACTCGCCGCCACCGCCGCGGGCGTCGGGATCGTTGGACAGCTCGGGCAGCATCTCGGCAAGAAAAAGACCGGGAAAGACTCGGAAGAAGCCCGAAAAGCGATGGCTGACGCCATTGCCGAATGTCATCGCGCGGTGGACAAGACGTTCGTTGCCCACGAGGATGCGCTCGTCCGCGACAGCCGGAAAGCCGCGTGGACGTCGTTGGCTTCCACGGTCGGCGAGTCGCTCCGCACTGCGATCGGGCTTCGCATGGCGCGCAGCCGGATCGTGCGGCTGATTGACAGCCTGCAGACCTACGCGGATTCGGTCCGGCCCGCACCCGCGGTGACCGACGTCCTGCTGCGGGCGCAGCGCCGGATGGGGCGAACCCCGGCCGAGGTGACGCGGGCGTTGCTGGGCGAGGACTGGCTCGAGGTCGGCATCGACCACCAGCCGGCGCAGATCGACAATGCGGTGCACGAGGCGTACTCGAGTCGCCAGGAGGCGAACCGCACGCGGCTGGCGCGCGCCATTGCCGCGGCGTGGGCCGCACCGACAACAGCAGAGATCCAATCGTGGGGACACGACCTCGAGGATGCGGCCCGGCGCGACCCGGCGCTGTTCGACGTCGTACGAGCCTTCTGGCGCGTCGCCGGGGCACGGCCGGCATTCGTCGTTCTCGGTGACTACAACTCGGGAAAGTCGTCGCTGATCCGCCGAATCATGGTGGACAGCGGGCGGCAGCCGCACGGGTTCGACATCCGGGCGCTGCCCGCGACCACGACCGCGAACCGCTACCGGTTCGCCGGGTTCGATCTCGTCGACACGCCGGGCTTGCAGAGTGGACGCGACGAGCACGACACCACCGCGTTCGAGACGATCACCGAGGCTGCTCTCGTGTTCGTCGTCGTCCACATCAATCTGCTGGTCGGCAACACCTCGGTACTGGAAGAGCTCTTGCGCGGCTCGGAGATGACCGCCGCCAAAGGCGGGCGGGTGGTGTTTCTCGTCAATCGGTGCGACGAGCTGGGCGCGGATCCGCTGACCGCCCCCGAGACCTTTCTCAACCTGCAGAACCGCAAACGCGAGGAACTGCGTGCGGCTTTTGCCGCACGTTCCGTCGACGTGGACATCGAGCGGATTCACTGCTTGTCGGGGGATCCGTTCGGTTTGGTGAGCGGCGATGCGACGGCGGGACCCGCTGATTTCGACGAGCATCGACTGTGGGACGGCATGGCCGCACTGACGAGCGCCCTGTCAGGTCTCTGCGACGAGCAGCTGTCCGATGCGGCGTCGTCGGCCGCCTTCGACGCGGCGGTCACCGGCCTGAAGCATCACCGGCAGACGCTGTACCAGGTGCTGGCCGACGGCGCGAAGGAGCTGCGCCGCTCGGAACCGGTGATCGCCAGCCTCCGGGCCGCGGTGAACGACGCCACGGTCGTCGAGGGCTCACTGCGCGAGGATGCCCGCCGGATGGTGGACCGCCACGCGGTGACGGCGAAATCCGCGGTCGCGGAGCTCGATCGGAAGGGCGCCAAGAAGCTGGAGAGCCTCGTCGAGTCCTGGTGGAAGGCCCCGCAGTTCGAAGCCGATCTCGAACGATACCTTGCCGATGCGGCGCGCAAACTGGACGAGTGGCACGGTGACCACATACCGGCGATCGGGCGCGAGATGCGCGCTGCCGAGTTCCAGGTGGCACCCGAGTTCGCGGCAGAGTTCAAGGCCCGGGGAACGGCCTGGTACGAGGAGGTGACCGAGGGCGCCGGCAACGTCGCGGGAAAGCTGTCGCCGCTTGCGAAAGCCCTCGGAAACCGGAACGCGGTCTACGCGATCGGCAAACAGGTCGGCTACAAGTTCAAGCCGTGGGGTGCGGTGAAGGGCGGCGCCAACGTTGCCCGAGCCGCAGTCGTCCTCGGGGCCATCGCTTCCGTCGCGGACATCGCGTCGATGGCCATTGACGCCCAGAAGGCCGGGAAACACAAGCAGCAGCAGGAATCGGCGTCGCAGAAGATCGACGAAGCGGCTGCGCGGATCGTCGACCAGATCATGCGCGGCGAGCAGGGGGAAGGCCCTGTCGGATACCTCGAGCAGCGGACCAAGGAGCTCGAAGCGCTGCTCGACGAATACCTCGATCTCGAATCGTCGGTCAACGAACGGATGGACTCGGCGAAGGTGCGGGCCGAGGCGGCCGGAGCCTTGATCGCGGCCGCGGAAGCATTGATCGGTACGCCGGAGAGGAACGCATAACCGTGGTTGACATCGATGCGGTACGAGGCTGGCTGGGGCGGCTTCCCGGCGAATCGACCGGGCAGTACGTCGACCACTGGGATGCTTTCCAGAAGCTGGACAGACCGGTCGTGACCCTGTTCGGCTCCTACGACACCGGCAAGAGCTCCCTGCTCCGCCGGTTGCTCATCGACTCGGGCAGCGCCGTTCCCGCCTGGCTCACGATCAGCGCGCGCCACGAGACCTTCGAGGTCAATGACATCGAGGTCGGTGGGTGCATCATCCGTGACACCCCCGGATTCGAGGTCGGCGCGTCCGACATCCGTGCACAGAACAACTCGCGCCGCGCGATGGCGGCGGTCGGGCTCACGGATGTCGGCATCGCGGTACTGACGCCGCAGCTGGTGACCGCCGAACGCGACGTGCTGCAGAAACTGTTCACGCAGGGCTGGCCGGCCGGGACGATGTGGTTCGTCATCTCGCGGTTCGACGAGGCGGGCAGAGACCCGGAATACGACCTCGCGGGGTACCGGGAACTGGGCGATCGCAAGGTTCGCGAGCTGCGGGACCTGTTCGGCCTGGACGACCGGGCGCCGGTCTTCGTCGTCTCGCAGGACCCGTTCCAGACGGCCGGGCCGGCCACCGATCTCGGCCGGGAGACCTGGGACGAGTTCCGTGGCTGGGACGGCATGCAGGACCTCACGGATGCGCTCGGGGCGGTGTCCCCGTCGGCACTGCCCGGATGGCGGCATGCGGCCGGGCAACGGTACTGGACGGCTGTCCTCGACGAGACCGTGACCGAACTGCGCAGGCAACTGGCGGACTACACGGCACAAGCCGAGGTAGCGGCCGACGGCGTCGCCCGCCGCGACCAGTGGCAGCGTGAGCTCGACACGCTCGACCAGGCAGCCCGGGCCGGCCTCGACGGTCTCGTCGAGGAAGTGATGCGGCGGTCGTGGGACCCGGGCTCCGGCACCGATGAGCTCCAGCGCACGCTCGACGAATGGTTCACCAGGCACGAGGTCCGTCTCGAGCGGCTGCGGCAGTCGATCCGCAAGACCAAGGAGCGAGAGCGCGCCCGGCCGTCCTGGGCCGGCTTCGCCTCGCTGATCGCGACACTCGAGTCCGGGGAAAATCCCTCCACCGCCCCGGAAGGGACCGGCCGGATCGCAGAACACACCAACAACGTCGGGACCATGCTGCTCGGTGTGCTGAAGACCATGAACAACGCATCCGATATCGGCAAGAAGGCGAAGCCGGCGAAGGTAGCCGGGAAGCTGGGACCGCACCTCGGCACCGCCGAAGCCGCGCTTCCCCTCGCCGTCTACCTGGCGAAGCTCATCGACGAGCACAGAGCGGATCGCGCGCGCCTGAACCAGGACAAGGCGGCGGCCGAGCAGCGGCAACAGATCGTCGCCGAGTGCACGCAGCGCGCTCGCGACACCTGGCAGCCGTTCGTCGACGACGTACACGACGAGATCGTCGCGCAGACGAGCGACCAGGTCGACCTTGATGCGAGCCTGCGCCGACTCGTCGAACAGCTGCAAGGAGCCGTTGCGGAAGGCGAGGGCCTCGCTCGCGCGGGTACCCAGCCGCGGCTCGAGACAGAGGCGTAAGCGAGTGGGCCCGTACCTGCCGAGCCTTGGGCGTGCAGCGCCCAGCGGCGGTCTTCGGCGGCCCCGGCTCGCGCGCTTGTCAGCTGCTGGAAGGTGTCAGCGACCCAGCTGATGCCGGACATCTACGACAGCGACGAGGAGTGAACCGCTCGCATCGCGGCTTGCGTGCAGTAGCGCCGCGGCGGGTCCAGGCAGTGATCGGATCGGGCCGCAACGATCGGGCGCGGGCGGGGTCCCTCCGGCCAGGATCGACGTTGAAAGGAGGGCCTCGTGATCTCGGCACTCAACCGGCTTGTCGACTTTGTCGAGGAGCATCTCACCGAGGAGTTCGACGTCAGCGGATTGGCCAGGGCGCTCGGCACGACCGAGTACCACCTGCGCCGAATGTTCTCGTCGTTGGCCGGCATGCCGTTGTCGGAGTACGTGCGCCGGCGGCGCATGACCGTCGCGGCTGCCGCCGTCGTGCGGGGTGAGGACGACCTGCTGAGCATCGCCGTCCGGCACGGATACGGCTCGACCGAGGCGTTCGGACGTGCGTTCCGCGCGGTCCACGGCGCCAGCCCTGGTGACGTACGCCGTGACGGAGGCCCTCTTCGCACACAACCGCAGGTCAGGTTCCGCCTGACCGTCGAAGGGAGCATCCCCATGGACACCCGCATCGTCGAGCGCCCCGCGTTCCGGCTCGTCGGTCACGCAGCCCGGGTTCCGCTGATCCACCACGGCATCAACCCGCACATCCAGCATCTCGTCACCGCACTGCCGCAGGAGGAGCATCTCCGGCTGAAGACCCTCAGCGACACCGAGCCGGCGGGCCTGCTGCAGGTCAGCGACGACCTCGACCCCGACGCCACCGAGGGTAGCCCGCTCACCTACCTGCACGGGGTCGCTGTCTCCCTGGACACGCCGGCCCCCGACGACCTCCACGCCATCGACGTACCGGCCGGCATGTGGGCGGTCTTCCGCACCGCCGGGTCCTACCCGCAGGCTCTGCAGGAGACCTGGGCCGCGACCGCCACCGAGTGGTTCCCCTCCAACCCGTGGCGTCTGCGGCCAGGCCCCTCGATCGTGGCGGTCCTGGAACGCGCGGACGACTTCAGCACCGCGACCTGCGAACTGTGGCTGCCCGTCGAACCGACGTGACGGACCCTGCGCGGATCTGGACAACATCGAGGATCCGGCCCGGCCGCCGTCCCGCTGCCGGGCTGGTACCGCAACGTGGACACCCGCATATCGGCTTCGTGTTGCGTTGCGGTAAGACCGCGGCCCGGCCGTCAGGCGGCCACGGCGGCGGGAACCGCCGCAGCGCGTACCTTCGGCCGCAGCAGCAGCAGTATCAGCAGCCCCGTGGTGCACATGGCCGCGCCGATGCCGAACGCCAACCGATAGCTGAACTGCTGCGCCAGCCCGAGCAGCGGCCCTGCCATCAACTGCCCGGCCGGGAACGTGTTGGAGAACAGGGTGGTCGCGCGGCCGGGGGCGTGCGGGAGCAGGTCTTGCATGTACGAGATGCCGAGGCCGGACACCGCGGCGATGAACCGTGTGGGCGACGGTGGCCAGGCCGTAGTGGGCGATGCCGACGCCGGCCCCGGCGAGGGCCAGCACGCGGACGGGCAGCCGCGTCGTCAGCGCGCCCATGCCGAGCATCAGCGGGATTTCGAGCAGGGCGCACAGCCCGAGGATCAGTCCGGAGTCGCTGATCGGCGCGCTCAGCTCGTTGGTGACGAACAGCGGCATGACCTGGACGCCGAGCGTCAGCACCTCCCGCGCATACGCGAACGCCTGCGGGAACAGCGATCCGGCCGCCGCGGTCATCGTGACCGCTACCGCGAGCAGCACCCAGTAGTCGCGCCGGCTGACCCGCCTGCGTGGTGCCGGCCGTGGTTCCCGCGGCCGGCCCACCGCGCCACCGCTGGGCAGCCCGGCAAGCCGGCGTGCTCAGCCGATCACGCGGTGCCGGGAGAGAGCGTCTTCATCGTGACGTAGCTGGTCACCATGGCCACGCCGGGCAGGCCGGCCAACCGGTTGGCGTGGAAGTCCTCGTAGGCGGGCAGGTCGGCGACTTCGACCTGGAGCAGGTAGTCGAAGTTGCCGGTGACGTGGTGGCTGTGCACCACTTCGGGCAGCCGGATGACCGCACGCTCGAACGCGACCACATCGGCGCGGGCGTGCCGCACCAGCCGGACACCGGCGAACACCCGCAGGCCGCGGCCGACCGCGGCGGGATCGATCAACGCCCGGTAGCCGCGGATCGCCCCGGTCTCCTCCAGTCGGCGCACGCGCCGCAGGCAGGGCGACGGCGACAGGCCGACCCGCTCGGCGAGTTCGGCGTTGCTGATCCGGCCATGCTGTTCCAGCACGGCCAGAATCGACCGGTCAACCTCGTCCATGCGGCAGATTATTGCCGTACTACTGCAGCTAGCACAATTGCATGCCTCAACTTGGCGCAATTTGCTGCCAAAGTTGCCCGGATTCGTTCGCGTCGGCGTTCCGGCCGGTCATGCTCCATGGCGTCACATCCGACGGTCCACGGAGGGGGAACCATGTCGGGCAGCAGCACGGTCGCCATTCACGCCGACCGCGACGTCCAGCCCAGCCACGCCGTTGCGCCGCCCATCTACCAGACGGCGACGTTCTGGGCCGAGGACGCGGAGCAGTTCGCACAGGCCGCCGTCCACCGGCGGGGCCAGAGCTTCTACACCCGCTACGGCAACCCGAACCACGCGCAGGTCGCGGCCGTGGTCGCGGAACTGGAGCACACCGAGGCGGCAATGGTCACCGCGTCCGGGATGGCCGCCCTCACCGCCGCCGTGCTGGGCCTGGTGTCCGCCGGTGACCACGTGATCGGCCAGCTGTCCACCTACGGCGGCACGGCGTCCGTGCTGCTGAACCTGCTGCCGCGGCTGGGCGTGTCGATCACCCAGGTGGACCAGACCGACCTCGAGGCGTTCGAACGGGCGCTGACCCCGCGGACCCGCCTGATCCTGGTGGAGTCGCCGAGCAATCCGCTGCTGCAGCTCACCGACCTGCGCGCCGTCGCCGACCTGGCCCGCGCCCACGACGTGCTGACGATGGCGGACAACACCTTCGCCACTGCGATCAACCAGCGACCGGCAGACTTCGGCATCGATCTGGTCTGGCACAGCGCGACCAAATACCTCAACGGCCACTCCGATGTGTCCGCCGGGGTGCTGGCCGGGCCGGCGCAGATCCTGGACCGGATCTGGGACGTCGCCGTGCTCACCGGTGCCGTGCTCGGCCCGTTCGATGCGTGGTTGCTGCTGCGCGGCCTGCGCACCCTGCCGCTGCGGATGGCCCGGCACAACGCCAACGGCCAGGCCCTGGCCGAGGCACTGCACGACCACCCGGCCGTGGCCCGGGTGCACTACCCCGGCCTGGCGACCCACCCGCAGCACGCGTTGGCGGCCCGCCAGATGAGCGGTTTCGGCGGGGTGCTGGGGATCGAGCTCGCCGGCGGTTTCGAGGCGGCCGACGCCTTCCTCGGCGGGCTGCGCTACGCCCGTCGGTCGGCCAGCCTCGGCGGCGTGGAATCACTCGCCGTGCACCCGGCCTCCATGTGGCGCGGGATGCTCAGCGAGGAACAGCTTGCCGCCTCGGGGGTTGCGCTGGGCCTGGTCCGGTTGGCCGCGGGCACGGAGGACACGGCCGACCTGGTCGCCGACGTGCTCGCCGCGGCCGACGCGGTGGCCGGCGCGATCCCGGCGACGGTGCAGGAGCTCACCCGATGAGGACCCTGCTGCAGGGCGGCACGGTGGTCAGCATGGACCCGGCCGTCGGTGATCTCGACCGCGGCGACGTACTCCTCGAAGACGGCGTGATCGTCGAGGTGGCCGAGCGGATCGAGGTCCCTGACGCCGAGGTGATCGACGCGACGGACCGGATCGTGCTGCCCGGCTTCGTCGACACCCACCGGCACACCTGGCAGACGGCGTTCCGGGGCCTCGGCGCGGACTGGACATTCGCCGAGTACCTGACGGCAGTACACGGCGCGTTGAAGCCCCACTACCGGCCCGAAGACGTCTACCTGGGCAACCTGCTCGGCCGGCTGGAGGCCCTGCACTCGGGCGTCACCACGATGCTGGACTGGTTCCACTGCGGACAAAGCCCCGCGCACGCCGACGCCGCCGTCGCGGCGCTGCGGGACGCGCCGGGACGGTCGATCTTCTGCTACGGCGCGGGGTTTCGCACCACCGACCCGATCGATGCCGAGATCCGGCGCGTCCGCTCGACACTTTCCGGAGACGGCCTGCTCACCATGGCGCTCGGGCTACGCGGGCCGGAAATGACCACAATGGACATCGTCTCCGACGACCTGAGCCTTGCGGCCGAACTCGGGCTGCGGACCAGCGTGCACATCGAATCCGGCGGGGCCGGCGGCCGCCCGATCGCCGAACTGCGTGACAACGGCCTGCTGCTCGACACCACGACCTTCGTGCACGCCAACGGGATCAGCGACGAGCAGCTACGGATGGTCGCTGACGCAGGCAGTTCGGTGTCGATCAGTCCGGACGTCGAGCTGAAAATGGGCATCGGCTGGCCGGAGACCGGCCGGATGCTGGCCGCCGGCCTGCGCCCGACGCTGTCCACCGACGACTGCCCGTCGGCCGGCGGCGACATGTTCGCCACCATGCGCACCGCCTACGTGGTCCAGCGCGGCCTGGATGGCGGCCTGCGCTCCCGGGACGTGCTGGAGTTCGCCACCGTCGACGGCGCCCGGGCGTGCGGGCTTGCCGCCCGAACGGGCAGCATCACGCCCGGTAAGGACGCCGACCTGATCCTGCTGCGCGCCGACGACCTGACCGTGTTCCCGGCCAACAATCCGGCCGGCACGATCGTTGCCGCCGGCCATCCCGGCCTGGTCGACACGGTGCTCGTCGCCGGCCGCGTGGTCAAACGCGACGGCGTCCTGGTGGACGTGGATCTGCCGGCGCTGCGGACCCGCCTGCTGGAGTCGCGCAACCGGATCGCGGCGGCCGCCGGCATTCCGCTCGACGGCACGTGGCGTCCCCGGTCGGCATCGGTTTGACCATCCCGCTGCTTGCCCGGCCGTCGCCGCCCGGCCTTGGAGTTCCTAATAGGAGAGGTCCATGGGCGCGACCTGCACGACGGCGTGCAGCAGCGATTCGTCTCGCTCGCGTTGCACATCCGCCGGGCCGAGGCGGACGTGCCGCCGGAGCTGACGCAGCTTCGGCAGCACCTGTCCGCCGTCGTGGCCAGGTTGGACGGCACGGTCGACGACGTGCGCGAGCTCTCCCGCGGCGTGCCCCCGGCGATCCTCACAGGGGGTGGCCTGCGACCCGCGCTGCGCACGCTGGCCCGCCGCTGCGCCGTCCTGGTGGAGCTCGACGTACAGGAGGACGGCCGCCTGCCGGATCGGTCGAGGTCGCCGCCTGCTATGTGGCGGCGTGTCGAGCGGGTCCCGCTCGTCCGGCCGTTCCCCTTTGCTGGGGCAGCACGGCCGTGCGCCGTCCACCTTGTTGCGCCCCGCATTCCGACCCGGTCGGCAGCCTGCGGCAAGGCCATGGGCTGGTTCGATCGCCTGTCCGACCCGTGTCGCAGCACCGCTTCCGGTCCGTGGAGCTCTCGCCAGAGTCAATGATGCCGACGCGCCGCCGAACGGTCACAACGAGCCCGCTGAGCTGCGTTCCGCGCTTGAGCATCGATACCGTCCGCACATTTTCGGTACATTCGACCACTTCGTGCGGCTCGGTCCCCTGGCCGCTGCAGCCCTCGACAGACGGGGCCGAAACCGGGAAAATCGGACTATAGTGGCCTGGTGCACGTCGGTTCGCGGTCGCGACTGGTGCGACTGATCCCTCCTTCCCGGAGGGTCGGAATCATGGTCGCGATCTTGATGATCGTGGTGGAGACCATTTTGCTCTACCCGCTGCGATCGATCGTGCAGCCGTTGTCCCCGGGCATGATCTACATCATCGGCGTGCTGGTCGTCTCAGTGGTGTGGGGGACGCGGCTGGGCATCGCCACATCAGTGGCGAGCACCCTGGCGTTCGCCATCTTTCACATCGCGCCCTTCGGCAAGCTCGCCGTCTCGGATGTGCGGGAACTGTTCGAGGTGGGGGTCTTCCTCGTCGTCGCGGTGGCCACGAGCGTCGCGGCGAACGTGTTTCGGCTGCGCATCGTGCGGGCGGAGGAGTCCGACCTCACCGCCGACATGGCCAGGCTGCTGCTGCACGCGGACGATCCTGCCCAGGTACTGCCCGAGGTCGCGCAGCGCATCGCAGACGCGCTCGAACTTCCGGACGTCGCGATCGATCACGCCGTCGCTTCCGACGATGACCGGCAGTGGGCGTTTCCGTTGCATGCCGGCGCCACCTCGCTGGGCACCCTGCGGGTGCCTAGCGGGGCGCCCGAGCCGACGGTGCGGCGTCTGCGGGAGCGCGTCGTGCCGTCGCTGGCATCGCTGCTGGAGGCCGGGTACGAACGCGCGGCAATGGTGGAGTCGCTGGGTTGGCTCGCCACCGAACAAGCAGCCTTGAGGCGGGTGGCGACGCTCATGGCGAGAGGTGGCCCTCCACCCGAGGTCTTCGACGCAATCACCACGGAGCTGCACGGGCTTTTGGCTGACGGCACTCTGCAGGGTCAGTACTCCACGTCGCTGCTGCGCTACGAACCCGACAACATGGTCAGCGTCCTGTCGACCACCCTCTCCGGTCCCACCCCGGAGCAGCTGCAATGGTCGGCGGAGGGCCAGAACCTTTTGGCGGTGGTGCGGGACACGGGCCGGCCCGCCCGGATGGACAGCTTGGAAGGCGCCACCGGTCCCGCCGCCGCGCTCGCACACCAGCTAGGCATCCGCTCCGCGGTCGTGGTCCCGATCGCCATCGAAGGGCAGCTGTGGGGCGCGGCGACCCTAGCGTCGGATCAGCCCGGTCCGCTGCCACCCGATATCGAGGCGCGTTTCGCGAACTTCGTGGACCTCGCCGCCACCGCAGTCGCCAACGCCGACAGCCGAGCCGAACTCGCCGCATCCCGCGCCCGGCTCGTCGCCGCCACGGACCAGGCCCGTCAGCGGATCGAGCGCGAGCTGCACGACAATGCGCTGCAGCAACTCATCGGCATCGGGCTGCAGCTGGGTCTCGTGCAAGCCAGTCTGTCGCCCGAACTGGACCGGACCAAGGCGGAGCTGTCGAACGCCGTGTACGGCCTGAACAGCGTCGTGGACAACATGCGAGAGATCTCGCGGGGCATCCATCCGACACTGCTCGCAGATGGCGGGCTGCAACCCGCGATCAAGTCACTCGCCCGCAAATCACCGGTACCGGTCGAACTCGACATCCATGCCGAGCAGCGCATGCCTCCGGTCATTGAGGTGGCCGCGTATCACGTCGTGTCCGAAGCGCTGACCAACACGGCCGAATACGCCCACGCCTCCGTCGTCCAGGTGGAGGCGACAATGCGGGACGGCACGCTGCGCCTGTCCATCCAGGACGATGGTGTCGGAGGGGCCGACCCCCATCGCGGCTCTGGCCTGACCGCCCTGCTGGACCGGGTCGAAGCGCTCGGCGGACACCTGACCATCACCAGCCCCACCGACAGCGGCACGTTACTGCAGGCCGATATCCCGATCGAGCTTCCCGAGCCCCATCCCGACGTCGCCCGGCCGTTGCAGGGACACCGACCATAGCAAAGCTAAGTCCGACGCCCGCCATGACGACGGCTGACGACCGCATCGTTCCCTCGACCTGGCCCCGCCCCGCACGCAACGCCCTGCCGTCGATCTCGCCCAGCGGATCACCTGTCGGCCGGCTCTCGGAGGCTTGCGCAACGAGGATGAGCGCGCCGCCTCATGCCGCGGCGCGGGTGCTGCGGCTGGCGGGTCAAGGGAGAGCTGGGCGGTCTCCTCGGCCGAGAGCAGGCCGGCGGTCCAGCGGAACACGGCGGGGAACACGCGCAGCAGCGTGTGCGCGGTCCAGGAGCGCACAGCGTCCGTCGCGGGCAGGTCACGCAGCAGAAGGGTGTTGCGGGCGTCGGGGCCGTCGAGGAAGAAGACGGCGGAGATCTCGTCGCCTCCGCCGAGGATGTCGACCCAAACGGTGTCGGTGCGGCGTGTGAGGGCGTTGGCCACCTGACGAATCCTGTTGGGGCGGCAGCGGATGCGCAGAGCGAGGGGAACTGTTCCGGGGAAGTACGCCGGGTTGCGCACGGCGGTGGCGCGCAGGGTTCCGTCGGCATACAGGGGAACAGCGCGGCGGACGACGGTCCGCTCTGACAGTCCCAGGCAGCGGCCGACCTCCCGCCAGGAGGCACGGGGCGCACCGTCCCGGCCGGCGGCGTGATCGGTCGCGAGGCCGGCGTTCCCGCGCCGCGCTGCGCCCTCCGGGGTCTGTGCGTCACCCGACCCGGTAGAGCTCGGCGACGGCGGCGATGTCGGCGTCGCGCAGGCCGGCCGAGGCCGCCTCCTCGTACCGGTGCAGCACAGCGCCCGCGGCGGGCAGGCTGACCCGGGCCCGGCGGGCGATGTCGACGGCCAGGCCGGCGTCCTTGGCCCCGAGCGCGGTGCTCCACCAGCTCTCCTGCGGGCCGGTCAGGATGTCCTCGAACCGGTTCCGCACCCCGGCCACCACCGGGCTGGTCGCGAGCAGCTCCCGCAGCTCGTCGTCGCGCAGGCCCCCGGCGCGGCCCACGGCGAACGACTCGGCCAGGGCGACCACCTCCGACAGCAGCATCAGGTTGCTCGCCAGCTTCGCTGTCAGGGCAAGGGACGGGGAATCGTACCGCAGGACCGAGCCGGAAATGGCCGTCAGCACCGGCTCCAGGCGGCGTACGACGTCGGCGTCACCGCCGGCGAGGAGCACGGCCTGCCCGGCGGTCACCGCGTCCGGGCTGCCGAGGACGGGCATGGCCACGAACCGGCCGCGGTACGCGTCGGCGAGCTCCGCGCTGCACTCCGGCGACACGGTCGATGCGTCGACGTAGACGGTGTCACCGCCGATGGTGGAGCGCAGCGCCCCGAGCGCCACCGCCCGGACCGCCGCGTCGTCGGTCAGCATCGTGATCGCGACGTCGGCCCCACCGACCGCGTCGCCGACGTCCCGCGCCTCCCGGCCACCGTCGGCCACGATCTCCCCGGCCTTGCCGGGCGAGCGGTTCCACACCGTCACCCGGTGACCTCCGGCGAGCAGCCGCCGGGCGATGGCGCGGCCCATCCGCCCCATGCCGAGCACCGCGACATCCATGGTGCCTCCCGTTCTCGCTCGCGGGCTGAAGCGTTGCCGGAATCCAGCCAACCGTCCCGGTACGGGATTGCCCTCACCCGGCGAGGAGCGGCCCATCGAGTCGGGCGGTGTGGGGGACGGTCGCGTCGTCAGCACCAGCCTGCGCCCGCGTGGCTTCCGTGCCGTCCAGGCCGGCGGCAGCGAGGCGGGGACGGTGACGCGACCGAACCGGCCGTGGCGACGCGATCGTGCCGGAGCGCCAGCACGTCTTCAAGGTCAGCCGTAGCGATGCATGCGGTGAGATAGCGCACCTCGTGGCGCCGGGAGGCGCGCGACACTCACGCGGGATCGATCCGCAGCAGTATGCTCTTCGCGCTGGTCCCGGGCCCGGGCGTCGTCGCGAAGAGCGCGTACAGGCTGATGCGAGCCGGCGTGCCGGGGACCCGCAGCGCGTAGCCGAGCGTGTGCGACGCGAACGGCCCGGTGCGTGGCAGCACGTGTGCCGGTCCGAATGTCTCGTCGAGCTCGCGCCGTGTCAGCGTGCCGGCCGTGAATCGCAGCTCGAGGCTCGCGCGCGAGAGCTCGCCGGCCGTGACCAGGCACTCGCTCGCGCCCAACGGCGGTGGGGTCGTCGGGATGCCGAGCGCGCCGCGGATCTCGGCCTCGCTGCCGGTCGCCACCGCGCACAGGCGTTCGCCCATCGCGCGCAGCGCGCCGGCAACGGACGACCGCTCGGGCGCGTCCTGCAGGATCGGCGCGAAATGGACCTTCAGGCGCGCGAGCTCGGGGGAGTCCGGCTCCACGCCCTGCGCGTAGATCGCGAGCCCCTCGCTCGCGTGTCGTGCCGCATCGGCGAACCGCCGCTGCGCGTGGAGCAGCTTCGCGTAGAACAGCCTGCGCGTGCCCAGGATCACGTGCCGAGCCGGCGTGACCTGTGCTTCCGCTTCGATCGCCTGGACGATCCGTTGCTCGCTGCGCCGCTCGTCACCGAGATCCAGCCACAGCGCCGACACGGACGCGTACATGTCGGCGCGCGCCTGCGCGTCGGCGTCGATGTCCGCGAGCATCGCGTCCGCGGCCGTAACGAGCTCGAGTGCGCGCACGCGATCCTGCTCCAGGCGTAGCTGGACCCGAGCTCCGGTGACCAGATTCTTGACGGTTGCTCGTTCAATCATCGTCGCCCCCACGTCTTCTCGTCGGTGAACGGAACGTCCGCGCCGTCGCGGTGGCTGCTCGAACTCGGCGTTGAGCGCAGCGTCGTCCTGCCGTGCAGCCGTAGTCGAGGATGGGGGAGTCCCCGTCAGTGTCCGGCGGCGGGCTGGAGCAGGTCCGCGATCTGCCGCGCGTCGGGATGGCCGAGTTGCTCGTAGCGTTCGTACGCCTCCCGCCATGCCTGCCGCGCGTGGTCGGGCCGGCCGGATTCGTGCAGCACGTGACCGAGTTCGGCAAGCGTCGCCGCCTCGTTGTAGAGGTCGCCGAGGGTCTGGTAGAAGCCGATGGCGTCGCGGTAGCAGCGGGCGGCCCGCTCGTGGTCGCCGAGATGGCGGTGCGCGTGGCCGAGCGTGTCCCACGTGGCCGCGACCGCTGCGGGGTCGTCGACCTGCTGGAACATCGCCAGCGCCTGCTCGCAGTGGTTGACGGCGTCGGCGTGGCGCCCGAGAAGGGTGTGGAACCAGCCGACGGCGTTGTGCAGCCGGGCCACGCCGGTGGTGTGGCTGGCGGTCTCCGCGATCGCGAGGGCCTGTTCGGCGAGGGCGAGGCCGCGCTGCGCGTCACCATCAGCCTCGGCTCCCCAGGCCAGATCCTCGAGGACGATGGTCTGTCCGGGGACGTCGCCGCTCGAGGTGAACAGGTCGAGCGCCTGACGCAGCAATGGCCCGGCTTCGCCGTGCTGCCCGGACCTTGCGTAGCCCATGCCGATGCTGTGCAGCGAGCGGGCCAGTGCGCCGCGGTCACCGAGTCGCCGGGCCGCGTCCGCGGCGACCTGGCCGGCGGCGCGCAGTGCCTGCCAGTGGCCCTGTCGCAGCAGGTACGGTGTCAGGGTCCACGCGAGCCGCCATGCGTGCTCGTCAAGACCGAGTGCCGCCGCGCGGGCGGAGGTGGCGGACAG
Organism: Dactylosporangium salmoneum; assembly: GCF_039532525.1. Lineage (NCBI taxonomy): Bacteria > Bacillati > Actinomycetota > Actinomycetes > Micromonosporales > Micromonosporaceae > Dactylosporangium > Dactylosporangium salmoneum. The sequence goes on from NZ_BAAARV010000024.1 coordinate 145,849, forward strand.
CGCCTCGTGTTCGGTGTGGAACCATGCGAGCGCGGCGTCGACCTGACCCGGTGGCTCGGCCACGACATCGTCCCGCCGTGCGGGCAGCGTGATGGGCACTTGGAGCGGGTCGAGCAGGAGCGCGGCGGGGTGCGCGGTGTGCAGGTAGTGATCGGCCAGCCGAAGCATCGCCGCTCGGCGGTCCTCCGCGCTGTCGGTCGTCTGTGACTGCTCGGCAGCGTAGGCCTTGAGCAGGTCATGCAGCATGTACCTCCCGGCGGCGTGCTCGGTGACGAGGTGCGCCGAGGCCAGCTCGGCCAGTAGCGAGCGGGTGTGCGCCGCCGGCAGGCCGGCCAGGCTGGCGGCGGCCGGCTCCTGGACGTCGGCGCCCGGATGCGTTGCGAGCAGGCGGAACAGCCGGGCGGCGTCCCGGCCGAGGGCCAGGTAGGACCAGGACAGCACCGCCCGCAGGTCGGTCACGGGATCGCCGCCGTCGAGGGCGTCGAGCACGGTGGAGGCGTCACGGAGTTCGGCCGTGGCCTCTGCCAGCGGCAGGTGCCGGCGCGTGGTGATCCGGGCGGCCGCCACCGCCAGTGCCAGCGGAAGCCGGGCACAGCGATCGACGATCTCGTCGATCAGGGGTTCCGTGGCCTGCGGCGGGCCGCCGATGCGGCTCGTGAGCAGCTCCCGGGACTGCTCGGCGGTCAGCCGGTCCAGGACCAGCGGGGTGGCGCCTTCGATCGCGACCAGCGACCGCAACGGGTCCCGGCTGGTCACCACGGTCAGGCAGCTCGGCGCGCCGGGCAGCAGCGGCCGCACCTGTTCCGCGTGGCGGGCGTTGTCCAGCACGACCAGCAGCCGCCGGTCGGCGATGGTGCTGCGGTACACGGCGGCGCGTTCATCCGGGTCGGAGGGGATCTGCTGCGCCGGAACACCGAGCGCGTTGAGGAACGCGCGCAGCACCGCGGCCGGATCGAGCGCGGCACCCGACGGGTCGAAGCCGCGCAGGTTGACATGGAGCTGCCCGTCCGGGAAACGCGCAGCGGCGGTGTGTCCCCACCGTACGGCCAGGGCGGTCTTTCCCACGCCGGCGGTGCCGGTGATCACCGCGATCGAGGTGCCCGGAGCATCCCGTTGCGTGGCACGTGCGAGCGCGTCGAGCTGGGCCAGCTCGGGTTCGCGTCCGACGAGACCCGCCATCGCCGGCAACTGCGCCGGCACGGGCCGGCGACGAGGACCCGGGTGCCGCTCCAGCGCCGGGTCCTGCTGCAGGATCTGCCGCTCGAGCCCGCGCAGCGCCGGCCCGGGGTCCAGGCCGAACTGTTCGGCGAGGTGGTCGCGCAGCCGGTGGTAGACGGCGAGGCCCTCGGCGCCGCGCCCGCACCGGTACATCGCCAGCATGAGCTGTCCGGCGAGCCGCTCGCGTGCCGGGTGCGACGCGCACGCATCGGCGAGCTCGTCCAGCAGCCGGGCGTGCTGTCCGAACCGCAGCCGGATGTCGAAGCGGTCCTCCACGGCTCGGAGGCGGGCCTCGGTGAGCCCCGCGCTGAGCCGGTCGCGTACGTCCGGTGGTGCGGCGTCCGCCAGCGGGGTGGTGCCGGGCCACAGCGCGAGGGCCTGGTCCAGCAAGGTCAGGCGCCGCTGGTCCGAGGTCTCCGTGTCGGCCTCGCCGAGCAGCGCGCGGAAGCACTGCGCGTCGACCGCCATCGGGTCGATCCGCAGCGCGTAGCCGCCGCCGACGCCGATGATCGCGGCGTCGGCGGCGCGCACGGGCGCGAACGCGGTACGCAGCCCCGACGCGCACACCCGCACCGCGTGCCGGGCGGTACGCGGAGGCGCCGCCGGCCACATCAGGTCGACGATCCGATCGACCGAAACCTGCCGGTTCGCCTCCAAGGCCAGGATCGCCAGCAGCAGTCGCTGCTGGCGAGGACCGAGGTGCAGCGGGCCCTGCGGTGTGTGCGCCGACACGGCGCCGAGGAGACACACCCGCACCGGTTCGAGCGGTGGCTCGATGGGCCGCGAACGCATGATCACCCGTCCCGCGTCGTGAGGTTGGCTAACGCCGCCCGACGCTATCTCGCCGTCGCAACCCGGACGCCGGCCGTCGCGAGGCCGCTGCGAGCACGCGGGTGCGACGCCTCGGCCCGGCGACAGGAGGCCCCCAGGTCGTGGTCCACCGCGCCGTGCTCCGCGGCTGGACGAGGTGTGCCGGGCCGGCGAGGTCCGGTCGAGAGCGGCTTTGAACGAACGCTGATGTTGTTCTGAACCCGTCTGCCGATCCTTGATCGGCATGGCCCGGAACGGGCCGGTTCGCCTGCCCGCACCTCGCGGGCAGGATCTGGTGATCGGAGGATGAGCATGCGCGTACCCGCGAGGGCGAAGCGCTTGACACATTGGGCGCTGCTGGTCGCGCTCCTGGGCGCCACCCTTGCCGGCTGCGGGGCAGCGGCGCAGGACACACCGGCGACCGCGCAGAGCGCGGCCGGCAGCACGTACCCGGGCACCGACGAAGGCGCCAAAGCGCTGATGGAGGCGTTGGGGACAGGCAACGATCCCACGCTCGTGCAGCACCTGGAGCCGACGACCCAGGACTACCAAGCCGTGTTCGAGGGCGACGTCGCGGCCAAGGCCGAGCGGTACTACAAGGCGAAGCTGTGGAACGGCAGCGCGGTCAAGATCGCCGCGAAACCGGAACAGACCGACCTGAAGGTCTTCAAGGCCACCACCGAGGAGATCCGGGCCTGGTCGCCGGACGTCGAGGCGAACTTCCCCGCCGGCTACCAGCAGATCGGCCCGCACCTGAAGCCCGGCCTCACCGTGTACCGGTGGAAGTACACCGAGCCGGGCGACGACCTCGGGCTCGCCTTCGAAGGACTGGTCAACGTCAACGGGCACTGGGTCTGGATCCCCAAGGTATGGCAGGTCCTGGACGAGTGAGTCCGAATGCCCGGTGAGTGATCGGATCTCGGGAGATGCGATGGACGGATGCGGTGGCGAGCATGCCGTAATTGGTGTGAATAGAGGTAAATGACTCAATACCGCGCCCCGGCGGTCACGGTGCTGCCGTGGCCGCCGGGGAAGGGGCGTGTCGCGTCGGCGACACATCTCTACCGGGACGGGGCAGGCGGGTTCATAGTCGAGAGTCAAAGCGTCCGCAGTTGTTTGGACGCGCTTCTCACGTCACCTTGTGATGCGCAGGAACGCCCCGTTCGAGCGATGTGGTCGCGGAGCCGCCTGAGGCCTCGTCGCACGGAGGCGCCATGAACACGCGCACGGCATCCCGCCGAACGTCGAGTCCCCTCAGATTCGGGTGGAGATGTGTCGCCGCGGCCGTTGTGGTGGTCGTGGTCAGCAACGTCGCGAGCTTGGCGGTCACGCACGCCGCCGCCTCGACGGTTGCGGCAGTCGATGCCGCGAACGTTGCCCAGCGTGGTACGCCGGTCAGCACCACCGACAGCACCGGCAGCGTTGTCTCCAAGACGTTCAGTACTCCCAGCGCGGCGGTGGCCGGTGACCTGCTGGTCGCGTCGTTGTCGTACAAGACTCCGGGGTTGTCTGATATCGCCAACACGGCGCCGACCGGCTGGACCAAGATCCCCGGTGAACTGTTCGACGTCGCGGTCACGACCGGCTCGCACCTGGTGGTGGCGGTGAAGGCCGCGGTGGGGGGAGCGGAGTCCGGCACGTGGGGATTTGCGAGCGCGCCGGCCGGCATGGTGATCTCCGTGCTGGCGTACTCCGGCGCCGACACCACGATCAACACGGCGAATGGCGTCTACCCCTTCGAGCGATACGGCTACAAAGTGGAAGCCGGCGGGTCCAATACCACCGTCCACACCGCCCCGGCCTTCACGCCGACAGTGGCGGGGAGTTGGGGCTTCGCGGCCTTTGCCTCCCGTGCCTCCGAGACCTGGACGCCGGGCGCGGGGCTGACCGAACGCTCCGACACCAGAGCCGCCACATCAGCCCAGGCCACACTCGAGACCAATGACTCCAACGGTGTCATCGCCACCGGTAGCCCGATCACCTACTCGAGCACGGAGTCCGGCGGTACGTCGGTGCAGGTGAGCTTTGCCGGGAACATCAAGCCGAGCGGTCAGGCGCAGCCGCAGCTGCCGACGGTGACGACCGGCAGCGCCACGAGCGTTGCCAGCACTGCCGCGACCATCGCCGGAACCGTCAACCCCAACGGGTTGAGCACCACCTATCACTTCGAGTACGGCACCACGACGTCCTACGGGACCCAGACGCCCTCACCGGACGGTTCGGCCGGGTCCGGCACCACCGCAGCCCAGGTCTCGGCGAATCTCAGCGGCCTGACTGCCTCCACGACCTATCACTACAGGCTCGTCGCGACCAGCTCGGCAGGCACCACCAACGGCTCCGACGCCACCTTCACCACCGGCGCCGCGGGCAGCATCGGCTATGCCGGGCCGGCGACACCGGGGGCGGCAGCGACCGGTGAGAAACCGGAGAGCAAGCTGTGGTGGAACGACGGCGTGTGGTGGGCGGTGCTCTTCGCCACGGCCAGCCAGACCCACCACATCTTCCGGCTGGATCGGTCGACGCAGACCTGGATCGACACCGGCACGCAGACCGACAACCGGGTGAAGTCGCGCTCCGACACCCTGTGGGACGGTACCCACCTCTATGTCGCCTCCCACGTGACGGCCAGTTCGTCCAGCGACGCCACGTCCGGCAACCCGGCCCGGCTCTACCGCTACAGCTATGCGCCCGCGACGAGCACGTACACCCTGGACGCCGGATTCCCGGTGCAGATCGACAACTACTCCAGCGAAACGCTGACCATCGACAAGGACTCCACCGGCGTCCTGTGGGCGACCTGGACCCAAGGTTCGAAGGTCTATGCGAACTCCACCACGGGCAGCGACACGACGTGGGGCACGCCGTTCGTGCTCCCGGTCACCGCCGCGACGTCGCTGGATCCCGACGACATCTCGTCCATCGTTGCCACGGGCGACCACAAGATCGGCGTGATGTGGAGCAACCAGGTCGATTCGGCGATGTACTTCGCCACCCACGCCGACGGTGCGGCGGCGGGAACGTGGTCGGCGGCCGTCGCGGTGCTCAGCGGTCCCGGTTGGGCTGACGACCACATCAACCTCAAGGCGGACCAGTCCGGACGCGTCTACGCGGCGGTCAAGACCAGCTTGGACGACGTCGGCGGCGCGGGGACGGCGCCACAGATCATGCTCCTGGTGCGGGACCCCTCGACCGGTGGCTGGGCGAGCTACCCAATCGGGCGCATCAGCGACTGCCACACCCGGCCGATCGTCATGCTCGACTCCGAGCACCAGGTCATCTACGTGTTCATGACTGCGCCGGACACCGGGTGCCCGTTCTCAGGATCCGACGGGACGATCTTCATGAAGAGCTCCCCGATGGGCAGCGTCTCCTTCCCGCTGGGCCGCGGCACGCCGGTCATCAGAGATGCGCTGTCGCCGCACCTGAACAACGTGACCTCGAGCAAACAGCCGGTTACCAGCGCAACCGGCCTGGTCGTCATGGCCAGCAACGACACGACGCAGCGGTACTGGCACGCGGACATCCCGCTGGGGTGATCGTGGGGGACAGGGTCGGGTGCCCTCCCAGGCCGCTGGGCGCTCTGACCCGGCGGTGTCCACTGTGGACCCGCAAGCGCGTGCTGCCGCGTGGGTGGTGCCGCACCGCTTCGGGTGAAACGGGCTACGGGCCGAGATTTCTGGCGCCCTGCTCCTTGAAGGTGAGACCCACCTGAAGCTGCGGCAGCAGACGTCATGGCCTCCGGGCTGCGCTTCCCAGCTGTGCGGGTCCTACTCTCGCCCGCCCGCCTTCTCACCCGCCTTCTCGCCCAGGCGCACGGTGGGGTGATCGCCGTGGCCAGGCATGCGGCATTGGGCATCACGGCCGTGCTGGAGTCCACATCGGACGGTCGGGTCTGATCGGCTGGCTACGTTCGTGGATGTTGCGACTACGGGCGTTAACGCGCTGTTAACGTCACGTTCGGATTAGGGCGCAGCCGGCCGCATCGGCGCGGCGTATCGATGCATTCGCTTCGGAAGCCCATCGGGGGAGGGGTTTGATGAGGACTACGGCACGTTTCGATCAGGGTGAGACGCGAAGGACCAACGGCAGGCTGGAAAGCAATGTGGCGGCCTGCGTCGCCGGGACGAACCGATGACCGGATCCAGCGACATCCACAACGTCGTGGGCCCCGCCGTCGGCGCGTTGCCCGCGCCGGAACGGGACGGCGAGTCATTGCTGAGCCTCCCCCGGATGCGGGGCTGGCCCGAACACATCGCGGCCGAACCCATCAGCGGGATTCCCGGTCGGCAGAGCGTGAGCGTGGTCATTCCCACGCTCAACGAGGAGAAGAACATCGCCTGGGTGCTCAAGCGCATGCCGTCCATCGTGGACGAAGTCGTCCTCGTCGACGGGCACTCGTCCGACCGCACGGTGGAGGTCGCGCGCGCCACCCGGCCCGACATCGTGGTGCTGGCCCAGAACTGCCGGGGCAAGGGAGACGCGGCGCGGGTCGCCTTCGCCGCGGCGACCGGCGACCTGATCGTGATGATCGACGCGGACGGCAGCATGGATCCCGGCGAGATCCACCGGTACGTCACGCCGCTGATGAACGGGTACGACTTCGTGAAGGGCTCCCGGTTCCTGGCCGCCGGCGGCTCGTTGGATCTGACGGCGCTGCGGCGGATCGGCAACCAGATGCTGGTCCGGATGACGAACAGCATGTTCCTCGTCCGCTTCACCGATCTGTGCTACGGGTTCTGCTCGTTCCGTCGCGAGTGCCTGCCGTCGCTCGCCCTCACGGCGCACGGCTTCGAGATCGAAACCGAACTCGTCGTACACGCCTTGAAGGCGGGTCTTCGTATCGCCGAGGTGCCGAGCACGGAACTGCCGAGGCGGTGCGGCACCTCGAACCTGCGCACGTTCCGCGACGGCCAGCGGGTGCTCCGCACGCTGATCCGGGAGCGGATCGTGCGGCGACCGCGGCCGATCGTGGACCCGATCGACCACCGGGTCCTGCTCACCTGGCAGTCGCTGACCACCGAACTGCTCGACACCGAGGAGGCCCGGCCGTGACCGGCCATGCGGGCCCATCCGCGGACTCGACGGGCGCGCTGCGGGCGGCGGCGTGAGCGCGGGTCTCGGCCTACGGCCCCGGTCGCGCCGAGCCGCCGGCACGAGCGCGCCGCTCGTGACGAGCCCGGCACCGGTCGACGCGTGGCGGGAGGTGCTCGCCTCCGCCCCGCGAGCGCTGCCGACACAGTCGCCGGAGTGGCTGGAGTGCATCTGCGCGGTCGACGGGTACGCCAACGCCTCGCGGCTCTACCGGACCACGGACGGCCGGCGGCTGGTGCTCCCGTTGGCGCGCCGCGCACTCGTCGGCCCGTTGATCGCGATGGAATCCTCGCTGCCGATCGGGTGGGGAGCGGGCGGTCTGCTCGGCGAGGGCGGCACCGTCCGGCCCGAGGACGTACAGATGGTCCTCGGCGACCTTGCCGCGAGGCGCATGGTCAGCGCCTCGTTGCGTCCCGACCCCTCCACCGCGGAGTCCTGGGAGCAGGGCTGCCCGCCCGGGGTCCGGCGCGAGCCACGCATGGCACAGACCCTCTCCCTCGCCGGTGGCTTCGACGAGGTCTGGCGGACCCGGTTCCGCAGTGACACCCGCAACCGGGTCCGGCGAGCCGAGCGCGCCAACGTCGTGGTCGAGCGGGACGACACCGGCCGGCTCGTCCCGGTCCTGCAGGAGCTGTACGCCAAGTCCGTCGACCGGTGGGCACACCAGGACGGCGTACCGCTCCCGCTGGCACGCTGGCGGGCGGCACGGCTGGAGCCGCCCCACAAGCTGAGCACGGTCGCCCGGGTCCTCGGCCCGCGCTGCCGGATCTACGCGGCGTTCGTCGACGGGCGACCGGCCGCCGCGATCGTCGTACTGCTCGGCCAGGCGGTGGCCTGTATGTGGCGGGGCGCGATGGACGAGGAGCTCGCCGGCCCCACGTACGCCACCTACCTGTTGCACCGCACCGCCATCGAGGACGCGGCCGAGGGTGGGTGCGTGTCGTACCACCTGGGCGACTCCGCCCCCGGCTCGTCGCTGGCACTCTTCAAGAGCCGCTTCGGCGCCGTTGAACAACACTATGCCGGCTACCGGCTCGAGCGAATGCCGATGGGCTCGCTGGCGCGTCGTGCGCGTGGCGTGGCCAGTGCGACGCTGCGGCGCATGAGAGGGCGTGGGTAGGCCCCGTGTTCCGTAGATCGTCGCGGTTGCCGAACCCGCGGGCCGGACGCCGTCGCGTCATCGTCACGCTGATCACGCTCTCGTTGGTCTCCGCGCTGCTGGTCGTCGGATGGAGTCCCGGCCAGAAGCACACCTCGGACCCGCCCGCCGAGCCGGACCTCGCCGACCCCGCCGGCTACGACTGGTCCGCGCCGAAGATCCACCGCCCCGACCCACGCACCCTCGCCGTGGGCGTCACGCACACCCAGAACTCGATCGACGACTGGGGCAACCCCGCGGCCTCCGCATCGGCGCGGGCCGTGCTGACCGCCACGGCGACCTACCAGAACCAGCACATCGACGGGTGGGGGGCGGGGAACCCCGAGCCGAGCCCGGGAACGTTCGACTGGTCCTCGCTCGACCGCCGGATGCAGCTCATCAGGTCGACCGGCGGCACCCCCGTGATCACGCTCTGCTGCGCCCCTGACTGGATGAAGGGTGGCCGGCCCGGGGAGACCGACTGGGACCAGTTGCACGTGGCGCCCGAGCCGCAGCACTACGCCGACTTCGCCGCGCTCGCCGCGGCGGTCGCCCGCCGGTATCCGGACGTGCGGCACTTCCAGGTGTGGAACGAGTTGAAGGGCTTCTGGGACGAAACCCGCAACCGATGGGACTACGAGGCGTACACGAAGCTCTACAACGCGGTGTACGACGCGTTGAAGGCGGTCGACCCCACCATCGCCGTCGGCGGGCCGTACGTCGTGTTCGACCTCTGGGCGAACCGTGCGGCCGGCGGTTACCCGTCCGGCCTGTCCGGCGCCTGCGGCACGATCGACCAGCGCAGCCTCGACGTGATCGACTACTGGCTGCAGCACAAGCACGGCGCGGACTTCATCGCGGTCGACGCCGGATCGGCGACCCGCGACGAGGGCCGGATCACCGCGACCAGCATGAGCAGCGCGCTGTTCGGCGTCCTGACCCAATGGCTGCGGCAGCGCACCTCGCTGCCGGTGTGGTGGAGCGAGTTCCACGTCGGCCAGGCCACCGCGGACGGCCAGGCGAAACTGGTCGCCCGGGCCGTCGGCGCCCTGCTGCACATGATCGATCAGAAGGCCGCCGCGGCACTCATCTGGCAACCGCAACGCGACGACGACAAACGCGAGACGGACTCGCCAGCGCTGTGGAGCGCGACCGACCGGTCGGACGGCGGTCTTCCGCTCGCGTATGCCGAGGCGGTCGCGCGGCTGCAGCAGGTGCTCGCGGACCGGGCCGGGGACAACGCCGTGACGTGGCCGACGCCGGAGCTGGGACTCGTCCGCGGCCGGACGGCGCTGCTGCTCGCCAACCTCGGAGCCGGCCGGATCGAGGTCACGGTGCAGGGGCGTTCGCTGTGGCTCGAACCGTACGACGTGCGGTACATCCCCCTGCGCACCGACCGGCCGGCGGACTTCGCCCTGGCCGTCCAGCCCGCACCGGCCGTGACACCGGCGCAACCGTGCCTCGTCCTCACAGCCGCCACCACACGAGCGTCGGAGACCACGCGATGACAAGCGACGACACGACCGAACGGACGGTCCAGGGACATCCGCATCGGTGGCCGGACCCCACTGGAGCCGAACTCGGGCTCGCCCGCACGGTGCTGGCCGGGATGGACGAGGCGGGCGTACGGTGGTGCCTGCTGCGCGGCGGCCCCGACGGGCTCACCGCCGCGGACGACCTTGACGTCCTGGTCGCGGCGGCCGACCTTCCCCGGGCCGTGGCCGTCATCGAGGCGCACGGGCTGATCCGGCTCCGCAGCCACGGCCGGGGAACCCACCGCTTCTATCTCGGTCTCGACGCGCCCACCAGCACCTGGGTCGAGCTCGACCTCGTGACCGAGATCGCCTACGGCCGGCATTTCCAGGTGCGTACGGAGGCCGCCGACGAGTGCCTGGCCCGCCGCCGGGCGCAGGACGGTGTGTGGGTGCTCGCGCCCGAGGACGAGTTCTGGGCGCTGCTGCTGCACTGCGTCCTCGACAAGGGCGCCTTCACGGCGCGCCACGTGCGCCGGCTGGCCGACCTGGGCCACGCGGCGTCGCTCGACAGCCCGCTGGCAGGCGCGATGCCGTCGGCCGCCGCGCGTACCCTGCTGCAGGACTGGCGGGCGGGACGGCTGGACGCCCTCGCGGCGCGGCGCCACGCCCTGCTTGCCGCCTGGCGGCGAAACCACCCGATCGGGGTGGCCGGCCGGCTCGTCGCCTCGGCCGCGCTGCGGCTCGCGGAGCGGCCGTTGCAGGCCTGGAGCAGGCGGGGGCTCAGCGTCGCACTGCTCGGCCCCGACGGTTCGGGAAAGTCGACGCTCGCCGCGGGCATCCAGTCGGCGTTCTACTTTCCGGTGCGGAGGGTCTACATGGGACTGTGGCCGTCGAGCGAGTCGCCGGTCAGCGTGGCCGCGCACGGGCTGCGCATTCTGCTGCGCCCCTTCACCGTGTGGCGTCGCTACCTGACCGCACTGCGCCACCGGGTGCTCGGACGGGCCGTGGTCTTCGACCGGTACGTCTACGACGCGCTGCTGCCGCCGCGCGGGCCGCTGGTGTGGCTCAAACGGCCGTACTTCGTGCTGCTGAGCCGGCTCTGCCCGGCGCCGAACCTGGTCCTGCTGCTCGACGTGCCGGGTCGCGTCATGTACCTGCGCTCCGGCGAGTACGACCCCGCGCACCTGGAGGCCGAGCGGGAGCAGTACCACCGCCTGCGCCGGCGGATCCCGCACCTCGAAGCCCTGGACGCGGACCGGCCACCGGACCTGGTGCTCGCCGACGCGATCGCGCGCGTCTGGCAGTACTACGCGAGGCGGGCGGCACGGTGAGGGGCACGCTGCAGAAGGCCCGGCCGGTGCTGCGCGACCACCTCGCCCGGTGGCTGCACCGGGAGGAGCGGCGCTGGACCGCCGCCGTCGCACCGCGACTGGTCGCCGGCGCGACGTCGATACGCAACACCGGCTGGCGGACCGAAACCGTCAGCTTCACCAGCACCTCCGTCGCGGTCGCCACGGTCGGGCGCTCCGGATCGCCCGACCGGTACGTGGTCAAGGTCCCGTGGACCGCCGCCGGCGCCGACAGCCTGCGGCGTCAGGCGACGGTGCTCGCGACCCTCCGCCAGGATCCGCGGCTGCCCAACCTGCGTCCGGTGCTGCCCCGCTGTCTCGCTCAAGGGACGATCGAGGGGCGCTACTACTGCGTGGAGGAGGCGCTGCCGGGGGTCTCCGCGATGGGGCTGATGGTGCGGCGGGCCTGGCGAAACATGCTCCTGCGCACCGCCACCGGGCTGATCAGCGACCTGCACGCCCGCACCGGGGAACAGACCGTGCTCGACCGGTCCACCGTTCGGGCGTGGGTGGACGCACCGCTGAGCCGGCTCGAGGAGTTCGCGCTCACCCTGTCCCGGGGCCCCCGGGTCGTCGACGCGGTCGGGCGCCTGCACGAGGAGCTGATCGCCGTGCTTGTCGGACGGACCGTGCGGGTGTCCTGGATCCACGGCGACTTCTGGCCGGGCAACCTGCTGGCCGCGCCGCCGGGCGGGCAGGTGACCGGGGTCGTCGACTGGGACTGCGCCACGCCGGGCCAGCTCCCGCTGCACGACTTGCTGCACCTGCACGTCCTGGCCCGGCGGCTGACCGGCGGCGACGAGCTCGGCGACATCGTCGTCCGCGCCCTGCACCGCGGCATCGAGGAGACGCTCGACGTCTCGGCCCGCGACGTCGCCGCCTGGCTCGACGCCATCCCGCAGCGCGCGGCGCTGCTCCTCTACTGGCTACGCCACACCCTGCTGTTCATCGACTCGGAAGGTGACCATGACAATCCACGGTGGCTTCGTGGCAACGTCGAGCGCGTCCTCGTCAGCGTCTGAGCCGGCCGCCGGCCGCGACCCGGAACAGCTGGGCGACCCCGGGCCGGCGCCGGGCGTCACCGTCATCATCTGCGTCTACACCGAACGGCGCTGGTCGCAGATCGTACGGGCGGTCGGGTCGGTGTTCGCGCAGGAGACCCCGGCGACGCAGGTCGTCGTGGTCGTGGACCACAACCCCGCGCTGCTGGACCGGGTCCGCCACACCTTCCCCGGCGTGACGGTCGTGCCGAACGCCGGCCCGCGCGGCCTCTCGGCGGCCCGCAACACCGGCGTGGCCGAGGCGCGCGGGGAGATCGTCGCCTTCCTCGACGACGACGCGGAGGCGGAGCCTGACTGGCTGGCCCGGCTGCTGCCGCACTACCGCGACGAGCAGGTGCTGGCCGTCGGTGGGCGGGCCCTGCCGGCGTGGGAGGAGCGGCGCCCGCGGTGGCTGCCGCCCGAGTTCGACTGGGTGGTCGGGTGCAGCTTCACCGGGCAGCCGACGGAGGTCTCCGCGGTGCGCAACGTCATCGGATGCAACATGTCGTTCCGCCGGGCCGTTCTCGAACGGACCGCCGGCTTCGATCCCGCGCTCGGACGGATCGGACGCACGCCGGTCGGCTGCGAGGAGACGGAACTGTGCATCCGTATCCGCCGCCAGCAACCGGACGGCGTCGTGCTGTACGAGCCGTCGGCGCGGGTCCGGCACCGGGTCACCACGGACCGGGCAACGTGGCGCTACTTCCGCCGGCGTTGCTTCTCGGAAGGGCGGTCCAAGGCGGTGGTCGCCCGCCTGGTCGGCAGCGACGCGGGGCTGTCCGCGGAGCGCGCGTACACCCGCCGGGCGCTGCCGGACGGGGTGCGCCGCGGGCTGCGCCAGATCCGCGACGGCGACGGCGCCGGGCTGCTGCGGGCCGGGGCGATCGTCGCCGGGCTGCTCGTGACCGCCTCCGGCTACGTCACCGGTCACGCGATGCGCGCCTCCCACGTCGCCGGCAAGCCCGCCCGGCAACGGCGCGATCCGGGGCCGGCGCCGGTACGCGTGCTCACGGCCGAACTCTCCGAGAGGTTGCCCGCCGTGCCCGACACCGGCCCGGACGGGGCCCGGTACGCGGCAGCGCAGATCCTGGTCCGGCTGCACGGGCAACCGCTGGGGCTGCTCGACGTCCCGCTGCCGCCCGGCGGCCTGACCCCGCCGACGCTGGCCGGGGTGATCCGCGAACGGCTCCGGGAAGAAGTCGACGAGCACCTTCGGGAGGACGGCCTGCCGCCGCTCGACCGGCTGGACCCGGGCCTGTTCGGCGGGGCCGGAACGGTCGGCGGTGGCGTGCCGTGCCCACCCCGCCGGCCACCGCAGGAGCCGAGCCCGTTCGTCAGCGTGATCGTGCCGACGTGCGGACGGACGCCGCTGTTCGAGGCGGCACTCGACTCGCTCGCCGCGCTGGACTACCCCCGGTACGAGATTGTCGTCGTCGACAATGCCCCGCAGCGGTCCGACACGGCACGCATCGTCGCGGGGCGGGCCGCTGCCGATCCCCGGATCCGCTGCACGTGCGAACCGCGACCCGGCGTCACCCACGCACGCAACCGGGGGCTCGCCGAGGCCCGGGGCGAGATCGTGGCCTTCGCGGACGACGACGTGATGGTGGACCGGCGGTGGCTGCGGGCGCTCGTCGACGGCTTCACCGACGCCGACGTCGCCGGGGTCACCGGACAGGTGCTTGCCCGGGAACTCGAGGCGCCGGCCCAGATCTGGATCGAGCAGTACGGCGGTTACGGCAAGGGCTGCCGGCGCCGGCGGTTCGACCGGACCGGAATCTCCACGGTCGAGGCGCAGCACGTGCACCGGGTCCCCGCGTCGCCCCGCTCGCTCTACCCATACCTGCCGGGTTCGTACGGCTCCGGGGCGAACATGGCATTCCGTGCCGCGCAGCTGCGCCGGTTGGGCGGCTTCGACCCGCGGCTGCCCAGCGGCGAGGACATCGACGTGCTGCTGCGCCTGGTGCTGGCCGGCCACTCGCTGGTGTACGAACCGGGCGCGATCGTGTGGCACACGCATCGGCGTGAGGTGCGGGCGTTGCGGCGCACCGTGTACCAGTACGGGACCGGCCTCAGCGCGGTGCTCGCGAAGTGCGTCGCCACCGACGCCTCGGCCCGCGTGGACCTGCTGAGACGGCTGCCGCGTGGCGTCGCGTACGCCCTGCTGCCGCGGTCCGGGAAGAACGCGCGGAAGCAGGACGGCTATCCGGCCTCGTTCACCGCTCTGGAGCTGTGCGGGCTGGCGCTGGGCCCGGCCTACTACGCCGCCGCCGCGTGGTCGGCCCGCTCGCGACGGGGCCGTCGATGAGCGCCGCGCGACCCAGGACCGTCGTGCCCGTGCTCGGGTACCACAGCATCAGCGACGAGCGCCGTGACGGGACGCTGCGATGGTCGGTGTCCCCCGGCGACTTCGACGAGCAGATGGCGCTGATCAGGGGGCGGGGGAGCACCCCGTTGACGGTCAGCCGGTACGCCGCCGTGCTGCGTGGAGTGGCACCGCTGCCGCCGCGGCCGGTGCTGATCACCTTCGACGACGGGTTCCCCGACCTCGCCGAGACCGCGCTGCCGGTGCTGCGCCGGTACGACCTCACGGCGACCGCATACGTCATCACGTCCCGGCTGGGCGTGACCCGGCCGGCCGGCAGCGATCCCGCGCTGGACTGGGACGGATTGGCAGAGCTGCGCGCGCACGGGGTGGAGATCGGGTCACACAGCCGCACGCACCAGGCTTTGGACTGCCTGCGCCGCCGGGAGCTGGATTCGGAGGTCGCGCGCAGCAGGCGGGAGCTCGAGGACGGGCTGCGGGCACCCGTGTCGTCGTTCGCCTACCCGTACGGCTACCACAGCCCGGCGGTGTGCCGCGCGGTACAGGCAGCCGGCTACTCCTCCGCCTGTGCCGTGAAGAACGCGCTGAGCCACGAGGAGGACGAGGTCTTCGCCATCGCCCGGATCCTGATCGAGCGCGACACCGGAACCGAGGCACTCGAAGCGCTGCTCGACGGGCGTGGCTGGCCGCCGGCTTGGCGCGGCGAGCACCTGCGGACGCGGGGCTGGCGGGCGTACCGGCAGGTCCGCCGTGTCGTGCACGCGGCGCGGCCCGCCGCCCGCCGACCGCGCATGCCGGACCGGAGCGAGCCGCCTGACCGCGGACGGGAGCTGGCGTCATGACAGGGCCACATTCCGGAGTCGCCGATCCGGCGATCACGGACGGCGCGACCGCCCTCGACTCCGTCGCCGTTGCGACACCGGTCGCCGCGCGCCTGCGCCGCCACCTGCGCAATCCGCTGAACAGTAACGTCTACGCCCTGATGGCCAACACGGTCCTCAGCTCGGTGCTGGGCGTCGCCTACTGGGCGCTCGCGGCGAGGCTGTACTCCGCGGCGCAGCTGGGGATCGGCGCCGCCATGGTCTCGACGATGACCTTCCTGAGCAACCTGTCCCAGCTCAACCTGAACGGGACGCTCGCCCGTTTCCTGCCGGCCGCGGGCCGGCAGGGGACCCGGCTGGTCGGCTACGCCTACGGCACCAGCTGCCTGGTGGCCCTCGCCATCAGCGGCGCCTTCCTGACGATCGCCCCGGTCGTCGCCGGCCAGTTCGGCTTCCTGCGACGCGCCCCGCTGCTCGCCCTGTGCTTTGCGCTGGCCGTCGCCGGCTGGGGCGTGTTCACGCTGCAGGACAGCGTGCTCACCGCGCTGCGGGGAGCCGTCTGGGTCCCGGCCGAGAACGCCCTCTTCGGCGTCCTCAAGATCGCGTTGTTGGTACTGCTGGCCGGTGCGGCACCGAGCCTCGGAGTCTTCGTCTCCTGGAATCTCGCGGTCGTGGCCGCGCTCATCCCGGTCAACCTGCTGGTGTTCCGCAGGCTGCTGCCCCGGCTGCACGCGCGGGGCGACCCGGGTGCCCTGCCCGGCCGCCGGGCCCTGGCCCGGTTCGTCGCGCTGGACTACGTGGGGTACCTGTTCATGCAGGCCGGCACGAACGCACTGCCGCTGATCGTGACCGCCAAGCTGGGCGCGGAGGCCAACGGCGTGTTCTACGTGGCGTGGCTGCTCGGCAGCTCGGCGGAGCTCGTGGCGTACCACTTCGGCACCTCGCTCACCGTGGAGGCCGCCGCCGACGAGTCCCGTCTCGCGGCGTACACACGGCAGATGCTGCGCCGGGCGCTGCTCCTGTTCACGCCGGCGGTCGTCCTGCTCTGCGTGTCGGCGCCACTGCTGCTGGCCCTGTTCGGTGCGCACTACGCCGGAGCCGGCGCGAACACCCTGCGGCTCTTCGCCGTCGCGGTGCTGCCCAAGCTGGTGATGATCGTCTTCGTCGCCGCATCCCGGGTGCAGCGGCGGGTCGGCCGGATCATCCTGGTCAACGCCGTGTCGAGCACGCTGGTGCTGTCGCTGACCCTGGTCACCATGGACGAGCTCGGGGTGACCGGGGTCGGCGTCGCCTACCTGGCCGCCCAGCTGATCGTCGCGGGAGCGGTCCTGCCGGCGCTGCTGCGACTGGCGAGGGGCAAGCCGTGAGCAGCGAGGGAGCCGTGCTGGCCACGGCGACCGCGCCGCAGCGCCGCGTACGCGAAGGCTTGTGGGTCGCCGCCGGGTGGTGCGCGCCCATGATCGCGCTCGGGCTCGGAGTGTGGTCCCTGCGGCGCTCGGATGCCGCTGACATCGGATCCCTCGGGCTCGTCACAGCGCTGCGTCCCGAGCTGTACGTCGCGCTGGCGCTGCTCACCGTCAGTTTCGTCAGCGGCGTGTTCCGCACCCGACCCGTTGCGGGCCGGCTGCTCGCCGCGCACGTCGTCGTCCTCGTCGTCCTGCTGCACGGTGCGGCGGCGGTCGTCGAGCCGTTGCCGCGAATGATCCCGAGCTGGCTGCATGTCGGCTTCGCCGACTACATCGCGCGTACCGGACACACGCTGCCGCAGCTCGACGCCCGATTCAACTGGCCCGGGTTCTTCGCCCTGGCGGCGATGGCGACCCGCGCGGCGGGGATGCCGGACGCCATGCCACTGCTCGCCTGGACGGCCGTCGTCCTCAACCTGCTGTACGGCGCGACCGTCTTCCGGCTGGCCCGGGAGCTGTCGTCGGGTGCGCGTACCGCGTGGCTGGCCGTCTGGCTGTTCGTGCCGGCGAACTGGGTTGGGCAGGACTACTTCGGGCCGCAGGCGATGAACTACCTGTTCTACCTGGTGCTGATGCTGGTCCTGGTGGCGTGGTTCCGCCGGCGTCCGGTTACCCGGCACAGGTCACCCGGACGGGTCACCGGCCGGCTCCTGCACGCGCTCCGGCTCCCGCCGAGCCCGCTGCGGCTTGCCCCGGACCCGCATCCGGCGGACCCGGTGTCGCTGACGGGCCTGATCGCGGTGGTGCTCGTGGTCTTCACCGCCAGCACCGTCAGTCACCAGCTCACCCCGATCGCAATCGTGATCTCCGCCAGCGCGCTGGTGCTGGCCGGCTGCTGCACGATGCGCACGCTGCCGATCCTGCTGGCCGTCGTGGTCACCGCCTACATCAGCTACGGCACGGTGCCGTACTGGTCGGGGCACCTGCACGACATGTTCGGTTCCGTCGGCGACGTCGGCGGTACCGTCAGCAGCGCAGCGGTGCAGCGCGTCCGGGGCGATCTCGCGCACCAGGTCGTGGTGCTGTCGCGGATCGGTCTCGCCGCGGCCGTCTGGGGCCTGGCGGCCGCCGGAACGTGGCTGCGGATGCGCCGCAGGCAGGGCGACTTGGCGCTGCTCTCACTCGCGGTCGCCCCCTTCCTCCTGCTGGCCCTGCAGAGCTACGGCGGCGAGATCTTCCTGCGGGTCTACACCCTCGCCCTGCCGTTCATGGTGATCCTCGTCGCCGCGCTGCCGGCGGCTGCCTGGCCGGCGCGGCGGCGCGTCCTCACCGCCGCCCTGACCGGTGTGCTCAGCGCCGTGCTCGTCGGCGCGTTCTTCGTCGCGCGGTACGGCAACGAGGCCTTCGAGCAGGTCCGCCCCGGCGATGCCCAGGCGGTGGCCTGGCTCTACGCGAATGCGCCGGCGGGTGCGTCGTTCGTCTCGCTGACGTCGAACGTGCCCTGGCGGGCGCAGGGCATCGAACAGTACCACTATCTGCCGCTCGGCGACGATCTCGGGCCGACCGCAGTACCCGAGATCGAACACGACATGCGCAGCAACCCGCAGGGCGCGTACCTGCTCATCACGAAGGGGCAGTTCGTCTTCGCCGAGTCGTTCCTCGGCAAGCCGGCGGGCTGGGGCGAGAGCGTCGAACGCGAGGTCGTCGGCTCCGGCCGGTTCCGGCCGGTCTACGCCACCCCCGAAGCGAGGATCTACGTCCTCGCCGCCACGGCGGGCGCAAGCCGATGACGAACACCACCGAGCCGAGAATGGCCAACCGGAAACGCGTTCCCAGCCCCCGCCAGGCGACCGGAATGCGCCTGCGTCGGCCGGCGACGCCGCGAGGGCAGGACGGCTCCCGGCCGCCCACCGTCTGGCCGCCGCTGCTGACGCTGCTCGCCGGCGCCGGGGTCCTCGCCCTCGTCCTGCTGAGCGGCCCGGCCACCGTACGGGCCGTCGCCGTGCTCACCTACCTCGCAATCGTCCCTGGGCTGGCGTGCGTGCGGCTGATCCGGCTGCCGGACCGCCTCACGCGGTTCATCCTCGGGGTCGCGCTCAGCCTGGCGCTCGGCGTCCTGGTCGCCCAGGCGATGGTTGAGCTGCGGCGCTGGTCACCGACGCTCGGGCTCTGCGCCCTCGTGGCCATTGCATCGCTCGCGGCGCTGACCGAACTGGTCCGCAACTGGCGCACCGCGCGACACGGGCGGGTGAGCTCCTCATGAGCCCGCTGCTTCTCAGGTCGGTGTGGACCGGCGAGGGCCCGTGGGTGTGGGTCCAGGCCCTCCTCCTCACCGTGCTGCTCGGGACGCTCGTCGCCAAGGTCGTCCTGCAGGGTGCCGTACGGTCACCGAACCGCAAGGCCCTCCGCGTGCTGAACATGGTGATCGCGCCGCTGCTCGTCGTCTTCCTCGTCGTGGTACTGCAACGGTTCCGCGGTCTGAGCGGCTAGCCCTGGTCCTCGTCCTCGGCATTCGCTCGGCGAAGGCGTTGCGCCAACCGGTCCGCCGATTGCAGCGGGATCGGCTCGAACATCGCCGGCTCGTCCTCGGGGAAGAGCGCGGCCGGGCCGTAGATCCAGTCCGTGAAGGCGTAGTCGCCGGCCTCCCGCGCGCGGAGCAGGATGTTGCGCTGCTCGCGCTCGACGCCGTCGAGGTGCCACAGTTCGCCCCACGCGCGAGCCGTCAGTACCACGCGCCGGCAGTGCTCCGGCCGGACCGCCTCGTAGGCGGCGAGCGCGCCCGCCCAGTCGACGGCGCCGTCGCCGCGCCGGAGGCGCTTGATGTGCTCGGCGAGTACCCAGCCGTCCTCGATCGCCATGATCGCGCCCTGTGCCATGTATTGCAGCGGCGGGTGGGCGGCGTCGCCCAGGAGGGCGATCCGGCCGTCGACCCAGGTGGTGATCGGGTCGCGGTCGTACATCCGCCACCACTTGTCGCGCCACATGTGCGGCAGTCCCTGCTGAACGGCGTCGCAGGTCCCGGCGAAGGCGGTGTCGAGCTCGTCGGGTGTTCCCCAGTCCTCGAGCCCGGCGAGTGCCTTGGGGGACTCGAAGACGGCGACCTGGTTGAGCAGGCCGCCACCGCGCAGTCCATAGTGGACGAAGTGGCAGCGGGGGCCGACGTACACGACGACCTCGGAGAGGTCGACCGGGCGGCCCGCCTGCACGACCGGCACGGTGCCGCGGTAGGCGACGTAGGCCGAGCTGACCGGCTGGTCGTCGACGAACAGCTTCCGGGCGACGGAGTGCAGGCCGTCGGCGGCGAGCACCACGGCCGCCTCGTGGACGGTGCCGGCCTCGGTCGTCGCGGTGGCCCTGCCGGCGTCCTGCGCGTACGCCGTGACCCGCTGCTCGGTGCGCAGTTCCACGCCGGCGTCGCGGCAGGCCTCGAGGAACAGCCCGTGCAGGTCGCTGCGGTGGATGACCAGGTACGGGAAGCCGTACTTGCGCTCGAGGTCGCGCAGGTCGAGTGAGGTCAGGTCGCTGCCGTCGATCGCGTCGCGCATCACCATGCTGTCGGGTACGACGCCGCGGGCCTTCGCCTCCTCGAGCAGCCCGTAGTCGTCGAGGATCCGCGTGCAGTTCGGTGCGAGCTGGATGCCGGCGCCGACCTCGCCGAATTCCTTCGCCTGTTCGAGGACCCGTACCTTCAGGCCGATGCGGGACAGCGCGAGGGCGGTGCTCAGCCCGCCGATTCCGCCACCGACGATGACAACGTCAGGGGTGCTCATGGTGTTCGCCTTCTCAGAGCCAGGGGCCGAGGTCCGCGGCCCCGGCGAGGGAGTGGGGGCGGCCGGCCAGGTACGCGACCACCTCGGGCAGCGGTCCGTCGGGAACGCCGGCGAGACCGCGCTTGGCCTGGATGTCCGCCGCGAGCGCGGAGAGGAACCCGTCGGGCAGGCCGGCGAAGGTCAGTCCCGTGCCGAGATCGACGGCGTGCACGCAGACCTCGCGGGCGCGCAGCCACGGGATCTGCGTGGCGGGGACGGTGCGGCCTTGCGCGGTGACGACCTCGGCGCGCCACTGGTCGGCGGTGAGGGCGTCCATCGCGGCCGCGAGGTTGCGCGCGGATCGGTGCATCCAGGTCGCCAGCTGAGCCGCGGAGAGCTTCGCGCCGGAGTCGATGCCGGCGTTTCGCTGGCCCGCCGAGGAGTACATCGGGGTCCGCTCGCCGGTCCTGGCCCAGCGCACGAGGTTGCCCAGCGCGCCGGCGTTGGCGGCGACGTGTGCCACGAGGTGCTTGCGGGTCCAGCCGGGCAGGGCGCTGGGCTCGGTCATCGCCTGCTCGTCCAGCGCGGCGACCTGCGTGGTGAGCAGCTGCGTTCCGTGCTCGACCCACTGCATCGCGTCGGGGTGCGTGCGGGGCATCAGGACTCCTTGACGACCTGGTTGGTGCAGGCGCCGATGCCGGCGATCTCGGTCACCACGGTCTCGCCGCCGAGGAGGTAGACCTTCGGGTCGCGCGCGTGGCCGACGCCCGCGGGCGTGCCGGTCGCGATCAGGTCGCCCGGGTTGAGCCGGACGACGGTGGAGACGTACCGCACCAGGTGCACCGGGTCGAAGAGCAGCGTGCCGGTGTTGTCCTGTTGCATGACCTGGCCGTTGACAGTCGTCCTCACCTCGAGCGCCGGGCGGACGCCGCCGACCTCGTCGGGCGTCACGACGTACGGGCCGACAGGGGTGGAGGAGTCCCAGATCTTGCCCTGGGTCCACTCGATGGTCCGGAACTGCCAGTCGCGCACGGAGATGTCGTTCATGACGGTGAAGCCGGCGATGGCGGCCTCGGCCTGCGCCTCGGTGGCACGCCGCACGGGCTGGCCGACGACGACCACGAGTTCGACCTCCCAGTCGAGGGCGTCGGTCTCGGCGGGCTTCGCGATGGGGTCGCCGGGCCCGATGAGGGTGTCGGCGAACTTGGTGAACAGGGTCGGGTACGCGGGCAGTTCGCGACCCATCTCCTTGATGTGGCCGGTGTAGTTGTGCCCGACGCAGATCACCTTCGACGGGCGGGGCACCGCGGGAGCCAGGTCGGCGCCGCCGGCCGGCCAGGTCTCACCGGTCGCGGCGGCCGCGATCGTGGCCCAGTCGTCCTGCGCGAACAGGGCGCCGAGATCCGGGTGGCCGAGGTCGACGAGGACGTCTCCGTCGAGGCGGACGGCACGGGTACCGCCGTTGACGCGGAGGGTGGCGAGCTTCATCGGAGAGTCTCCTGACGGTCGAGGTGGAGCGCCTCGAAGACGGGCGCGTCCGAGAAACGGAACAGGTCGAGGGCGCCGGAATCGGAGTCGGTGGTGCCGGCCTCGGACCGGGCGGAGAACGGCGTCCAGGACGGGACCACGAACAGGTCGCCCCGGGTGACCGACCAGGTCCGCTCGCCCACGTGCACCGTGCCGGAGCCGTCGAAGACCTGGTAGACCGACGACCCGGTCTCGCGGACCGGTGTGGTCTGCGCGCCGCGGGCGATCCGGTGGAACTCCGCGCGGATCGTCGGGAGCACGTCCGTGCCGTCGTGGGGATTGCTGAACCGCACGGCCGCGTGGCCGGGTTCGACGGTTCCGCCGTACCCCTCCTGCTCCAGCAGCAGCTGGTCGTCGAGGGCGGCGTCGGTGTGCTCCCACTTGTAGGCCAGCAGCGGCGATCCGGGGGCGACCTCGCCCACCGAGAGCGGACGCAGGCCCGGGTGGCCCCACAGCCGCTCGGAGCGCGAGCGCTCCGGCGTGATCCGCTCAGCCTCGCTGATCCGCTCGCGGCCGAACTGGAAGAACTGCGACTCGGTGAGGTACTGCAACGGGATGTCCAGGCCGTCGATCCAGGCCATCGGCGCGGAGGTCGCGTTGTGGTGCGCGTGCCAGTTCCAGCCGGCCTGCGGCAGGAAGTCGCCGCGGCGCATCGGGACCGCGTCGCCGACGGCCGTCTCGCCGCTGCCGCCGACCACGGTCCACACGCCGGAGCCCTCGACGACGAACCGGAAGGCGTGCTGCGTGTGCCGGTGCTCGGGAGCGTCCTCGCCGGGCATCAGGTACTGGATCGCCGCCCACAGCGTCGGGGTCGCGAACGGCCGGCCGCCGAGCGCCGGGTTCGCCAGGGCGATCGCACGGCGTTCACCTCCGCGGCCGACCGGGACGATGTCGCCGGCCCGCTCAGCCAGGCGTAGCAGGTTCGCCCAGCGCCACAGGTGCGGCACGGCGCGCGAGCGCGGGTGCGCCGGCATCAGGTCGCCGATCTCCGTCCACAGCGGCACCAGCAGCTCCTGCTCGAAGCCGCGGTACAGCGCTTCGAGCGCCGGCGTCACGTCCGGCTGGTTCGGCGCCGCGACCGCCTTCAGGCGGACGGGGGTGTCAGTCGTGCTCATGCCGCCTACGATGACGCTTGTCGGGTGGGCGGAACGCAAGATTCTGGAGAGCGGAACAACAGGGGATGGGCAGCGCGGAACCGAAGATCCCGCCGGCGTACCTCGTGACCAGTGCCGACCATGCGCTCCGGGTCGCGGTCATGCTGCAGCTGGAGGGCCGGCTCACGGTGAGCCAGGTGGCCGAGCGGCTCGGGGTGGCGCGCTCCACGGCCCATCGGTTGCTGCAGACGCTCGTCTACCGCGACTTCGCGGTCCAGGACGACCAGCGTGTCTACCATCCGGGACCGGTCCTCGAGCTCGCCACGCACTCGCAGTCGCGCACGTCGCGGCTGCGGGCCGCCGCGCTGCCGCATCTGCAGCGGATCGTCGATGTCGTGGGGGAGTCGGCGAACCTGTCCATCCGCACGGGCGACACGACGCGGTTCATCGCGAGCGTCGAGTGCCGGCAGGCGCTGCGGGTGGGTTCGCGTGAGGGGATGGTGTTCGCGGCCCACCGCACCACGGCCGGGCTCGTGCTGCTCGCGGAGCTCCAGCCGGCCGAGGTCGACGAGCTCTACGCCGCTGAGCGGTACGTCCATCGCCCCGGCGAACGACCGGACGTGGCGACGCTGCGGGGCCGGCTCACCCGCGTGCGCCGGTCCGGGTTCGCGGTCAACAACGGGCTGTCGGAGCGGGGCGTCGTCGCGATCGGCGTTGCGGTCCACGACGCCGACGGTGCGGCGCTCGCCGGACTCTCCATCTCGATGCCGTCGGTCCGCTACGACCGCCGGCAGCTTCCGGCGCTCGTCGCCACCCTCAGGGAGGCAGCCAGGGCCATCGAGGCGGGCGGCGGCTGAGCGGTCACATGCACCACGTGCATGTCGGGCCATGCACAACATGTGTTTGCTGAATGTGAGCGGGGCCACTTCAATGGTGCACCGAGGTACCGACCCGAGGTGATCCAATGACCAATGCAGCCAGTCCCGTCTCCGATCTCGACCTGTTCGACGACGCGGTGCTCGTCGACCCGTACCCCTCGTACGCAGCGCTGCGCGACCTGGGAGGTGTCGTCCGCCTCCCGGCGAACGACGCCTATGTGCTCACGAGGTACGACGTCATCCGCAACGCCCTGGGTGACTGGGAGAGCTTCTCCTCGGAAGGGGCGATCGGATTCAACCCGATGGTCAACGAGGCGCTCACGGGCACGTCTCTCGCCTCGGACCCACCGGTCCACACGCAGCTGCGGGCGACCCTCACCGCGAACCTGTCGCCGCGCGCGCTGCGCGGCCTGAAGGACAGCATCGCCGCCAAGGCCGACGCCCTGGTCGCGGAACTTGTCAACCAGGGCTCGTTCGAGGCCATCGACGGCCTGGCCCGCGCCCTGCCGCTCGAGGTCGTCGCGGATCTCATCGGCTTCACGGGCCATGTCCGCGACAACATGCTGCGCTGGGGCCAGGCCGCGATGCAGGTCATCGGACCGATGAACCAGCGCACCGCGGAGAGCTTCCCGATCGCCGGCGAGTTGTACCAATGGTGCTCGGCCGTCACCGCGGAGGACCTGACGCCGGGCTCGGTCGGCCGTGGGATCTTCGAGGCCGAGGCGCGCGGCGACGTCCCGCCGGGCACGGCGGGCCACATCATCCACCAGTACCTCGGTGCCGGCGTCGACACCACGATCGCCTCGATCGGCAACATCGTGGCCCTGTTCGCGGCCCACCCCGAGCAGCTCGCGCTGGTCCGGGAGAACCCGTCGCTCGTGCCGGCCGCGTTCAACGAGGTGCTGCGCTACTGGGCGCCGGTCCATGCCTGGGGACGTCGCGTGACCCGGGACGTGGAGGTCGACGGTGTCCTGGTCCCACGGGGCGCGAAGGCCGCGATCCTGTTCGGCGCCGGCAACCGGGACCCCCGCCACTACGACAACCCGGACGCGTTCCTCGTCGAGCGCAACCCGATCGACCACCTCTCGTTCGGCTACGGCCCGCACGGCTGCGCCGGACAGGGGCTGGCCCGCCTCGAGGCGCATGCCGTCATCGACGCGCTGGCCCGGCGGGTCGACCGGCTGATCGCCGGCCCCGAGGTCCGCGTCCCCAGCAACATCACCCGCAGCATCGAGGAGCTGCCCGTCCTGAAGGTGGTGCCGGCATGAGGATCGTCCTGGACCGGGCGCGCTGCGAGGGGCACGGGCTGTGCGAGGAGACCGCGCCCGGCCTGCTGCACCTCGACAACGACGGCGAGCTGGTGATCGACCGCGAGGAGGTCGGCGACGCCGACGCCGGGCCGGCCAACGCCGCGGTCCGGGTCTGCCCGGTCGCGGCCCTGCGTCTGGCATGACCACGCCGATCCAGCGTGTCGTCGTCGTCGGAAACGGCATCGCCGGCCTCACCGCGGCCGACACGCTCCGCGATGTCGGCTTCGACGGCGAGATCACGATCGTCGGCGACGAGACGCACGCGGCGTACAGCCGCCCGGCGCTGTCGAAGGCGTTGCTGCTCGACGGCGACGACATGTCGTCCCACGAGCTCGCGCCTGCCACCCACGGGGCAACCGAGCTGCTGGGTGTACGCGCGACCGGACTCGACGCCGGCCGCCGGCTCGTCACACTCGACGACGGCACCGCGCTCTGTTACGACCGGGTCGTCCTCGCCACCGGGTCCCGGGCGCGGCGATTGTCCGACCTGCCCGAGGAGCTCACGCTGCGCGGCCTCGACGATGCGCTTGCCCTGCGCAGGCGTCTGGCTGGACGCCCGTCGGTCGTCGTGGTCGGCGGGGGTCCGCTCGGCATGGAGATCGCGTCGGCCTGCCTGACCGCGGGTGGTCAGGTCACCCTTGTCTCCCAGGGCGTGCCGCTGATCCTGCAGCTGGGCCGATACCTGGCCGACGTCTTCGTCAAGGCGGCGCTGGAGCGCGGGCTCGCCATCGTGCAGACCGGATCTGCGCGGCTCGAGGGCCGCGGCGGCGAGGCACGTGTCGTCCTCGCCGATGGCGCTGTCCTCGAGGCCGAGCTGGTGGTGACCGCCATCGGCGACGTCCCCAACACGCAGTGGCTCGCGGGCACGGGCCTGGCCGACCGGGGCGTCGTTCAGGTCGACTCCCGGGGACTGGTCCGGCCCGGGATCGCCGCCGCCGGCGATCTGGCAGCCTTCCCGACGCCGTACGGCCTGCGACGCATCCCGCTGTGGAGCAGTGCCATCGAGCAGGCGAAGGTGGCTGCGGCCGCACTCGTTCGCGGCGACGACGCGGCACCGCTGCAGTTCCAGCCGTACTTCTGGACCGAGCAGTTCGGGCTCAGCCTCAAGGCCGTCGGCTATCTTCCACTGGACGGTGCCCCGACGTACGTCGAGGGAGGGCCCGGCGGTCCGGCGTTGATGCGCTGGTCGCACGCCGACGGCGCCGGTGTGGCCGCGGCGCTGAACTACCGGATCCCGATCCCGCGGTTGCGCCGGATGAGCCGGGAGGCCGTGTAGGGTTTCGTCCCGATGAGGGCTGACGGAGAGGGCACCACGGGTTCCGGCTTGGATCGACTGGCATCGGTCAACCTCAACCTGCTGGTGCCCCTCCTCGCGCTCCTGGAGGAGCGGTCGGTGACGAAGGCGGCCGAGCGCCTCGGGCTGACGCAGCCGGCGATGAGCCACGCGTTGCACCGCATGCGGCGTCTCTTCGGCGACGACCTGCTCGTCCGGCAAGGGAGCAGTGTCACGCTGACGCCGCGCGCGCTCGAGCTGATCGGGCCGTTGCGGGCGACGCTCCAGCGGGCCGCGGATGTGATCAGATTCCCGGGCTTCGATCCGGCGACGGACCGCCGGGTCATCACCGTCGCGATGACCACCAGCACGGCCTTCGTCCTCGGGGCGCGGCTGGCGCGACTCGTGGCCGAACGAGCCCCGAACGCGACCCTCCGCGTGCGGACCATCACGGTGCCGACCGGGAACACCTTCACGGAGCACGGTGTCGACGTCGTGCTGATCTCCGAAGGGTTCACGTCGCCGTACCCTCGGGAGCGCCTGTACGACGACCGCATCGTCGTGGTGGCCTCGGCGGACACCCCACCGGAAACGGGCGCGCTCGACCTGCTGACCACGCAGCCGCACGTCGTCGTCGACACCGAGCGGCGGGTCTTCCCGTACTCGGTGCTCGACGAGAAGGCGGTCACCTACCGCGTCGGCCAGCTGATCTCCGATTTCCTGCTCGTCCCGTACCTGGTCGGCCGGGCCGGCGGGGTCGCCCTCCTGCGCTACCGTGTCGCCGCTGAGATGCGGACGCTCGTCGGCCTGCGGATCGAGGAGTTTCCGTTCCCGCTCCCGGGGCTGGGCATCGACATGGTGTGGAACCCGCATCTGGGCGACCACGCCTTCATCTCATGGCTGCGCCAGCTGCTGTTCGATGCGGCGCGGCCGTGAGCTGAGCATGCGCACGACATGCATGGCAGCCGCCTCGCGTGACTCCATCATGACCACGTGACGTCTCCGGCCGGCCATGAAGCCGGCCCGCGGTTACCCGCAGGTGCGTTCCGGATCGTACGCGGCCGCCGCCAGCGCGCGGCCGATGCCGTGCGCGGCGACGCGCATCGCGGGTAGCAGTCGAGCCCTGCCCCTGAGGTTGGGCACCACCACGCCGAGCGCCGCGACGGTGCGATCGCCGGCCGCCACCGGCACGGCGATCGAGTATGCGCCGAGGGTCATCTCCTCGCCTGTGGTCGCGAACCCGTCGCTGAGCACCCGGTCCAGCTGCTGCCGCAGACGTGCCGGCGAGGTCACCGTGTACGGCGTGGCGCGGGGGAGCGGCCTGCCGAGCACTTCGGCGCAAACCGTGGCCGGCGCGTGCGCGAGCAACACCTTCCCCACGCCAGTGGTGTGGATCGGCAACCGGGAGCCGATGGTGCTGATGATCGGGAGCGAGGCGTTGCCGGACAGGCGGTCGAGGTACAGCACCTGGTCGCCCTCGCGGACGGCGAGGTGGACGGTCACGCGCGTTGCGGCGTACAGGTCCTGCAGGAACGGCGAGGCGACCTCGCGCAGCGCCGTCTCCGCGGGTGCGAGCAGGCCGAGGTCCCACAGGCGCCGGCCGATCGCGTAGCCGTCAGCGGGCGTACGGCGAAGTGCACCCCACGCCACCAGCTCGCCGACCAGCCGGTGCGCGGTCGGCAGGGTGAGGCCGGCGCGCCGCGCGAGCTCGCTGAGGGTGAGCACGCGGTGCTCGGGGTCGAAGGAACCCAGGATCCCGAGCAGACGCGAGGCGACCGTGACCCCGGGGGCGGCCGTCGTACGTGGCATCGGTGGTCCTTCCATTCAACGGAAGTCGGCGCTCGGCGATTGTAGGCCGCGGACCTACCTTGAGCGACATGACAACGCAAGCAGAGATCAGCGCGGAGATCGCGCGGATCGCAGCGGCGCGGCGCGATGCCGGCCCGGCCGGCCGGCCAGCTCTCGACTATCCGCCCTACCGCTCCAGCCTCCTCCGGCACCCGACCAAGGACCTCCAGCTCGCCGACCCCGACGGAGTCGAGCGCTGGGCGCCCTGCTTCGGGCATGGTGACGTTGACCCGTTCGAGGCGGACCTGACCATCCAGCACCGAGGCGAGCCCATCGGCGAGCGCATCACGGTCAGCGGCCGGGTCGTGGACGGCGAGGGACGCCCGGTCGCCGGTCAGCTGGTCGAGATCTGGCAGGCGAACGCGGCGGGCCGCTACATCCACCAGCGTGACCAGCACCGCGCGCCGCTCGACCCGAACTTCACGGGTGCCGGGCGGTGCATCACCGGGCCCGACGGCTCCTACCGCTTCCGCACGGTCAAGCCCGGCGCCTACCCGTGGCGCAACCACGACAACGCCTGGCGGCCGGCGCACATCCACTTCTCGCTGTTCGGGACCGACTTCACCGAGCGGCTCGTCACCCAGATGTACTTCCCGGGCGACCCGCTCTTCGACCTCGACCCGATCTATCAGTCGATCACCGACCCTGCCGCACGTGCGGCGCTCGTGGCCCGCTACGACCACGACGAGACGGAGCCGGAGTTCAGCCTCGGCTATCGCTGGGACATCGTGCTGAGCGGCAGCCGGCGGACCTGGATGGAGCGGCCGCTTCATGGCGACGCGCGGCGCGGCGCGGTGCCGGCATGAGCGACCTCGTGGCGACCCCCGGCCAGACCGTGGGCCCGTTCTTCGGCTACGGCCTGCCGTACGCCCGCGGGCACGAGCTGGTGCCGGCGGGCCGGGCGGATGCCATCCGGCTGCACGGATTCGTGTACGACGGCGCGGGCGATCCCGTCCCGGACACACTCATCGAAGTGTGGCAGGCCGACGCGGAGGGTGGCGTCGTGCAGCGGGAGGGCTCGCTGCGCCGGGACGGGTTCACGTTCACCGGCTGGGGCCGGGCCGCGACCGATGTGCGCGGCCACTACGAGTTCTCCACGCTGCGGCCGGGCGCCCATATGTCCGGGCGGCCCGCGTTCTTCGCGCTGACCGTCTTCGCGCGCGGGCTGCTCGACCGGCTGTTCACCCGCGCCTACCTGCCCGAGGACCAGGCGGTACTGGACACCGATCCCTTGCTCGGTGCGGTGCCGGCTGCCCGGCGCGGGACGCTGCTCGCCATCGGTGAGCCCGGGGGGTACCGCTTCGACCTGCGACTGCAGGGGGACGACGAGACGGTCTTCCTCCGGCATGTGCGGTCCTGATGGCGAACCTGTTCTGGCCCGGTGACGAGCGCGCGGGAGCGCTCCTGGACCAGCAGCGATTCCTCGCCGCGATGCTCGAGGTCGAGCATCAGTGGCTGCGCGCGTTGTCAGCCTGCGGCCTCGCGCCGGCGGACGCTGCGCGGTCCCTCGACGACGTGGGCGCGGTGACGGTCGAGGAGCTGGCGACGGCGGCGGAGGCGAGCGGCAATCCGGTGGTCCCGCTGGTCCAGCTGATGCGCCGGCGGCTCGGCGACGATCCCGCGGCGATCTGGCTGCACCGCGGCCTGACCAGCCAGGACGTCGTCGACACCGCGCTCGTCCTGTGCCTGCGCGAGGCGATGGCCGCCGTCCTGGCCGACCTGCGCGCTCAGTCGATGACGCTGGCCGCGCTGGCTGAGCGCCATCGTGGCACCCCGATGGCCGCCCGGACCTTGACCCAGCCCGCCGTACCCCTGACCTTCGGGCTGAAGGCCGCAACCTGGCTCGATTGTGTGATCGAGGCCGCGCGGGCGGTTCGCGGCGCGACGAGGCGCTTGGCCGTGCAGATCGGCGGCGCGGCCGGAACCCTCGCTGCCAGCGCCGAGCTGTTCCGCCGGGTCGGCAGTTCCGATCCTGCCGCCGCGTCGCTTGCCCTCGTCGCCGATCTCGCCGACCGGCTCGGCCTGCCGGCCACGACGCCGTGGCAGACAGTGCGGGGCCGGCTGACAGGTGCCGCGGACGCGCTCGTCACCGCCGGTGACGCGTGGGGCCGGATAGCGTCCGATGTCGCGCTGCTGGGCCGGCCGGAGTTCGGCGAGCTTGCCGAGCCCGCGCTGCCCGGCCGCGGCGGCTCCTCGACGATGCCGCACAAGGCGAACCCGGTCCTGTCGGTGCTGCTGCGACGGCACGCGCTCGCCGCGCCGGCGCTCGCCTCCACGCTGCACGTGGCCGCGGCGTCGTACGTCGACGAACGGCCCGACGGCGCGTGGCACGTCGAGTGGGACACCCTGCGCCTGCTGGGACGCCGCAGCGTCGTCGCCGCCTCCCAGGCCACCGAACTGCTCGGCGGACTCACCGTCCACGAGGACCGGATGGCCGAATCCGCCCGCCGGGACGAGCTGCTCGCCGAGCGGCGCAGTCTCGACGCCGTCGTCGACGACCGGCCCGGCGGCCAGGCTTACCTCGGTGCGGCGGACCGCATCATCGACCGGTCGTTGTCCCGCTGCGCGCAGGCATGGAAGGACGACGGATGAGCGTTCCGGCACTGAGGACGGTCCACCTGGCGGGCTCGCCGGACCGGCCGCTGCTGGTGGTCGGTCCCTCGCTGGGTACCCGCGTCGAGCGGCTGTGGGGCGAAGTCGCGACGCTGCTGGCCGAGGACTTCCACGTCGTCGGCTGGGAGCTGCCCGGCCACGGCGGTGCGCCGCTGGGCGAGCGGTTCACGATCGCCGAGCTGGCGCGCGGCGTCCGCGCGGCGGCCGACCGTGTCCTGTCGCGCCGCAGTGCGCCCGACGGCCGGTTCGCCTACGCCGGCGACTCGGTCGGCGGTGCCGTCGGGCTGCAGCTCGTCCTCGACCACGCCGACCGGGTCGACCGGGCCGCCCTCGTCGCGACCGGTGCCCGCATCGGCGACGCCGGCCTCTGGCGTGACCGCGCCGCACTCGTGCGGGGGTCCGGGACGACCGCGTTGCTCGCGGCCGCTGCCCAGCGGTGGTGGGCTCCGGGCTTCGCCGAGCGCGCCCCCGACATCGCCACCGCGCTGCTCGATGACCTCAGCGCGGTGGACGCGGAGGGGTACGCGCAGGTTTGCGACGCCCTGAGGGACTTCGATGTGCGAGACCGGCTCCGCGAGGTCCGCCGGCCGCTGCTCGCCATCGCCGGCGCTGCCGACCGGACAACCCCGGTCGCATCCTTGCGGGAGATCGCCGGCGGCGCCCCCGGCGCGCGGCTGGTCGAGCTCGACGGCATCGCGCACCTGCCTCCGGTGGAGGCGCCCCGCGCGATCGCGAGCCTGGTGCGCGACTTCCTCGCCGGAGCCGGTGCTCGTCACGTGGCAGGGATGGCCAACCGGCGGGCGGTCCTCGGCGACGCCCACGTCGATCGCGCGATCGCTGCCGGCAGCTCGCTCACGGCCGACTTCCAGGACCTCATCACCCGGTATGCCTGGGGTGAGATCTGGGACCGCCCCGGCCTGTCGCGACGCGACCGCTCCATCGCGGTGCTGACCGCGCTCGTGGCCGGCCGCCACTTCGATGAGCTGGAGTTCCACCTCCGCGCCGCGCTGCGCAACGGGCTGAGCAGGGACGAGATCATCGAGGTGCTGCTGCAGACCGCCATCTACGTCGGCGTGCCGGCCGCGAACACCGCCTTCGGCGTCGCCGCGCGAGTGCTGGACACGCGAGATCCGGCGTGACCGGTGACGGGCGCCGGATGCCGGAGCGCCGGGGGCGGCCTGTCGCTCAGTGGCGCCCGATCGAGCCGACCCAGCTCTCGGTGAGCACGTCCAGCATTTCGTCGTGTCCGACGCCCCAGGTCCCCGGTGTCCAGTGGCGCGCGACGTAGTCGAGCTCGGTGATGGCGATGACGCTGCGGAAGTGGCGGGTGCCGGCTGAGAACCGGTCGGCGCGGTCGAGCCCGTCCTTGATGTCGCCGATGGCTTCGTTCAGCCACTCGTCGAGGAGCACGCGGATCTCCGGGTCGACGGCTGCGGCCGCGAAGGCGGTCGTGGTGTAGGGGCGAATGGCATCCCATCGCTGCGACGTCGACGCGAGCCACGCGCGGATCCGCTCGCGTGAGCCGTCCTCGACCACGGCGACCAACTCCCGCTCGGTCGACCCGTGCTCGGCGGAGGGAATCCGGTCGAGCGCGGCGTTGAGCCGCTCCGAGATGAGGGCCTTCATGAGATCCACCTTGGAGGGAAAGTACGCGTAGAAGGTGACGCGCGTCGTTCCCGCCGCCGACGCGATGTCGTCGACCGTCGTCGCCGCATAGCCCTTGGACACGAAGAGGTCCAGGCCGGCGTCGAGCAGGAGCTTGCGCGTCATCTCCTTCTGCGCCTCACGAAGCGTCGCCATGACCGCCAGCATAGAGCACGACGGCTGCGTTCTGTGCGTACCGAACACTCTGAGTACGCGCTGCTCGGACTCTTGACGCCCTGTCAAGTCATATGACACCTTGCACATCTCATGAGTGATCGCGCTCACGTCGGGGTGGCCGATTCCGCCCGGCCGCCCGACCGCCCGGCTTGTCGACAAGGAAGAAGTCCCATGACGCAGACCGCTGCGCGTAAGCAGGGCTACACCGCCACGGTGGTCGCCGGCTGCTTCGCCGTATTCCTCGCGCAGGTGGCGTACTCGCTGCCCGGCGCGCTCAATGGCACCTTCCAGCAGGAGTTTCAGACCACCGGTGCCGAACTGGCCTGGGTCACGGCCGCCTTCGCCATCCCGATGGTCGTCCTCGAACTGACCACCGGCGTGATCGGTGACCTGTTCGGTCGCAAGCGACTGCTGCAGGTGGGTGCTCTGCTGGTCGTTGCCGGCTCGCTCGTCAGTTACCTGGCCGGGACGGTCCAGATCCTGTGGGTCGGGCAGGTCGTCGAGGGCATCGGAGCCGCGATCCTCTACCCGACCTCGCTCGCCATGCTGGCCGCGGTCAGCCCGTCGCAGGAGGCCCGCTCCAAGGCCATCGCCGTCTGGGCCGGCTTCCTCTCGGTCGGTGCGGCGATCTCCCCGCTGCTGTGTGGGTGGCTCGCCGCGGCGGGCGCGTGGCGGACGTCGTTCATCGTGGTCATCGCGGTGGCGGTCGTCTCGATCGTCATCACCCGGTTCGCCGCCGACTCCTCGGCGCCGCAGGGGCGCAAGCTCGATGTACCGGGTCAAATGACGCTGGCCCTCGGTCTGATCGCCATCCTCTTCGCTGCCACGCAGGGCTCCGAGGCCGGCTTCGCCCGCCCCGAGATCGTCGGCGCCTTCGTCGCGGGCCTCGTGCTCCTCGGTGCGTTCGTCGTCATCGAGCTGCGCACGGACGTCCCGCTGCTGCACCTCAACATCTTCGCCAACCGCTCCTATGCGATCGTCGCGATCGCCACGGTGGTCGGCATGTTCGCGTTCCTCGCGACCTGCTACTCGACGAGCATCTGGATCGGTGCGATCCAGCACCAGAGCGCGCTGCGAATCGGCCTGCTGTTCCTGTTCATCCAGGGGCCGGCCTTCGTCCTGGTGCCGATCGTCTCCCACCTGATCCGCAACTTCTCGCCGCGCTGGGTGCTCACCGCCGGCTTCGCCCTCATCGCCGTCAGCGGCATCTGGTGCTCGACGTTCGACATTCACGACATGAGCTGGACGCGGTTCATCGGTCCGATGCTGCTGCTCGGTGTCGGCTTCGCGCTCACCGTCGGCTCGATCACGGCCGTCGCGATCAACACCGTGCCGCTGCGGCTCGCCGGCATGGCCAGTGCCACCACCAACCTGCTGCGCGACTTCGGCTTCGCGCTCGGCCCGGTGCTCATCGCCGCGTTCGCGGTCAGCCGGGCCAACAGTGACCTGAGCGCTGGGGCCGCGGCGGCGATCGGCGGGTCCGGGCTCACGCCGCCGTACACCGACATCGCCGGGGGCATCGCGCACGAGGGTGGCTCCATGGCGATCAACTCGATGCCGGTCGTGCCGGGCGCCGGTCCGGACATGCCGCCGGTGCCGATGCCGCAGAGCCTCCACGTGCTCGCGTTCGAGTCTCTCGGCAGCGCCTACAGCCTCGCGTTCCTGGTTGCCGGCCTCTGTGCCGCCGCTGCCGCCGCGCTGACGCTGTTCGGCCTCTTCGGTGCGAAGCGCGCGGCGGTCGAGGCGCCGCTGATCGACGAGGAGTTCGTCCCCGCCGGGTGAGCTGCACGCCGCCGAGTCGCCGAGGTCCCGCCCGGCGCCGGCGCGAGCTACTCTTTACCCGATGAGTGATTTCTTGACACAATGTAAACCGTCGTGACATCGTTCGCATCGCCGGCGTGACTGCGGTCACTCGGCGAGATCGAGAGGAATGCCAGTGAAAGGCGCCCCACCCGCCGAGCGCACCGCCGGCGCCACCGTCAACACCGTCCTCGGCCCGGTGCCCGCGCAGCGGCTGGGGGTCGTCGCGGTGCACGAGGCCCTGCTGTCGGTCGTCCCCGGAGCGCAGTACGCGTTCGACATCACCATGGACCGCGCCGAGATCTTCGAGACCCTGGCCGAGAAGCTGAGCGACTTCCGCAGGCACGGCGGCGGGACGGTCGTCGACAGCACCGGCATGTTCCACGGGCGCGACGTGCGGCTGTATGAGGCACTGTCGCGCGCGACCGGCGTGCACATCGTCGCGTCGTCGGGCCAGGGCCCCGAGGAGATGCTCGGCGGCTACTTCCTGACGCCGCAGACCAATCCGCCGACGCCTTGGCCGGCCGAGAAGTTCGCCGAACTGTTCGCCCAGGAGGTCACCGGGGGCATGGTGGTTCCCCGTGTCGAGCGCCGGGCCGCCGCGGGCCTCGTGGCCACCGCCGCGACCGTCACGGGCATGACCGCGACGGATGAGAGCCTGTTCCGCGGTGCGGCCCGCGCCGCCTTGACCACCGGTGTCCCGGTGTCCATCCGCTACGGCGGCGACGCCGTGCGCGACCTCCAGATCGTCCTGGACGAGAAGCTGCCGGCCGACCGCGTCGTCGTCGGCGGGCTCGACCGCAAGGACGCCGTCGCCGCCGGCGCGCCGCTCGAGGTCGCGGCGCGCGGCGCCTACGTCGGCCTCGACCATGTGGGCACCGAGGACGACGACCACATCACCGACGCCGTGCGCGCCGCCCTGGTCGCCGAGCTGGTCGAGGCCGGCCACGGCAACCGGGTCCTGCTGTCGAGCAGCGCGACCGGCGTCGCCAAGGGCCACCCGGCCAACGACCTGCCCTACAGCTACGTGCTGACCACGTTCGTCCCCCGGCTCAAGGCACAGGGCCTCGGCGACGAGGACGTCCGGCGGATCCTCGCCGACAACCCGCGCGACCTGCTGTCGGTGCGCTGAGCGTTGCTCCTTCTCTCAAAGGTGAGTGCTGTGTCGAGAGTGAACACCGTCCTGGGGCCGGTCCCCGCCGAAGAACTGGGTCTCGTGGCCGTCCACGAGCACATCGGGTACGGCATGCCGGGCTCCGAGCTGGACACGAAGTGGTGGAAGAGTCCCGAGCAGCGCTACGAGGAGACCGTCCCGAAGTTGCGCCAGTTCCACGAGTACGGCGGCGGGACGTTCGTCGACGCAACCGGCATCTGCAACGGCCGGGACGTCGACTACTACAAGTCGCTGTCGGCGAAGACCGGCGTGCACATCGTCGCCAGCACCGGCTTCGTCGGCGGCGACACCGCGCTGCCGTTCTTCGCCCGGGCGAGCGTGGAATACCTGACCGGGCAGTTCATCCACGAGATCACCCTCGGCATCGGCAACACCGGCAGCCGCGCCGGCGTGATCAAGGTCGGCGTGAGCCGCGGCGGCCGTATGACCGAGCTGGACAAGCGCATCTACCGCGCGGCCGCCCGGGCCGCCCTGGCCACCGGCGTGCCCATCCTCACCCACCTCGCCATCGACGCCGAGAACGCGATCGCCATCTTCAACGCGGAGGGTCTTGCGCTCGACCGTGTCCTGTTCGGGCACGTCGACGACGGCGTCAACGCCGACAAGACCCGCGACACCTGGATCGCGGAGCAGGGCGGCCGGTTGGGATTCGACACCTTCGGCTACGAGACCGAACTCCCGGACCCGCCGTTCTGGGCCCGCCCGCGCAAGGAACGACTGGACCACTTCCTCCGGTTCATCGGTCAAGGGCACCTGGACAAGGTGCTCGCCTCGGCCGACGCCAACTGCAGCGCGCTGGGCTGGCCGGGCGTGAAGGGCCACACCGTCAACTACATCTTCGAGGACCTCATCCCGGACCTCCGGGCCGCCGGTCTCGACGAGGACACGATCAGGACCATCTTCGTCGACAACCCCGCCGACTTTCTGACCATCAAGAACTGACCGAGGACAGAACCATGCAGACCTCAGACCTCAAGCACCTGCGCGTCGCGATCGTCGGCGCGGGGTATGCCGGCGCGGCGGCGGCCAAGGCTCTGTCGCTCCTCGGTGCCGACGTCAACGTCTACGAGCAGGCGAACCAGATCCGCGAGGTCGGCGCCGGCATCGGCCTGCGCCCCTCCACCATGGACCGGTTCCGCCAGTGGGGGATCTTCGACGCGATCGCCAAGGTGAGTTCGCCGAGCGACTACTTCGAGATCCTGACCGCCACGGGCGACCCGATCATGAAGGAGGCGTGGCCGGAGATCGACAACTTCGGCGCGACGACCCATCTGATCCACCGCGGGGACTTCATCGACGCACTGGTGGGCGTGCTCCCCGAGGGCATGGTGCACCTCGGTCACAGGCTGGAGACCGTCGAGGACCGGGGCGACCGCTCGGTGCTCACCTTCGCCGACGCGACGACCGTAGAGGCCGATCTGGTCGTCGGCGCCGACGGCATCAAGTCGGTGGTGCGCCGGCAGCTCTTCAGCGACAAGGGCCCGGTGTTCTCCGGTGAGCACGCCTACCGCGTGGTGATCTCCGCTGACAGCGCCCACGGGATGTGTGTCGACGACAACCTGCGGATGTACATCGGCCACGGCACGAAGGTGTACTTCCTGCCGCTGCGCCACCGCAATCAGGTCTCGTTCGACATCACCGCCCTGTGCCCGGACAGCACCTGGGCCCCTCGGGTCACGAAGGACGATCTCCTGGCGACGGTGAAGGGCTTCGACGAGCGGATCGTGAACATCACCCGCGACCTCGACATGGACGCCGTGAACGTTCGCGCCGTCTACGACATCGACCCGGTCGACACGTGGCACTCGGACTCCGTCGTCCTCGTCGGCGACGCGGCCCACTCGATGCTGCACCACCAGGGCCAGGGCGCGAACTCGGCGATCCTGGACGCCGGCGCGCTCGCCGACTCCCTCGCCCAGGCCGGCTCCGTCAAGGAAGCGCTGGCCCGGTACCAGGAGACCCGCAAGCCGGTGACCGACGATCTGCAGCGCATCTCGCGTCAGGGGTGGAGCGAGGACGAGGTCAACGACGTCTTTCCCGGGCAGAAGCCCGCGTCCCAGCAGCCGCAGGCCTGACGCCATGGCGCTGCACCCCGAGATCGCCAGGATCCTGGCGAGCCTGCCGGCCCCACCCGACGGCCCGCTCGACCCGGCCGGCATGCGCGCGGCCGAGGAGGCGCAGGTGCCTGCGATCGAGCAGCGGTTGCCGCTGCACTCGGTCGAGGACACAGTGGCGCGGACCCCGACCGGCGAGGTCCCCGTGCGGACCTACGCATCGACCGGCGCCGCGGACGGTGTGCTGGTCTATTTCCACGGCGGCGCCTTCTTCCTCGGCAGCCTGGACACCCACGACCACGTCGCGCGGTCGCTGGCGAAGGAGACCGGCTTCACGGTCGTCTCCGTCGGCTACCGCCGGGCGCCCGAGGCCGCCTTCCCGGCCGGTCTGCGGGACTGCTACGCGGCCGTGCGATGGGCCGCCGAGCACTGGGACGGCGCCGCGCTCGCCGTCGCCGGCGACAGCTCGGGCGGTACCTTCGCCGCGGCCGTCGCCGCAATGGCCCACGACGAGGGGTTCGATCGCATCACGCACCAGGTCCTGTACTACCCCTCGCTCGATCTGGACTTCGACGTCGACCGCTACGCCTCGCTGCGCGAGAACGCCGTCGGCTACGGCCTGGAGACGGCGGGGCTGAAGCCGTTCAACGCCTTCTACCTCGAAAGCGGCGCCGACCCCGCCGATCCGCTGGTCTCGCCGATCAAGCGGGCCGACCTCACCGGGCTGCCGCCCGCGCTGATCGTGACCGCGCAGCACGACCCGCTGCGTGACGAGGGCGAACTGTACGGCCGGCGGCTCAAGGATGCCGGAGTCGACGCCACGGTGCGCCGCTACGCGGGCGCCGGTCACGGATTCGTGCAGCACTTCTCCCGGATCCCCGAATACCACCGGGTCTTCGAGGAGACGGCCGCCTTCCTGAGGAGCCGGTCATGACGCACGTGAACGTCCATCCCCTGGTCTCGCCGTGGGGGCGGTTCGGCCTGTACAGCTTCTTCATCGACGCCCCCGAACCGGCCATCGTCGACACCGGGATCGCCACCTCGCCCACCGAGGGCATGGCCCCCGCGCTCGAGGCCATCGGCCGCCGGATCGAGGACGTGCGCTGGATCCTGCTGACCCACGGCCACATCGACCACGTCGGCGGCGCCCACGCCCTGTGGGAGCGCACCGGCCGGCGCGCGCAGGTGGTCA
Organism: Dactylosporangium salmoneum; assembly: GCF_039532525.1. Lineage (NCBI taxonomy): Bacteria > Bacillati > Actinomycetota > Actinomycetes > Micromonosporales > Micromonosporaceae > Dactylosporangium > Dactylosporangium salmoneum. Next base: position 184,856 of record NZ_BAAARV010000024.1, read on the forward strand.
TCCACGAGGCCGACGCCCCGATGCTGCGCTCACGCCGGGCGCACGTCGAGGAGTACCGCCACGGCCGGGCGCCGTACCTGAACGACCCCGGCGGCGAGGCGAGGGTGACGGCCGCGGCCAATGCGGTCATCTCCGGCGAGATGGAGCCGACCATGCTGCTCAGGGGCGGCGAGACCCTCTCACTCGGTGGCGGCGTCACCGTCTCCGTCCACGCCGTCCCGGGCCACACGCCCGGATCGGTGGCCTATGTGATCGACGGGCAGCGCGCCGCGTTCGTCGGCGACGCCGTCCAGGTCCACGGGGCCGCCAACGGTTTCCCCGGCTACGCGGACCCGGTCGCGTACCGCGCCGGCCTGCAGTACCTGCGCGACGCGATCCGTCCGCAGCACCTGTACCTCGGGCACCCGTACCGCCGCGCGGACGGCACGGCGTACGGCGTCGAGCTCGACGCCGATCAGGCCCGGGAGGCGCTGCAGGGGAGCCTGGACATCGAGGCCCGGGTCAGCGAGGCGGCCTGCCGATGTCTTCAGGACGGCCTGCAGGACGCGGACTCGCCGTACTCCCCGTTCGCCGCAGTCGCCGAGCAGCTCGGCTACGACGGCGACCCCACGCTCGAGCCGTCGCCGTTCTTCACGTCGATGCACGGCTACCGCACGCACTTCACGACCCACGTCAACCAGAACTCGTGACACAGGACAAGGAACTTCGCACTCATGGCTGACTTCCGGACGATCCAGGCGGGCGAGCAGACGATCGCCGTCCGCAAGGACCTGCAGGTGCCGATGCGCGACGGGGTCACCCTCGCCGTCGACGCCTACCATGGTGCGCAGGACAAACCGCGGCCGGCCCTGATCGCGATGAGCGCCTACGGCAAGGAGCTGCAGGCCCTCGCGCTCACCACGCCGCCGCAGCGCCGCCCCAGCCCGATGTGGGACGGCTGTATCGAGGCCGGTGACATCGCGCGCGTCGTCAAGGAGGACTACGTCCACGTCATCGGTGACATGCGGGGCACGGGAGACTCCGGCGGCGTGATGATCGGCAACTACAACTTCGGTGGTGTTCCCCAGGGCCAGGACCTGTACGACCTCGTCGAGTGGGTCGCCGGCCAGCCGTGGTGCGACGGAAACGTCGGCATGATCGGCATCTCCTACTTCGGGTCGATGCAGGTGCTCGCCGCGGCCGAGCGGCCGCCACACCTGAAGGCGATCTTCGTCAGCGGCGGCCACTTCGACTTCTACGAGACCACCTACCACGGCGGCGTCATGTGGTTCATGCCGCGGGCCGCCCGCGAGGGGCGCGGTGGCGACTCCGGCATCGCGCACACCAACGTCAGGTCCCGCATGCAGGAGGTCCACGCCCCGGAAGAGCTCAAGAAGCTCGTCGGCGAGCGGCTCCGGGACCCGGACGTGGCCGCGTGGCCGAACCTCGTCCACGTGCTGAAGTACCCGAAGAACCGCGAGTTCTGGTTCGACATCGTGATGAACCCGCTCGACGGCGAATGGTACGAGCAGCGCAACCCGATCACGCTGGCCGAGCGCATCGACATCCCCGTCTACCTGCAGATCGACCAGGGCCGCGGCTGGACCGTCGACGGCCACATCGAGCTGTTCAACGTGCTGAAGGGTCCCAAGAAGCTAGACATCGGCTCCTACCCGCCGATGCAGTCGCGCCCCTGGATCGAGGAGCACGACAAGATGTTCCGCTGGTACGAGTACTGGCTCAAGGGCATCGACAACGGCATCATGGACGAGCCGGCGGTGAGCGTCTTCGTCGAGGGCTCGCGTGCGGTGGTGACCGCGGCGCAGTGGCCGCCGAAGGAGATCGAGTACAAGCCGCTGTACCTGCGCCCGCGCCACAAGCTGTCCCCGGAGCCCGAGATGATGGGCGCCGAGCACGCCGCCCCGGACGGCTTCTACCAGGCACCGCTGACGGTGACCGACAAGGTGGCGACCGTCAGCTGGAGCACCGAGCCGTTCGAGGAGCCCACCGAGCTCATCGGCGCCGGTGCGGCTCACCTGTTCGCCGAGATCGACCAGGACGACACGAACTTCATCATCCGGCTGTGGGACCACGCCCCGGGCGGAGGCCGCCAGCTGATCACCACCGGCTTCCTCAAAGCCTCGCACCGCGAGCTGGACGAGCGGACGACCGAGGGCAACCCGTACCACCCGCACACCCGCGCCGTGCCGGTGGAGCCCGGGAAGATCGAGGAGTACGTCCTGCGGCTCTACCCGTTCGCGGCGACGCTGGGGCCCGGCCACCGTCTGGTGGCGGAGCTGTCCAACGACGAACCGCTGGCCGACGCACACAACGCGCTGCTGCCGCCGGACGCATTCCACCTGCCGGTGGGTCGCCCCGTCACCCACAAGATCTATCGTGACGCCGCCCACCGGTCCCGGCTCGTGCTGCCCTTCACGGCCCGCACCACCGCGGAGACGAGGTAGCCGAGCATGGCATTCGTCTACGCGGCGGCCCGCACGCCCTTCGGCCGGTTCAACGCGGCACTGGCCGATGTCCGCCCCGACGACCTCGCGGCGACCGCGATCGCCATCGGCCATCCGCTCGGTGCCTCCGGCGCCCGAATCCTCGGTACCCTCGCCAAGGTTCTGGTCGCAAGGCGCGCGCGGTACGGCGTCGCCGCGATCCGTATCGGCGTGGGCCAGGCACTCGCCGTCGTCCTGGAGAACGTCACTGGAGGAGCGGCGTGAGCAAAGCGCAGATCTTCGCATCGCCGGACGAGGCGGTGAGCGTCGTCAAGCCCGGCGACACCGTGCTGGTGGGTGGCTTCGGCCTCGCCGGCATGCCGTTCGACCTGATCGATGCCTTGATCCGGCACGGCGCCGGCGACCTCACCATCGTGTCCAACAACGCCGGCAACGGCGACGTGGGCCTGGCCGCCCTGCTGAGGGCCGGCCGGGTGCGGAAGGTGCTGTGCTCCTTCCCCCGGCAGGTCGACTCCCACGTCTTCGACGACCTCTACCGCCGTGGGGAGATCGAGCTCGAGGTCGTCCCGCAGGGCAACCTCGCCGAGCGGATGCGGGCGGCCGGGGCGGGCATCGGGGCGTTCTACTGCCCGACGGGCGTCGGCACGCCGCTCGCCGAGGGCAAGGAGACCCGCATGATCGACGGACGTAACTACGTCCTCGAGTACCCGATCAAGGGTGACGTCGCCCTGATCTCCGCGCACATCGCCGACACGATGGGCAACCTCGTGTACCGCAAGACCGCCCGGAACTTCGGCCCGGTGATGGCCACGGCCGCCGCGGCGACCGTCGTGCAGGTCTCGTCGATCGTGGCCGCGGGGCGGATCGACCCGGAGGTCGTCGTCACCCCGGGCATCTACGTCGACCGCGTGGTCCAGGTCGAGCCACGCCACTACACCGTGCACGGAGCCCGCTGATGCCACTCAATCCCGACCAGCTCGCCGCCCGGGTCGCGCAGGACGTCGAGCCGGGGAGTTTCGTCAACCTCGGCATCGGTCAGCCGACCAAGGTCGCCGACCACCTCCCGGCCGAGCTCGGCATCGTCCTGCACACCGAGAACGGCATGCTGGGCATGGGCCCCGCGGCCGTCGGCGACGAGGTCGACCCCGACCTCACGAATGCCGGCAAGGTGCCCGTCACCGAGCTGCCCGGAGCGGCATACTTCCACCACGCGGACTCCTTCGCCATGATGCGTGGCGGCCACCTCGACGTGTGCGTCATGGGTGCCTTCCAGGTCTCGGCGAGCGGTGACCTCGCCAACTGGGACACCGGCGCGCCCGGCTCGATCCCCGCCGTCGGCGGCGCGATGGACCTGGCGATCGGCGCCAAGCGGGTCTACGTGATGATGACGCTCTTCGCGAAGGACGGCAGCCCGAAGCTCGTGCCCACCTGCACCTACCCCCTCACGGGCGTCGGCTGTGTCAGTCGTGTGTACACCGACCACGCCGTCTTCGACATCACCACCGACGGCGTCCGGGTGATCGAGGTCTTCGACACCTCCGTCGAGGAACTGCGCGCCCGGCTGGAAGTCCCGCTCGTGCTCGACGCCCACTGACAGTTCCCAGATCACAGCCGGCTTCACCGGCTGACCGGTCCTTCCAGGGTCCCGTGCGACGCAGCGCCGCCGCACGGGACCGCATGCACCGGCATTCCCATCCTGATACCGTTGCGGCGGTTGCTGTAGTGTGAGGCCCACATCACCCGGGAGTCCTCAGACGGCGCCCCGGGCAGCCGATGTGCGATACCGACCCTGAGTTGCGGGAGGTGTACATGGGCGGCGCCGAGCCTGGCGACGGGCGGCGCTGGATGGGCGTCGGCCGGTCGGCCGAGTCCGACTCCCGCGCGGCCGCCCGAGCCGCAGCGCGGGCGGCGGTCCGCGGCGCCGAGCCGAAGCTCTTCATCGCGTTCACCGCGATCACCCACGACCAGGCCGAGGTGCTCGCCGGACTCCGGGAGGTCGCCGGGAGCGTACCGGTGGCCGGCTGCACGACGAACGGCGAGATCGGCCCGGGCGGGCCGCGCGACGGGACGGTGACGATCGCGGCGATCGGCGGCCCGGGTTTCACGGTGTCGACCGCGGTCGCCGAGCGCGCCGCCGGCCGCCAGCGCGAGGCCGGTGCCGAGGCGGCGCGGTGCGTCGAGGGACTGGGGGACCGGCCGCACCGGGTCCTCATGCTGCTCACCGACGGCATCGTCCGTGAGCAGGAGGCGATCCTGCTCGGCGCCTACGGCGTCGTCGGCGCGGCCGTCCCACTGTTCGGCGGCGCCGCCGCGGACGGGTGGCGGATGAGCGGTAGCTACCTGTACTGCGACGACCGCGTCCACACCGACGCCGTCGTCGGGATCGCGATCGGGTCCGAGGCGCCGCTGTCCGTCGCCGCCCGCCACGGCTGGCGCAAGGTCGGCGAGCCGATGATCGTGACCAGCAGCGGCAACGGCCGCATCCAGACCCTGGACGACCGGCCGGCGATGGACGTGTACCTCAGCCGGTTCGACGCGCCGCCAGAGGCGTACACGGACGCCGCCGCCTTCCAGCGTTTCGCGCTGCCCCGGCCGCTGGGCGTGCAGCGGCGCAGCGGCGTCGAGGCCCGCAACCTCAACCGGGTCGACATCGAGGGCCGGTCCATCGGTGGTGGCGGCGCCGTCGCCCCCGGCGGGCTGACCTGGGCGATGACCGGCGACGAGCAGTCGATCCTGGCGGCCACCGACGCCGCCTGCCACGCCGCCGTCGAGGGCCTCGGCGGCGACGCGCCGATCGGCATGCTCACGCTGAGCTGCGCGGCGCTGCGGACCATCCTCGGCGCAGACGGCATCGAGCGGGAGGGCGAGCGCATCGCCAAGCTGGCCGACGGCGTGCCGTATGCCGGCTTCTACACCTACGGGGAGATCGCCCGGGTGCGCGGGATCGACGGCTTCCACAACCAGACGCTCGCGGTCCTCGCGCTGGCCTGAGATGGCGGGGATCGCTGGCTCACTACACATTCAGCAGCTCGTCGAGCTGCTGGCCGTGGTGACGTCGCTGCCGGACGAGCAGTCCGCGGTGCAGGGCGCCGTCGAGCTCGCCGCCCAGGCACTGGAGGCCGAGGTGGCCGCGGTCGTGCTCGGCGACCGGGTGGCCGCGGCGGTCGGCTTCCCGACCGGCGCCGTGCCCACCGGCGAGCTGCTGGCCGTGGGCCGCCACGACCGGGACTGGATCGACGTGCCGGGCCTGGGCAGGTGTACCGCGGCCGCGGCGGAGTGGGCCGGCACCCACCCCGGCCAGCTGCTCATCGCCCGGTGGGGCGACGAGCCGTTCCCCGCCGACGAGCGCAACCTGATCCGCGGCATGGCCCGCACCCTGGACCTGACGCTCACGATGCTGCGCACCCTGCGCGCCGAGCACGAGATGCGACAGCGCAGCGAGCGGCAGGCCGAGGAGAACGCGCGCCTGGCCGAGTCGCTGCGCGAACAGCAGCGGCTGCTGCTGCACCTGTCGGTCATCCAGCGCGCGATCTCCCGCCGCGACCCGCTGGAGGAGATCCTGGACACGATCACCGCCGCCGCGCACGAGCTGCTCGGCGACGAGATCGTGGGTCTGTGGGTCTGCGACGCCGAGGCGCCCGACCATGCGCGGCTGCGCTCGTCGGTCGGGCTGCCGGCGAAGCGACTGCCCGCCCTGCTGCGCTCCGAGGCCGGCGCGGCCGGCGAGGCGATGCGGCGCAACGACGTCGTGGTGCTGTCCGGGTACGAACACGCCTCGCCGGTCCTGCGGGCGCTGACCGGCGGCCGGCTGTGCGCCTCGATGGCGGCCCCGGTCCACGAGAGCGGCCAGCTGACCGGCAGCCTGCTCGTCGCGTCGTACCGGCCGGACCGCGCCTACACCGACGGCGACGAGCAGACCCTGCGCGCCTTCGCACAGAACGTGAGCCTCGCCCTGACCGACGCGCACACCTTCAACAAGATGCACCAGGCCGTCCACGACACGCTGACCGGGCTGGCCAGCCGGGGCCTGTTCCTGGAGCGGACGACCGCCAGGCTGGTCGAGGGCGTTGCGGTGGCCCTGCTCTTCATCGACCTGGATCGGTTCAAGGCGGTCAACGACACGCACGGGCACGCCGCGGGCGACGAGCTACTCGTCATCACCGCCGAGCGGATCAAGGCCCAGCTGCGTACCGGCGACGTCGCGGCGAGGTTCGGCGGCGACGAGTTCGCGGTCCTGCTGTGCGGGGTGACCGGCATCGACGACGCGGTGCGGGTCGCGGACCGGATCGTGCGCACGGCCGCCGAGCCGATGGTCGTCGCCGGTCACCGGGTGTCGGTGGACGCCAGCATCGGCGTCGCGCTCGGCGAACCAGGCGAGTCCGACCCGGCAGACCTCATGCGGCGCGCCGACATCGCGATGTATGAGGCCAAACGCAACGGCCGCGCGCGGTACGAGCTCTTCTCCGAACACATGCGGCTCGGCTTCGCCGAGGTCGCCTGACCCGGCTACCTGAACGACCACAGGCAGCACGGCCGCGGAGGGGCTGGGGGAAGCAGCCCCTCCGCGGGTGTCAGTGCTGTGTCACCGCAGCTTCAACAGGGCGGTGGTGCTCGACCCGTCCTGGGTCGTGGCGGTCACCGCGTAGCAGGCGCCGGGGGTGGCTGGGGTCTTCCAGTTGTACTGGTACTGCCCGTCGGCGTACTGCAGCGCCGTGTCACCGGTGGCGAGCGTGTCGATCTCGGCCGTCAGTGCGCCGGCCGTGCACGAGACCTGGCTGACGCTCATGGTGACCACGGCCGGGTCGGTCAGCTCGGTGGTGCCGGAGTACACCTGGAACTTCATCGGTACCGTGCTGCCGCCCTTGACCGTGTTGACCACGCCGCCCATCTCGACCGGGCGGTAGAAGCCCTTCACCGTCCATGGCAGCACGGTGTACGTGCGCTCGATCGCGGCCACGTTGCCTGCCGAGTCGGTCGCCGTCGCGGTCAGGGTGTGCGCGCCGACGGCGGTGCTGTAGCCGGTGACGGCGCAGCCGGCCGGGCCGGAGGTGAGGTCGATCGCGGCGCATACCGGGGCGGCCGGGACCGCGCCGAAGTACACGTCGCCGATCGTGGCGGAGAACGTCACCGCCGGCGCGACCGTGTCGACCTTCACCGTGGCCGACTTCGCCGCCTCGACGTTGCCGGCGGTATCGGTCGAGCGGTACTCGACCTGGTGGGTCCCCCGGAGGTCGACCGTGACCGGCGAGCCCGGGTAGGCCATCCAGTCGCCGCCGTCGATCCGGTACTGCGTGCCGGCCGTGGCGACGTCGTCCTTGGCGTCGAGCGTGAAGGACGGGGTCGTCGTGTACCAGCCCTCATTGCCGTTCGGCTGCCCGGGCGACCACGTCAGGGTGGTCGTCGGGGGCACCACGTCGTGCACGACCGGGGTCACCGTCCATTGGTTGAAGTCGTAGACGACGCCCTCGTCGCCCACCGACGCGGTGAAGGTGGCGCCCAGCTTGTCCTGCTGCAGCCACGGGGTGTCGAACAGCTTGAACGAGTCGTAGTTGATCGGGGCGCCGTTGATCAGGTGCGTGGCGCCCGGGGCCTGGGCCGGGCTGTCGTAGGTGATGTCGAGCGTGTCGCCGTGGATGCTGTGGTACACCAGTCGCGGACTCTCGTCGCCGACGTGGCTGGTGTCCAGGCTCGCCTTGGTCGTCACGGCGGCCGCGAACGCGTTGAGGTCGGCGTATTCGGACTTGTCCGCGGTATCCAGCACCCAGCCGTTGCGGTCGGCCTGGCTGCGCAGGATGTCGTAGCTGTAGCTGAGGCTCGCGGTCGGGTGGTTCTGCGCCGTCGTCTTCACCTTGTTCGCCGGGTCGCTCGGCGTCTGGTGGTACCAGGTCCCGGGCTGCGCCATCCTGAAGGCGAAGTAGGACGTTCCGGTGTTGACGATCGACCATCCGCCGACGTCGCGCCGCTCGACGATCGAGCCGGTGTCGGGGAACATCGCGTTGAGGTAGTTCTCGGTCGGGTCCCCCGCCGATTTGAAGACACCGACCGCCGCGGGACCGTCCTGCATCACCCGGTGCTGGGCCGGATCGTCGTAGGTCCCGATCGGGGCGTTGCCCACGTCGACCGACACACGGAACACCGATTGCGCGGCGCCGGAGTGCCAGCGCAGCACCATCGGCATGTCTTCGAGCCAGTTGTCGACCCTGCGGTACTGGACCTCGGTGCCCAGCCCCCAGGTGGGGCGGACGTAGGTCGTCCGATAGATGTCCATCGCGCGACCGCTCGAGTTCTGCAGGTTCGCCTTGTACGAGGTGTAGGACTTGTCGGTCTTCTGGCCGAGCTGCACGGCGAGCGGTGGCGGCGTGTACTTCGTCCCCGGCCAGGCCACCAGGCCGACGTACTCCAGGTCCGGACGGTAGGCCGACGGCGCCAGGTTGTCCGACTCACCGACGCCTTGCTGTGCCCGGTCGGCGCCGAAGTACGTCCAGGCGAGGATCGAGTGGTTGGCGCCGCGCCAGGTCGGATCGTCGGCGAGGGTCGAGTCGCCCTTGGCACGGCTCTCCGTGGAGACCCGGTAGCCGTCGATCCAGTCGTTGGCCCACTCGAACCACATGACGTCCATGGCCATCTTGGCCTTCTGTACCAGTTCGGGGTCGTCGGCCCACTGGTAGATCGCGTTGAGCCCGAAGTACGTCATGAAGGTGTACTCGCTGCTCTCGTACTCTGCCCAGCCGCGGTGCACCCCGGCGTCGATCATCGCAAGGATGGCGGCCTTGTTGACGGACTTCAGCTGTGCGCCGGAGTTGCCCTTGAGGTCAGACACGTCGGGGAAGTACTGGCCGACGAGGTACCCGGTGACGTAGTTGCTCATCCGCAGGTTCTCGGTCTGCGCGAGCGGCCCGTAGGCGTACTGGGCGAAGTAGCTCCGGACGTGGGTGAGCATCGTCGGGCTGTACTGGTCGCCGACCATGAGGTACCCGTACATCTTCGACAGGGTCTTGTACTGCTCGGCGTCGTAGAGCTGGTACAGCCTGTCGAGCTTGCCGAGGTTTGTGGCCACGTTCTCGTGGTCCCCGAGCTGCGCCACGTACGACGCGGTGTTGATCGCTCCTTCCTCCTCGAGCATCGCCTTCGTCTTGTCCCACAGCCACTGCGACCGGCTCTGCTGGTCGCCGGGGTACGGTGCGGGTGCGGTGGGTACGTGCGGGCTGGTGGTCATGGACAGCGGGGCGCTGGGCGCGCTGACATTCCCGCTGGCGTCCTTGGCCCGTACCGTGAACTGATAGGTCGTGGACGGCACGAGGTTGCCGACGACCGCCAGTGTGGTGCCACCTGTGGTGGACGTAACCAGATAGCCGTCACGGTAGACGTCGTATCCCGTCACGCCGAAATTGTCGGTGGATGGCGTCCAAGTCAAGGAGGCGCTGGTTTCGGACACCTGCCCCTTGACCAACCCGGTCGGTGCGGTCGGCGGCTGATCGTCGATGACCGGATCGGGCAGCTCGACGACCGAGGGGTTGTCGATCACGATCGCCTCGTCGGTGCCAGTGGTGTTGACCCGGACCTGCCAGCCGAGCTCCACCGTGGTGGCGAGACGCTGCCCCCCGTTGGGCACGACGGTGAACTTGTACTGCGGGATGTCGGTGTCGGTAACCCGGGACAGGGCACCGGAGGTGTTCTTGTACGCCGCGGTGGTGGTGAGGGTGAGCTGCGGCGGTACCGGGAACCGGGGCACGAGTTTGTTGTCGTAGTTACCGAACGCGATCTGCGCGAAGATGTCCTTCGCGACGGGCTGGTCGCTTGCCGCACTGCGCTTGAGGTCGAACGACAGGCTGAACTGCCTGCCGGGGCTGCCGACCGGCTGCTTGTACACGGCGTTGACGGCGTCGATGAGGGCGCCGGTGGAGAAGCGGCGGTAGAAGTAGCTGGGGTTGGCCGCCCCCAGGGCTGAGTCCCGCAGCTCGAGGGCGCTGTTGCCGTCGACGCTGACGATCTGCTGCGCGGCTCCGCTTGTCGCGCTGGCGATCGACAGCGGGCTGGTCGGGCCGTTGAACTCGGTGTCCATGTCGGCCGCGAGGAGGTTGGTGGGCAGGGGGTCTGTTGCGGGTGATGCGAACGCGACGCAGGTCGGTGCCGCGAGTACGAGCGCGGCGGCACACAGGGACGAAACCATCCCTCTCAGGATGTTCATGGCTCATCCTCTTCGTTGGGGTGTGCGCGTGTGCGGGGGAGTGCTACTTGACCGCCCCCGTGGCCAGTCCTTTGCTCCAGAACGACTGCAGCGACAGGAACATGGCAACAACCGGAATCACCGAGACGAGCGCGCCGGTGACGACGGTGGTGTAGCTGATCGGATAGCCCTGCAGTTCGCGCCAGCTGACGAGCCCCACCGTCACCGGTTGGAGTGAGGTGTCGGCCAGCATGAGCGAGGGCAGCAGGAAGTTCGTCCAGATCGCGACGAACTGGAACAGGAAGATCGTGACCATCGCCGGTGCCATCAGCCGCACGCCGATCGTGAAGATGCGGAACTCGCCGGCGCCGTCGAGGCGGCCGGCCTCGATGATCTGGTCGGGTACCGACGACGCGGCGTAGATCCGGCTGAGGTACACGCCGAAGGGACTGACGATGCTGGGGATGAAGACGGACCAGAAGGTGTTGACGGTTCCGGTGTAGCTGAATACGAGATAGAGCGGGATGGCGAGGACGGGCGCGGGCAGCAGCACCGCTGCGAGCACGGTGCCGAAGACCGCCTCGCGCCCCGGGAACGAGAACTTGGCCAGCGCGTACCCGCACATGGACGCCAGGAGCGTGGAGACGATGCCGCCGCCGACGGCGTACAGCAGGGAGTTGAGCAGCCAGCGCGAGTAGATGCCGCCCTGGGCACGAAACAGCGTCTGGACGTTGTCCACCAGCGCGAAGTGGCCGCCGAACCAGAAGCCGTTGCCGGAGAAGAGCTCGCCCTGGCCCTTGGTGGCCGAGACGACCAGCCACCAGACGGGGACCAGGAAGTAGACGGCGAAGAGGGACATGATCAGCAGCACCAGCAGGCGCGTGGCGGGGTTGACCGTCGTGAGTGGACTCGTCCGGGGCCGTCGCCGCCGCGTTGCCGTGGCGACGGGCTCGGTGGGTGCTGGGGTCTGCAGGGTGGTGGTCATGAGTCGACGCTCCGGGCCGATGCGCGGAAGACGAGCACGGACAGCACGCAGATCACGGCGCCGAGCACCACGGACTGCGCGGCCGCGTAGTTGAAGTCGTTGGCCGACAGGGACCGCAGCGCGGCCATGATCGGGGTGTAGGTGGACGGCAGGTTCGGCGCCACGGCCTTCATGGTCACCGGCTCGTTGTAGAGCTGGGCCGTGCCGATGATGGAGAAAACCAGCGTCAACAGCAGGGCCGGCCGGATCAGCGGGACCTTGATCAGCAGCGCGGCCTTCCAGCCGGAGCAGCCGTCGAGGGCGGCGGCCTCCATCGTCTCCTCGGGGATGGCCTGCAGGGCGGAGAAGATCAGGATCGTGTTGTATCCGGTCCAGGCCCAGGTCAGGATGTTCGCGATCGAGAACGGCAGGGCGCCGTCGGTGACGAAGCTGACGTCGATGCCCATCGAGGCGAACAGCCGGGTGACCGGGCTCAGCGTGGGGGCGTACAGGAACGACCACACCAGGGCCGCGATCACGCCGGGCAGCCCGTACGGCAGGAAGTAGGCGACCCGGAAGAACTTCCGCCCCGTGGCCACCGAGGAGTCGATGAGCAGGGCCAGGAAGAGCGCGATGCCGAGCATCACGGGCACCTGGATGACGCCGATGAAGGCCACCCGCCCCAGGGAGCCGAGGAACTCCCCGTCGCCGAACACCCGCGCGTAGTTGTCGAGGCCCGCGAAGACGGTCTCGGCGCCGCCGAGGCCGAGGCCCGAGCGTTTCACCGCGAAGAAGCTCTGCGCGATGGAATACCCGGCGGGTATCAGGTACACCACGACGAAGAGCACCAGGAACGGCAGGACGAACGGCGCGGCTCGCCGCAGCTCGCGCGCGCGGCCGCGCCGTCGAATCGTCATGTGGGACAAGGTCAGCCTATCTGTGAAGGACCGGAGGTGCGGGTCGCGGGGGACGCCGGGGCGGCGCCCCCCGCGAGGCGCTACTTACTGACGGAGAATCCTTGCGCCTGCAGCGCGGAGAGCGTGGACTTCTGTGCCCCGCTCAGGGCGTCCTGGTAGGTGCCGCCCTTGGTGGGCACCTTGCCGAGACCGTCGCCGAGCGACGCCGCCGTGGCGCTCATGACCGGGCCCCACTGCCAGTTGGGGTTCACCTTGGGGGCCTCGTCCCGGAACAGCTGGTAGATGGCCTGGCCGCCGTAGTAGCTCTCCGGCTTGTCAAGTGCGGCGTTGGCCAGGCCGGACTTCGAGGCCGGAAGGATGGCCGCGGAGGCGATCAGGTTGGACACGGACTGGTCGTTGGTCGACATCCACAGGGCGAACTCGGTGGCCTGCTTCGGATACTTGCAGTCCTTCATGACGGCCGTGGACGATCCGCCCGAGTTGCCGACGGCGTCGGTGGTGCCCCAGCGGGGCATGGGCGCGACGGCCCACTTGCCCGCGGAGTCGCCGGCGTTGTCGCGGATGAGCGAGGCCGACCAGACCGGACCGACCTCGGACCAGACCTCGCCCTTGCTCCACGCGGAGTAGAGCGCCGCATCGAAGGCCGGGTAGGAGGTGACGAGGCCCTGGGTGAAGAGCCCCTGCCAGTACTGGCCGACCTCGGCGTTGGCCGCACTGTCGATGGAGACGGTCCACGAGTCGCCCTTGACCCCGAACCAGGCGGCGCCATGCTGCCAGGCGAAACCGGAGTACAGGTAGGGGTCGGTGGGCAGGTTCATGATGCGTGCCTGCGGGCTTGCGGCCTTCACCGCGGCAGCGGCGGTGGCGAACTCCTCCCAGGTCTTCGGGATCGCGATGTTCGCGTTCTTGAACAGGTCGGCCCGGTAGAACATGGCCATCGGCGCGGTGTCGACGGGCACGCCGTATGCGGCGCCGTTGACGCCGACGTTGTTCCACACCCAGTCGGGGAACTCGGCCCGCTGCGGCTTGACGTACTGGCTGATGTCCTGCAGCACGCCGGCGGCGAGGAAGGTCGAGAACGTCTCGTAGCCGACTTGGGCCAGGCAGGGGGCCGTGCCCGCCTTCGCGGCCGTGAGCATCTTGTCGTAGCCGGTCTGCCCGCCGCTGGGCAGGGCCTCGTACTTCACGTGGATGTCGGGGTGGGACTCGTTCCACAGCGCGACGGTCTTGTCGTAACCCGCGGCCCAGCCCCAGAAGGTGACGTCCACCGGGCCGCTGGTCTGCGTCCCGGCGTCGCCGCTGCCGCATCCAGCCAGAGCAATGCCGGCCGCGGCGGCGACCGCGGCCGCGATGAGTCTCGCCGTTCGCTTCACCATGTGTCTCTCGTTTCCTATGTGGTCCTGTGTGGACAGTGCCGACGGTCACGCGGGGCCGCCCAGGGTGTCCGAAAGGGACGGCCCGCACGCGTGCACGGCTGATCGCGCCGGATGCGCGTGCCCCCTGAGGGGCGGCTTCCCGCGAGGCGTGGGATCTACTGAGGGTCCGGGGGCGTTGCGGTGAACGTCCTGCGTGTCAGGTGGTTTCGAGGATCGGAGCCGACGCCGAACGGTTGTGCGGGCCGGCGGGCGGCGTGTCGTTTCCCATCTACGTCGATCGTGTTAACGTCCGGATACTTGCATACAAGTACACTGGCATGCAACGATCAATTTCATGAGTCCCCGCCCAGCGCTCGTCCCCGAGCCGACACCCGCCCCGACCGGCCCTGCGCTGTCACCGGTCATCCGTGAGCGTGCGTCGGCCCGGACCTCCGATCGCGTTTACGACGAGTTGGTTTCCGCGATCCGAGAGCTCCGGCTCGCCCCGGGCGCGTCGCTGTCGGAGACCGAGCTCGCCGAGCGGCTGCACGTCAGTCGCACGCCGGTGCGCGAGGCGATCGCCCGGCTGGCCGACGCGGGGCTCGTGCGCGTCGTACCGCAGGTCGGCACCCGAGTCGGACTGATCAGCCTGCGCGAGGTGGAAGAGGCGCGATTCGTCCGCGAGAGCCTGGAGGTCTCGGCGTTCGAGGCCGCCTGCGCGGGCCCCGCGCCGGACGTCAGCGGGCTGCGCGAACTGCTGGAGCGGCAGGAGCACAACTACCGCGCCGAGGACTACAACGCGTTCTTCGCCGCCGATGAGGCGCTGCACGCCGGGATCTTCGCGCTCAGCGGCTATCCCGGTGCCTGGCAGGTCGTGCAGCGCACGAAGCTACAGCTGGACCGGCTGCGGCGGCTCACCCTGCCGGACAAGGCCGGCGTGCGGGTGCTGATCGATGAGCACCGTTCCATTGTGGACGTCCTGGAGAAGGCCGACGTTGCGGCCGGTCGGGCGCTGATCAGCCGGCACGCTCGGCGCGCCATGGAGCTCGCCCCGTCGCTGCGGGACAAGCACCCGGACTACTTCACCGACTGACCCCGGCGACGGCCGCTGGGCCCCGGCCGACGCGCCGCGGCCCGGCGCCGGCGTGCGGCTTGAAAGGAATACCAGCAACCTGATGAGATCCGATGGAAAGACGGTCCTGGTGACCGGTGCGGGCTCCGGGATCGGCCGCGAGACGGCTCGCCGCTTCCTCGACGAAGGCGCGACAGTGTAGGCGGGGGACCTCGACCCCGCGGGCGTGCCGCAGGGCGGCATGCCGGAGGAAGTCGCGGCGGCCGCCCTCTACCTCGCCTCCGACGATGCCGCGTTCGTCACCGGCACCGAACTAGTCCTCGACGGCGGGCTCCTCGCCGGCTGACAACCGCTACCAACGAACGGATTCGGGCAGGATGACCATCCGCATCAGCCTTGGTCACATCGACAAGTATGATTCAAATATTGCGACGTTCGCCCACCAGCTCGGGCTGAGCAGCGTCCAGCTGCACACCCCAGATCTGCTGCCCGGCGTCGACGGTCACTGGAGCCTGCCGGAGTTGCGGGCACTGCGGACACGATGCGACGCCGACGGGCTGGCGATCGACGGCCTGGAAAACGTTCCGCTCGCCCACTTCTGGAAGATCCAGCGCGGGCTGCCCGGCCGGGACGAGCAGATCGAGAACTACCACAAGACCATCCGCAACCTCGCCGCCGTCGGCATCGACCTGCTGGGCTACAACTTCCTCGGCACGTACGTCTGGCGCACCGACATGGCCGCACGGGGACGCGGCGGCGCCAAGGTCACCGCGTTCGACCTGGCCGACGCACCTGCCGGCAACGCCCTCGCCGGGTACCGGCTCACGCCGGACCGGCCCGTCGGCGAGCCGATCACGGCCGAGCAGATGTGGGCCAATCACCAGTACTTCCTCGACGCGGTGCTGCCGGTGGCCGAGGAGGTCGGGGTCCGGCTGGCCCTGCACCCCGACGACCCTCCCGTCGACGAGCCGCTGGGCGGCATAGCCCGGATCTTCACGTCGCCGGCCGCCATCGGCAAGGCGCTCGAGCAGGCCGGCGGCAGCCCGTCGTGGGGGCTGAACCTGTGCCTCGGGACCGTGTCCGAGATGAACGGTGAGCAGAGCATCAACGAGGTCATCGACCTACTGGGACCGGCCATCCTCTATGTGCATTTCCGCGATGTGCGCGGCACCGTGCCCCGATTCACCGAGTGTTTCATCGGTGAGGGCAACTTCAACCCGGCCCGCGTGATACGGCGGCTGCACGATGCCGGATTCGACGGGTTCCTCATCGACGACCACGTCCCGGCGATGATCGGCGACGTGGACACCTGGGGCGACATCTCGTCCGAGGCGTACTGCAGCCGGGGCCGGGCGCACGCGATCGGTTACCTGCAGGGCGTCCTGAACGGGCTGCGGCTCGACGAGCGAGACGGCACACGTTCGTGACGACGCAGTGGATTCGGTGGCCCGCCAACGTCGTGGCCCGGTTCGGCGGCCAACCTGTGGCGTTCGGTGGCGACTACAACCCGGAGCAATGGGACGAGAGCGTGTGGCCGCAGGATGTGCGACTGATGCGCGAGGCCGGTGTCAACCTCGTCACGGTCGGCGTCTTCTCCTGGTCGGTGCTGCAGCCGGCGCCCGGCCGCTGGAACTTCGGCTGGCTGGATCGGGTGCTCGATCTGCTGCACGCCGGCGGCATCGCGGTCGATCTCGCCACCGCCACCGCGTCGCCGCCACCATGGCTCACCACGCGGTTCCCGGAGGTGCTGCCGGTCGATCGGCACGGCCGGGTGATGGCGCAGGGGGGCCGCCAGGCCTGGTCGCCGTCGTCGCCGGTCTACCGCGAACACTCGCTCGCGCTGGTGGAGAAGATGGCCGAGCGCTACGGCGAGCACCCGGCCCTTGCCCTGTGGCACGTCTCCAACGAACTCGGCGGCCACAACTCCCGGTCCTACGACGACGCCACCGCCGTGGCGTTCCGGGCGTGGCTCAGGCACCGGTACGCGGACTCGCTCGATGAGCTCAACGCCGCCTGGAGTACGGCCGCCTGGAGCCAGGCCTACTCGGCGTGGGAGGAGGTCCAGCCGCCGCGGCTGACCTTCACCGACTCGAACCCGACCCAGGTGCTGGACTTCGACCGGTTCAGTTCGGACCAGCTGCGCGAGCAGCTGCGAGCGGAGATTGCCGTGCTGCGGCGGGTCACCCCGGACGTGCCGGTCACCACGAACCTGGTGCTGTTCGACGCGGGCAAGAACATGGACTACAGCTCGTGGATCGCCGACCTGGATCTCGTCGCGAGCGACCACTACCTGAGGCCGACGCCCGACGCCCAGTCCGAGCTGGCGTTCTCGGCCGACCGGGCCCGCGGCCTGTCGGCGGGCAAGCCGTGGCTGCTCATGGAGACGGCCGCCGGAGCCACGAGCTGGCGCCCGGTCAATCCCGCGAAGCGCCCCGGGCAACTGCGGCGCGACGTGTTCTCGCACGTCGCGCGGGGAGCCGACGGCATCTGCTTCTTCCAGTGGCGCGCCGCCCAGGCCGGGGCCGAACGGTTCCACTCCGCGATGCTGCCGCACGCCGGGTCCGACAGCCGCAAGTTCCGGGAGGTCGCGGCGCTCGGCGCGGAGCTCGCGTCCTGTGCCGAGGTGCTCGGCACCCAGGTGGTCGCGGACTGCGCGTTGGTGTTCTCGGAGGAGTCGTGGTGGGCCGCCGACCGGGAAGGGCACCCGCACAACGGTCTGTCCTACATGGAGAACGCCCTGCGGTGGTACCGGAGTCTGCGCGACGCGGGCATCACCGTCGACATCGTGCCACCGTCGGCCGACCTGTCCGGCTACCGGCTGATCGTCATACCCATGCTCTACCTGGTCTCGGACCGCGACGCGGCCGCCATCGCGGAAGCCGCGCACGCGGGCGCGACCGTGCTGGTCACCTACTTCTCGGGCATCGTCGACCCGCTCGACCGGGTGCGGCTCGGCGGCTATCCCGGGGCGTTCCGGGAACTGCTCGGCGTGCGCGTGGAGGAGTTCGCGCCGCTGCCGGAGGCGGACTGCGTGGACATCGACGGGGTCACCGGAGCCACTACGGTCTCGACCTGGCACGAGGAGATCGACCTCACGGACGCGGTGGCCGAGGCACGGTACGTCGGCGGCGACTTCGCGGACGCACCGGCGGTCACCCGCGCCGTCCGCGGTGCGGGTGAGGCATGGTACGTGGGCGTTGAGCTGGACGACGACGCCCGCGCCCGGCTGGTGGCGACGCTGGCCGAGCGCTCGGCCGTGACGTCGGCGCCCGCTGCGGGTGGGCTCGAGGTCGTCGTGCGCCGATCGGCCGGGCACGACTACACCTTCCTGATCAACCATGGCGTCACCGCGACGAAGGTAGCGGGATCCGGCACCGACCTGCTGGACGGCTCCATCCACAGCGGAGAGATCATCGTGCCGGCAGGCCGGGTGCGGATCGTCAAGGCGGGACGAGCACATCATCAGAGAGCATCTCGTGGGACGCAACAGGAGCCCATGGAAGCGGTGCGAGTCCGATGAGCCTGCAGGTCGACCACGCCCTCGGCCGGTCGGTGACCGTCTGCACCGGCGACGTCGCGCTGTTCACCTACGTGTACCGCCCGGACACCCCGCGGCTGGAGTCACCCAAGCCCTACGTGCATCCGATCCGGACGCTGGCCGGTGATGTGGTCTCCGTGTTCCGGCCGCACGACCACGTCTGGCACAAGGGTATCGCCTGGTCGCTGCCGCACGTCGGAGAGCACAACTTCTGGGGCGGCCCCACGTACGTCCACGGCGGCTCCTACGTCCAGCTGGACAACAACGGCAGCGCCGTGCACCGGTGGATGACCAACCTGTCCACCGACGGCGACACCGCATCCCTGGCCCACGAGCTCGACTGGATCTCCCAGCAGGGCGACATGGTGATCGACGAACACCGAACGCTGACCGCCGCCCTGGTCGACGACCAGACCTGGACGCTGGTCTTCGACACAGCCATGACCAACGTCTCCGGCGGCACCCTCACACTCGGCTCGCCCACCACCAACGGCCGCGAGAACGCCGGCTACGGTGGCCTCCTCTGGCGCGGCCCCCGTTCGTTCACGGGCGGCACCGTCCAATCACCGGACGCGGTTGGCGCCGACGACCTTCGCGGGACCCGCGCCGAGTGGTTCGCCTTTCGCGGCAAGCACGATGAAACCGGCCGCTCGTCGACGATCGTCATCGTCGACGACACCGGCAACCCACGGCACCCGCCGCAATGGTTCACCCGCAGCGAAGTGTTCGCCTGCCTCAACCCGGCGCCGTTCTTCAGTGCGGAGTTCGAGCTGGCCCATGGTGCGGCGATCCGCTTCCGGTACGCCCTCGTCATCACCGCCGGGGATCACGGCGACGAGGGCACCGCCGCGCTCGCGGACCACGGCCGGGCCGCGCTGACCCGGCAGGAGTGGCCCAGATGACCAACCAGGACGGACCCCTTCCTGCGGTACGGCGCCGGGCCATCCTCGATCTGCTCGCCGAACAGGAGTTCGTCACGATCGAGGAAGTGCAGGCGGCCACTGGCACCTCCAACTCCACCGTGCACCGGGACCTCGAAGCGCTCGCCGCCGCGGGCGCCTTGTCGCGGATTCGCGGCGGAGCCAGGAAACGATCGCCCGACAACGCCGAACTGCGTTCAGCGCTCGACCAACTCCTTCGAACGCTCGACAGCGGTGACCTCCACGCGGTCGAACGCACGATGCGTTGGGCGCTCAGTCTCTGTGAACGCGTTCGATCCCGCGAGCGCTGGCCGGGCGTTGCCAACGGGCCTGGCGCATGACGCCATCGGCCGTGGCGCGGTCAATTCGACCTGGACCTGTGCGGCACAGCTCCTTTGGCCATAGAGGGCTTGGATACCTGGCTGCCGACGGCGGTTGAGCCGGTTGACGCCTCCTATGGTGGTGCGGCGTGGCATAGGGGCGGCCAAGTGCACATGGACGTCCACGCGTGGACGTCGCCGTCAGCGCCAGACACTACTGGCGGCCGAAGACAACGTTGCCTAGACTCGATCCGCGCAGCTGATCAAGGCCCCTTGTGGCACGACAGCTGCGGCGATCCTTCCCCAGCGCGGCTGACCTCCGCGCCGCGCGCTGCGGGGCCCCGCTGACGGCATCAAGGAGTCCATTGTGGAGTTCGACGGCAAGGTCGCCATCGTCACCGGCGGACTGAGCGGCATCGGCCGCGCGGCCGCCCAGGTGCTCTCGGCGCGCGGCGCGACCGTCGTCGCCGCCGGCCTGCCACCGGCGGCCGGGGCCGAGGCGAAGCTTCCCGGCGTCGAGTACGCCGAACTCTCCGTGACGGATGAGGCGGCCACGGCCCACCTCATCGCTCGCGTCGCCGCCACCCACGGCGGACTGGACATCGTGGTCGCCGCGGCCGGGATCCAGCGCTACGGCACGGCGTCCGACACCACGGCCGACGAGTGGAACGAGGTGCTCGCCGTCAACGTGACCGGCGCGTTCCACGCGGTCAAGCACGCGCTGCCGCACCTGCGCGCCCGCGGGTCGGGCTCGATCGTGCTCGTCTCCTCCGTGCAGGCCTTCATCACCCAGAGCGCGGTCGCCGCATACACCACCAGCAAGGGGGCGCTCAACGCGTTCGCCCGGTCGATCGCCGTCGACGAGGCGAAGAACGGGATCAGGGCCAACACGGTCTGCCCGGCATCGGTCGACACGCCGATGCTGCGCGCGTCCGCGCGGATGTTCTCCGACGGCACCGACGAGGGCACCCAGGCCCTCGTCGAATCCTGGGGGCGCAGCCACCCACTGGGACGGGTGGCGCGGCCGGAGGAGGTCGCCGAGGCGATCGCCTTCCTCGCCGGCGACCGCGCCAGCTTCATCACCGGCGTCGCGCTGCCCGTCGACGGCGGACTGCTCGCCAACGCCGCCGTGGTGCTCCCCGAATGATGCAGGCGATGGCGCCCGAGGTTGCGGTCCCCGGCCGGGCCCGGGTCGGCGAGGGACCGGTCTGGGATGCGCGCGACGCCCGCCTGCACTGGGTCGACATCCCGGCCGGGCACATCCACACCAGCGACCCGACGACCGGACAGACCAGCACGCTGGATCTTCCGACGCACGTCGGCGCGGCCGTGCCCCGCCGCGGCGGGGGCTTCGTCGCCGCGGTGGCCGAGGGCTTCGCCAGCGTCGAGGCCGGCATGACCGTCCGGTGCGCGATCCTGCCCGTGGGG
Source organism: Dactylosporangium salmoneum (assembly GCF_039532525.1). Lineage (NCBI taxonomy): Bacteria > Bacillati > Actinomycetota > Actinomycetes > Micromonosporales > Micromonosporaceae > Dactylosporangium > Dactylosporangium salmoneum. The sequence goes on from NZ_BAAARV010000024.1 coordinate 205,981, forward strand.
GAGCGCATGAACGACGCGAAGTGCGACCGGCGCGGGCGGCTCTGGGCCGGCAGTACCACGATGGATTTCCAGCCGGGCCGGGGCGCCCTGCACGTGCTCATGCCCGACTGGACGACGCGAGTGGTCCTGGAGGGACTGACGCTGCCCAACGGTCTCGGCTGGAGTCCGGACGGTCGCACCTTCTACCTCGCCGACACCATGGCGGGCGAGATCTCGGCCTTCGACGCCGACCTGGAGCGCGCCACCATCGGCCGTCGGCGCACGTTCGCCCGATTCCCCGATGGCACGGGTATGCCGGACGGGCTCACCGTCGACGCCACCGGCTGTCTCTGGGTGGCGATGTGGGGCGGCGACCGGGTGGTGCGCATCTCACCCGACGCAGATGTGCTCGGCGAGCTGCCCATGCCCGCGCATCAGCCCTCCTCCTGCACGTTCGGCGGCACCGCCCTCGACGTTCTGTACATCACATCGGCCCGCGAGGGGCTGGACCTGCCCGACGACGACCCCGCGGGGTCGGTGTTCGCGGTCGGCGGGTTGGGCGTGGTGGGAACCCCGGCCGCGGCGTTCGCCGGGTGAGCGCGGCGATGACCACCGGGAACCCTGCCGGCCCGCGCCGGCTCGCTCCAGTCGAGGGCGAGTTGCTCAGCGCGCTGGAACGGGCCGCACCCGGCGCCACCCGGGCCCCCTGGAGTCGGTGACGCTCGTGCTGCCCAGCGGCACCGTCGTCGACACCGCCGCCCGCGACGGATGCGCCGCCCACGCTTCGGCCAGCCGAACCTGCGGGATCGGGATGACCCGGGCCACCGGCCACACGTACCACCATCTGCTGGAACTGCTCGACCGGATCACCGCATCCGACTGACGCGAAGGCTGGGGCCAATGCCGCTTCACATGATCGTCCTGCCCGGCGGTGGGTACGAGAACCACGCTGCGCACGAGGCCGAACCGGTGGCCGAGTGGCTCGGCTCGCTGGGCCTGGAGGCCGGCGTGCTGCGGTACCCGGTGGCGACGCGTCACCCCGGACCGTTGCTGGCGGTGCGGGCGGAGATCGCCGGGCTGCGGCGGCGCGGCGTGCGGCGGATCGGCGTGATCGGCTTCTCCGCCGGCGGTCACCTCGCCGGGCACGCGGCACTGGCGCCGGATTCGCGGCCGGACGAGCAGCCGGACCTCGCGGTGCTGTGCTACCCGGTCGTCTCGATGCTCCCCGAGCACCACGCCGGCTCGCGGGAGAACCTGCTCGGCGCGGACGCGACGGCGGCGCGGCGCCGGGAGGCGTCGCTGGAGGAGCTGGTGACTCCCCAGGCGCCGCCGTTCTTCGTCTGGCACAGTTCGGACGACGCGGTCGTCCCGGTCGAGCACAGCTATCGGCTGGCCCACGCGCTGGCGGCGCACGACGTGCCGCACGAGCTGCACGTGTTCCCGCACGGCCGGCACGGGCTCGGGCTGGCCGAGGACGACGAGTCGGCCGGGCAGTGGACGCGGCTGTGCGCGCGGTGGCTCGCCGGGGTGGGTGCCGCGGGGCCGGCCGCGCAGGGCGTGGGCGCCGGGTAGCCGGGCCCCGCCGCGGTCAGCCGAGCGGCATGGTGCAGAACCCGCCGCCGACCAGGTGGTTGCGGGGCGCTGCGGGGTCGGCGTCGCCGCCGGCCAGGGCCTGGGCGGCGTACCGTTCGGCGTCGTCTTGCGGGTGGTACCCGATCGCCTCCGCCTCGGACAGCGAGCACCACCGGCGCGTGTTGGCCGAGATGCCCCACAGGATGCGGAATCCGGCCGGCTCGACCCGCAGGCAGGCCTCGACCAGCCGCACCGCGTCCCCGGGCGAGAGCCACCGGGCCAGGTCCTCGGGGACCGTCGGCAGCGGCCGGAACGCGCCGATGCGCAGGCACGTCACGTCGATGCCGAACCGCGAGTGGTAGAGGCTGCCCAGCGCCTCGACCGCGGCCTTGCTCACGCCGTAGAAGGTGTCCGGACGGGCCGAGCTGTCCGCCGGCAGCGGGCCGTGCACCGCCTCGTCGCGGGTGCGGAACCCGGCGGCGTGGATGCTTCCGGCGAGGACCACCCGCCCTACCCCGGCCTCGACCGCCGCCGCCAGCACCCGTTGCGTGCCGTCGATGTTCACGGCACGGATCGTCTCCCACGGCGCCTCGCCGGCGCACCCACCGAGATGGACCACCGCGTCGACGCCCTCGCAGGCAGCGCGGATCGCGTCCGGGTCGGTGAAGGACGCTGTGTCGATCTCCACGCGTTCGCCCGGGGCCGCCGGCGGCTGCGGTGCGACGTCGAGCAGGCGCAGCACCCGGCCCGGGCGGGCGAGCCCGGGCCGCAGTACCGTGCCGATACGCCCGGCGGCGCCGGTGAGCAGGATTCGCTCGGACATGGAAGTGAACCCCCTGCGGTTATGGACCGGTGATGGCTGGCAGGTCGGACGGCAGTCGCTGCGCGTCATACTCCTGCGGAGCCGCCCCGTCGGGCAGGTAGGGCGGCTCGTGGTAGGTGTGTGTCCGGCGGAAGGTCAGCGGGACCGGCGGGTGCCAGTGCCGCCAACTACCAGGATCGGCCGGTACCGGTGCACTCGGCGGGCCGAGGCCGTTGCCATTCTCCGCGGCCACCGCGTACTCGTCGCCGGGGGCCGCCGCACGGTCGATGTAGGAGAACGCGAGACCGGCGAAGATCTCGCGGTACCCGGCCTCGCCGCGGCGGCGGCGCAGCACCCGATACCCGCTCGCGCCGAGCACCTCGCCCCAGCTCAGCTCGACCCCACCCGGGACGGGCCGCGGAGCCAGCCCGTGCGGCGGGGCGGGCGGGGCGTCGGTGACGTACAACGGGTAGTCGGCGCCGGGCGGGGCCTGGTGCCGGGAGTTCGCGGCGACGACCCGCACGTGCAGCTTGGTGCCGTCGGCCAGGCCGGTGAGCCGGCAGGGGCTGGTCCGGGCGGTCGCGGCGGTGCGCCACGTGTCGCCGCCGTCCTCGCTGAGCTGCACGAGGTACTCCTCGGCCGCCGGCACCGGCGTGAAGTGCACCTCGGCGGCGGCGCCGGCGCTCACGGTGCGGCGCACCCCGGCGGGTGCGGGGCGGGGCGCGTGCGTGGTCAGCTCCCACCGGTGCCGCCCCGCCGGCAGCGCCACGGTCACCTCCTCGGGGGCCTCGCGCAGTGGCCGTACGGGCGCGCCGTCGACGTGGAAGGCCGCGCCGCGCCGGCCGGCCGGCACGCGCAGGGTCAGCGTGGTGTCGCCCGGGGCGCGGTAGCTGCCGTGGCACTCGTGCGCGCCGGCCCGGTAGCACAGGCTGATGCCCAGGTCCGGGTCGTCGGTGGTGAGCAGCACATCGTCGGTGCCGATCGCGGTGCCGTGGAAGAGCACCAGCTGCCGCTCGCCGTCGCGCCGGACGCGGATCACCCCGGCCGTGCCCCGGAAGCGCAGCCCCGCGGCGTCGAGCGTGACGTCGAGGGCCTCCGGTTCGTGATGGGCGGCCCGCTCGTGGCGGAACACGTAGTCCACGCCGTCCGCGGTGGTGATCCGGGCACCCCAGGTCGTGCGGTGCTGCGGGTCGATCGTCAGGTCGTCGCGGTGGCTGACGATCGCCAGCGTGCTGCCGGTGGTGGCGTCGGGCGGGCTCTCCAGGCGTACCCCCTGGGAGACCGGGGTGCAGAACTCGCCGCCGCCCGCGCCGTCGGTGCGCACGCCGCGCACCACGTGGATGAAGGGCATCCGGTCGGTGAGGTGGTCGCTGCTGTTGGCGTCGCCGCCGGTGGGCCGGGTCAGCGTGACCCACGTCCAGACCATCCGCTGGGTGGCCGCCACCGCGTCGTAGACGACGAGGTAGTCGCGGCCGACGAGGATGACGCTGCGGCCGAGATAGTGGCCGTACACCGGGCTGTCCCGGGCGGGGGTGATCTCGGCGTACTGCGCGGTGTCCAGGTCGTAGTGCGGTCGGTCCAGCGTGTTGGGGCCGAGCGACCGCAACGCCCCGCCGCGCCAGATGCCGCAGGAGCTGACGAAGGTGGCGTCCGGCGCGCGCCGGTCCCCGGCGTCCTCCCGGCCGTGCCCGCTGTAGGCGCGTCCAGCGGCGTAGTAGTACAGGTGCCCGCTGCCGTTGTCGTTCGCGATGCCCCACCGGTAGTTGGGGCCGCGGTCGGTCTGCTGCAGGTGTACCGACACCTCGGTGGGCTCGCCGACGCCGGCGCGCAGCGTGATCCCGTACCCGGTGTACTTGCTACTGCCCAGGCGAGGGTTGGTGCCCCGGTCCCCGGGTGCGGGATGCAGCGTCCGCCACGGGTCGGCGGCGCCGCGCGGCTGGTCCAGCCGGTGTCCCGCGGCGTCGCAGCCCCACAGCAGGTGCTCGGCGACGAGCGGGCGGTAGCGGCGCAGCTGCTCGCCGAGCAGCCGCATCTCGATGGGTGGCCGGCGCGGCCAGCTCGCGTGCGCGCCCTGCGGCGGGTGCATGCGCAGCGCGCCGGGTGCGGTGGCCGACACGTCCGTGTCCGGCGCGGCGGCGGTCGTCACCGGGGCGGTCAGCGCGTCGACCAGCCATGCACCCAGGGCCGCGAACTGCGGTGTGCACAGCCGGTTGTGGCCGTCGGCGCGGATGCCCAGTGCGTTGCCGAGGGTGGCCGGGCGCAGGAACGCCCACACGTACGTGGCGAGGCTCTCCGTCCATCGGCCGGGCCTGGCCTGTCGGTCGGGCAGTGCCGGCCGGGTGTTGTACACCCCGGCCAGCCGCAGGAACGTCTCGAACTGGTCGAGCCAGTCGCCGGCCGCGGGATGCTCGGGGTAGAACCAGGCCAGGCAGGCCAGCGCCGCCTTCCCGTCGGACATGAAGTTGGGATGGCCGCCGAACATCCGCCGCATCGGCCCGATCTCCTCGCCGGCGCTGACGTACCCGGTCAGCAGCAGCAGCGCGTCGACCCGGGCGGCCTGCCGCGGGGTCAGCGCGCCGCGCAGTCGGTCGTAGGCGTCCAGCAGCCGGTCATAGAGCGGCCGCTGGCCGATGTTGAGGTAGCCGGCGACCTCGTTGACGCCGTGCGCGATCAGTCGCGGGCCGTCGGCGCCGGCGAAGAGTGCGGTGAACAGCTCCCGCCCGGTGCGGATCTCGCCGGTGGCGCACAGCGGGGCCGGGCGCCGCCCGCCGTAGGTGAGCTCCCAGTCCTTGACCCGGTCGAGGTCCAGGGTGCTGTGCCAGTGGTACAGCTGCCGAACGTGGGTGGACTGGTAGCAGGCGGCTCGCCGGGCCGCCTCGGGATCGATGTCGTACCGCGCCGAAAGCGCGTGCGCGTTCTCCTGCTGTGACCGCAGTACGTCCCGGTCGCGTTCGTGGTCGTAGAAGGCGATCCCGGTGCGCCGGGTGCCGGTGCGCAGCGGCCACCGCCAGTGCAGCACCCCGTCTCGGTAGCGGAAGCGGATCTGCAGGTCCCGGGCCGAGGCCCAGGAGGCGTAGCGGTGGTCGTCCCACCGGCCCGGGTCGCGGACGAACACCCCGGTGGTGTCGCCTGTGCGCACGTCCCAGAAGGTCGCATGTGGACGGATGTCCCAGGCGTACGCGGGCGCGTACGGTCCGACGGTGAAGGCCATTTCCTCCCGCGGATCCTCGGGCCGGCCCGGTCCGGAGAAGGCCGGGTCCTCGCCGCTGTCGGCGACCAGCAGCGGCTCGTCGATGCCCGGCCACCGGTAGGTCTCCGGCGAGCCGGGGTCGAGGTGGTCGGTGGCGTCCTGGGAGTACGGCCAGGTCGAGGAGAACCGGTGCGTGGGGGAGAAGCCGTCCCAGCGCAGCTCCCATTCGGGGACGGGTCCGTCGATGTCGCGCATCCGCTCGGTCAGCTCGACGAAGTCGTATCCCTGCACGCAGCGCACGGTCGCGGTGTACCGGCCGCCGCCGGCGAACAGGTACCCGATCTCGTACGCGACGACGAGCGGCCCGGCCTGGACCTCGCGCACGTCGATCCGCTCCACCTGGGCTCGCACCCCGGCCAGCGCGGATCGGCCCACCCAGCCGTGCCCGCGGTCCAGCGCGAGGATCGGGCCCGGCGTCGGCGGGGCCTCCTGCCCGGCGCCGGGCCGGTGGGATCGGGGCAGGCGCACCCGGATCGCTCCGGCGTCCACCACGATGCCGTCGTCGTCCTGTACGGCCGTCACCGGGTGGGCGACGCTTGCCAGTGGGATCGACTCGTCGGCACACAGCGTGAACTCGTGGGACTGGCCGGGCGCCAGGGCGGCGAAGAAGCCGACCACCGCGCTGTGCAGCCGTCCCTCGTCGTCGGTGCGCATCTCGGACAGCTGGAACGGCACCGGCGTGCCCACGGCGTCGACCAGACGCAGCCGCCGGGCCGGCAGCGCCGGCTCGGGCCAGCGCACCGGCCAGTGCAGCAGCGTCCGCGGCCACGCGAACTCGGGATGGTCGATCGGGTCGTGCAGCCGGAAGGTGACGCTCGCCCGGCCCGGCTCCCACCGGGTGTGCCGGCCGAGCCGGGCCGGGCGGCTCACTCCGTCCCGCCGGACGGTTCGCCGAGCGACGCCTGCCGTGGCGCGACGCCCTGGGTGCCCAGGCCCGCCCCGCCGGCGACCCCCTCGACGAGGTAGCGCTGCAGCAGGATGAACAGCGCCAGGATCGGCGCCGCCACGATGAAGGTGGCCGCGGCCACGACCGGCCAGTTCTGGGTGTGCTCGCCGAAGAACGAGTAGAGGCCGCGGGTGACCGGCCACAGCGCGTCGTCGGAGAGCATGACCAGCGGCAGGATCAGGCTGTTCCAGGAGGCGACGAATCCGAAGATGCCGAAGGTGGCCAGCGCCGGCTTCATCTGCGGGATGATGAAGGTGAGGATGAACCGGATGTACCCGCAGCCGTCCAGCACGGCCGCCTCGTCGATCTCGCGGGGGATTCCCTTGATGTACCCGACGAAGAAGAAGAACCCGGCGCCGGACAGGCTGGTCATCACGAGATAGCCGGGCATGCTGTTGTACAGGTGCAGCGTCCGGGCCTCGATGAACAGCGGGATCAGGCCGCCGGGCAGGAAGCCGGAGAAGATGAAGAACGTGTAGAGCGCGTTGGAGTGCTTGAAGTACCCGCGGGAGATGGGGAAGGCGAGGAAGACCCCGAGCACGAGGGTGATCGCCGTCGGGATCACCGAGTAGACCAGACTGTTGATCATCTGGCGGCCGAAGTCGCCCTGCTCCCAAGCGGCGGCGAAGTTCTGCAGCGTCCATTCCTGCGGCAGGCCGGTCGGGTGCTGCAGGAAGTCGGGGTAGGACCTGAACGCCTGCAGCAGCAGGTAGAACAGCGGCAACGCGAACAGCAGTACCGAGATGAGGAAGCACACCACGTTCGTGCGCGCGCCGCGAAGCAGCGCCCCGATGCCGCGCCGACGCCGAGGCGGCGTCGTGGCCTGGGTCCGGGTGCGGTCAGGGAGCACCGCCGAGGTCGTCACAGCGCCACCTCCCGCCGCCGCAGGGCCCACAGGATGCCGCCACCGACGACCAGGGTGAGGAAGAACTGCAGCATTGCCAGCATCGAGCCGAACCCGAGCTGGCCGTTGCCGCTGAGGAACGCCGAGTTGAACATGTAGATGCCCAGCGTCTGGGTGCCGAAGTTGCCCCCGGTGAGGACCAGGATCAGCGCGTACTCGCCGAGCGCGCCCACCACGGCCAGGAACATGTTCACCGTGAAGGCGGGCGCGAGCAGCGGGAAGGTCATGCTGCGGAACATGCGCCAGCGCCCCGCGCCGTCCATCGACGCCGCCTCGTACACCTCTGACGGGATGTTGCGCAGCCCGGCGATGTAGATGAGCATCGAGTACCCGGAGAACATCCAGACGTTGACCAGCATCACGAGGGGCAGCGCCAGCTGGTTGGAGCCGAGGAAGGTGCTGGTGACCCCGAAGACGCCCTGCAGGATCTTCTCGGTCGGGCCGGAGAACGGGTCGAAGATCAGCGAGAAGATCGCCCCTACGACCGCGACCGAGAAGATCTGCGGCATGAAGATGAGCGCCCGGTACATGGCGTAGGACCGGCCCCGCCGGTTGAGCAGCAGGGCCAGCCCGATGCCGATCGCGTTCTGCACGATCGCCACGCCGACCACGTAGATGAGCGTGACGCGTACCGCGCCCCACACCTCCGACGAGAGCGCGGTGAACGCGTTGGAGTAGTTGCACAGGCCGCAGAAGTTGAGCGGCGTACCCGGCAGGCCGGAGTATTGCGTGAACGAGTACCCGATGGTCGCCAGCGACGGGTACAGCCCAAACACCAGCCACCCGAGTCCCGGTATCGCAATGCTCGCCCATGGAATGAACCGTCGGGTCCGTGGGGTGCCGAACAAACAGCGTGACACGCCGCCCTCCCTTCTACCGTGACGTAAGGACTAACCGAGGGCCTTCTGGTAGGCGCTGGCGGAGCGGGCGAGGATGGTGTCCACGCTGTCGTTGCCGATCGGCGCCATCTTGTACAGGTCGGGACCGCTCGCGTCGGTCGACGCACCGGCCGGCACCCACGGGGCGGTCAGCGCCACGAACGAGTCGGTCATGTGCGCGTTGAGCCAGTCCATCCAGGGCAGCCCGGTGTCCTGCAGCGCCGGCTGGGTGGACATCGAGCCGGTCGCCTCCAGCCACTTCTTGTAGTTGTCCGGCTGGGAGAAGAACTCCAGCCACTGCAGCGCCAGGTCCTTGTGCGGAGCGCTGTTCGGTACCACCCAGGTCAGGTCCGGCTTGATGGCCACCCGGTTGGCGGCCGGGTCGTTGGTGCCGGGCAGCATGAAGAAGCCCAGGTTCAGCTTCGGGTTGGCCTGCTGGATCGTCGCGCCGTCCCACGAGCCGTCCAACAGGAACGGGAAGTTGTCCGGCTGGCTGGCCCACGCGCCCGGAGCGGTCTGCTGCGAGACGCCCGCCGCACCCGGCTCGAGGTACGGCATCGCCTGCTGGTACCGCTCGGAGATGCTCTTGTAGACCGGGTCGGCCCAGGACTGCGTCTTCTGCCAGAACGCGGTGGCCCGGTCGGTGGACACCTTCACCGAGTCTGCGGCGGGGTGACCCGCCATCAGCGTCTGGTTCATGATGCCGTGCCAGACGCCGGCGTGCAGGCCTTCCTTCCCCGCGGCGAAGATCGGGGTGATCCCCTTGGCCTTCAGGGCCGCGCAGTCGTCGAGGAACTCCTGGTACGTCTTCGGTACCTCCATGTTGTACTTGGCGAGCAGGTCCTTCTTGTACCAGACGGATCCGGCGGAAACGTACTCCGCGGCCATCACGCCGTAGATCCCGCCGTTGTAGCCGACGGCGGCCTGCTGATTGGTGAGGTCGTAGCTCTTCATGAACGGCTGGTCCTTGAGGTCGACCAGCTGGCCCGAGGAGACCAGTGCCGCGGCTCCGCCCGGCTTCAGGTTGGTGTAGGACGGCGCGAAGGCCTGCTGGGTGGGTGCGAACTGGGCCAGCACGTCCACCGACTTGGACTGCAGCATGCTGCTGGTCAGCTGCTGCCACGCCCCGTTGGCGGTCGGCGCCTGCTGCAGCTTGACCGTGACATTGGGGTGCGCCTTCTCGAACGCGGCGTTGAGCTGCTTGGTGAACTCGATCGCCCCCGGGTTGGTCCACTGGCCGATGGTCAGGGTGACCTTCTCACCGGAACCGGAGTCCGAGCTGCTGGAGCAGGCGGTCAGGCCGGTGACGAGGCAGGCGCCGGCCGCGACGGCGGCGATCAGCGGCACCGATGCGGTGCGCCGGCGTACCGCATCGGGCCGCGCGCTGGTTGGGGTATCCACGGTGTTGCTCCTTCTGGGTTTCGGGGTGTCGGTACGGGTCACGGACGTTGCAGGGCACCGTCGGCCCGGCGGGGCGGTGTCCAGGCGTGGCCGAGGCGCTGGGGTGGGAACCGCATCGCCAGGTTCTCGTCGAAGTCGATGCCGAGGCCGGGCTGGTCGCTCGGCCACAGGTGGCCGTCGCGGATCTCGGGGCAGCCCGGGAAGACCTCGCGCAGTTGGGGTGCGAACAGATGCTGCTCCTGGATGCCGAAGTTGGGGCTCGCGAGGTCGAGGGCGAGGTTCGCCGCGTGCCCGATCGGGGAGACGTCGCCCGGACCGTGCCAGGCGGTGCGGATGCCGTACAGCTCGCACGCGTTGGCCAGCCGCCAGGCGGGCGTGATGCCGCCGATCGCCGAGACGTGCACGCGGATGAAGTCGCACAGCCCGTCGGCGAGCAGCGGACGGTACTCGGCAGGGTTGGTGAACAGCTCGCCGATGGCGATCGGCGTGGCGCACTGGCCGCGCAGCCGGCGCAGCCAGTCGATGTCCTCCGGGGCCACCGGGTCCTCGAGGTAGAACAGGTGGTACGGCTCGAGGTCCTTGGCCAGCCCGACGGCGTCGGTCGGGTGGACCCGCTCGTGCACGTCGTGGATAAGCTCGATCTCCTCGCCCAGCTCGGTGCGCAGATGCGTCAGGAGCGAGACGACGGCGCGCCGGTACGCGGACGGATCCCACGCGTTCGCGGTCAGCGGTGGGCGGGCACCGGCCGGCGCCGCGGCACTGGGCGCCCCGTACGTGCCGGCTCCCGGCACGGCCACCTGGCATCGCACATACCGGTAGCCCTCGGCCATCATCTGCCTGACGTCATCGGCGACCTCGTGCGCATCCCGGCCGGAGGCATGGCCGTACAGCGGCACGGCGGTGCGGCAGCGCCCGCCGAGCAGCTGCCACACCGGCAGCCCGGCCTGCTTGCCCTTGATGTCCCACAGCGCCATGTCCACTCCGGACAGTGCGTTGTTGAGCACGGGGCCGGACCGCCAGTAGCCGCTCACGTGCAGCGTGCCGGCAATGTCGGTGATGTCGGCCGGGTCACGGCCGATGAGCTGGGGCGCCAGGTACTCGTTGACCGCGATGGCCACCGCCGCGGCGCGCTGGGTGAACGTCGCGCAGCCCAGGCCGTACAGGCCAGGTTCGCTGGTGTCCACGCGGACCACCACGAGCGTGGTGCCGGCCGGGGCGGTCAGCATCGCCCGTACTCCGGTGATGCGGATGGCCGGCGAGTCCGCCCACGGGGGCGCGGAGGGGCTACCGTCGACGCTGGTCACGGCTGTGTTTCCTTCTCTGCTCGGGCTCTGGTCGGGCCAAGGTTGACGATTGGGGGCCCGGCCGCGGGTCGCTCACCCCGCGGCCGGGGGGATCGGGTGGCGCCGCTTCAGCGGCCGAGGCCCCAGCGCGTGTCGACGCGGCCGCCGCTGAACTGTGCGCCGGTGCCCCAGAACGCGGCGAAGTTGTAGCAGGACGACTGGGGCGCCTCGAACTGCGCGGTGGAGTAGGTCATGCCGTGCCCGCCGGTTCCCGCGTCGGCGACGGCGAACGCGAAGGCCATCGTCGCGTTGCCGCCGGACGCGCCCGGCAGGGTCGCCTTGAGCTCGGGCAGCTGGCTCCAGGCGATGGCCACCTCGTAGACGGTTACCTTGGCGACGGCGTCGCGGGTGATAAGGATTCGGCCCTCGCGCCCGCCGGTTGCCGTGGCGTCCATCGGGCCCAGCGGGGTCGGCAGGGCGGCGTTGGTGGGGTAGTAGGTCTGGTAGTTGGTGCCGGGCGCGCACTGACGGTGCAGCTGGGCGAAGGCGTTCGCGCTGGCGTGGTCGGGGGTGGCGCTGGCCAGCGTGGCCACGTAGAGGTGGGAGAGCGAGACCAGGCACTTCTCGTAGTGCCGGTCGCCGGCCAGCAGGTCGTCCGGCTTGTTGCCGGTGTCGAAGCCGAGCTGGATGCTGTCGGCCTGGAACGGGAACAGGTACGGGTTGGCGGCGAATGCCACGTTGAACGACGCAACGGCGTCCTGGATCTCGGCGCGGAAGTACAGGAAGTCGTCGTCCCAGGCGCCGCGCATCGCGTACTTCTTGGTGTCGCCGGTCGCGCTCACGCTGGTCAGCGTCACCGGGATGACGTCGCTCCACTGGTCCGCGCCGCCGCCCACGGTCATCGACCGGAAGGGCAGGTAGGCGACCCGCACGGTCTGCGACCCGCTCGGCGTGACGTCGTTGCGTCCGGGCAGCTTGATCGTCCAGTCGACGCGGTACTCGTTGCCCGGGCTCAGCTGGTAGCCGGTGATCGGGAAGCTGACCACGCGCTGCTCGCCCGGCGCCAGCTCGTGCAGCGGGACGTTGGTGCGCTCCAGCGTCCATCCCGGCGGTGCGGCGACCCGCAGGATCGCCTCGACCACACCGGGGGACACGTTCTCCACCCGCACCTGCAGCTCGCTACCCGCGTCCAGCGGCTTGACCAGCGCCAGCGGCGTGACCAGCAGCGGCGTGTCGTACTCGAAGGAGGCCCTGGTGGTCAGTACCTCGCGCAGTTCCCCGGCGCTGCGGTCGGTGTCGAAGTAGAGCACCTCCCACGGGTTCAGTGGCAGCTTCACCAGGTTCGCCGACCCGTCGGCCAGTTGCCGGCCGAGGTAGTCGTAGACCCGCACGCCGTGGGCGTCGCGCAGTTTCAGGGTGCCGTGGTGCCCGGCGGCGGACGACTCGTCGCTGCCCTTGTAGATCTGGTCGGCGTAGATCGCCGCCCGGCCCTTGCCGTCCTCGGTGCGGAACAGGAAGCCCCAGGTGGACTTGGCGTCGGGGTACAGCTCGGTCTGCAGGGTCGCGTCCTCCAGGATGCTGGTCATCGTGGTGTACGCGACCACCGCCGGAAGCGGCGTCTTCGTGCTGCTGTCATAGATGTTGAATTCCTGGCCCGAGTAGGGCTTGTCGTAGCACAGCGAGAACCAGAAGATCCGGATCGGCGAGTCCTCCTCCGCCCCGGCGAGCATGTGCAGCAGGTAGGTCGGGGCCAGAGTGCGGGCCACGCCGTAGATGGCCTGCTCGACCGGCAGGCTCGGGAACGAGTTGACCACCGAGGTGCCGCACTCGGTCTGCCACTGCCCGCCCCGCCCGCCGGACCGGGACCAGCGCCTGTCCATCTTGACCTGCGTCTTGGCCATCGCGTACTGGGTGGCGTCGGGGTATCCGTAGGCGTGGTTCACCGAGCCGTCGATGTATCCGGTGTCGGTGGAGCCCTTGGCGTACACCGCGTCGCGGTTGTAGCTGACCGAGCCGCCGCCGATCAGGTTGACGTCGGGGAAGTCGGGCTTGACCCGGTTCCAGATCAGCTTGCTCATGTCGCGGTAGTCCTGCGAGTCCCCGGTGGACCAGTACCGGCCGTGCACCCACGGCTCGTTCCACAGCTCCCAGTCCTTCACCAGGTCCTGCAGCGGGGCGATGGCGTGGTACACCATGTCCGCGTGCGCCACCATGTCCTTGGGCCGGTTGCGGTACGTCGGCAGCGGCTGGCCGTTCGCGGCGGGCTGCACGTTCCAGGACATGTTGTAGTTGATGCCGCCCATTGGGGAGATGCCGTAGCTCAGCCACTCCGCCACCTCGGCCCGGGCCTTGTCGACGTCGGCCGGCCCCCAGAACGTGTTCGGCGCCGGGCTGACCGTGTCCGGCTGCACCGAGGCGAGGCCCCGGGTCCACTTGACCCCCATCAGCTGCGCGATCCGCTTGGTGACGGCCGGGTTGCCTTCCGAGCGGATGCCCAGGCCGAACGCCGAACCGGGGCGCACCCCGGACACGGTCGGGCGCAGCACGCCCAGCCCCAGCGTCTTCGCGAGCAACTGGGCGCCGGTCGCGTCGGTGACGGTGACCGATACCCGGTAGTAGTCGGGGTCCAGCGCGCCGAGCGCGATGGTGGTGGTCTGCGCCGTGCCCGCCGGGGCGGTGAAGCTTACGGTTCCGGTGCGGACGGTCTGCGTGCTGCGGGCGTTGACCGCCCAGGCCACCGCGCCGCTGAGCGCGTCCGGGGCGGTGACCGTGACGAGCAGGCCGGGGGTGGCCCGGCCGGAGCCGTCGATGGGGAACAGCGCGGTCGGGTCGTCGAAGCGGAGGTCGATCGACGGCGCGGTGGCCGCCTGCGCGGCCTGGTCCGTGCTCAGGACGCCGGTCAGCGCGGCGCCGACCGTGCCGGCGGCACCGTATGCGAGGGCGCGGCGCCGGGTGATGCCCCGGGCCTCGGTGCCCGGGCCGGTCGTGCTGGGGTCTGGGGTGTCGGACATGAACAAACCTCCGAGGGGTGTGTCGCGAGGACCGTCGGTGCGGAGTTGCCATGCGGCGGATTGGTCAGGCGGGGTTGGTCAGGCAGGGGAGAGCCGGCACAGCCCGGCCGGCGGTACCGGCAGGCGGTGCAGGCCAGAACGGAGCTCCCGAACATGGGTGCCGGCCGGCCTGCCGCAGGCGTCGGTGACCGTCAGGCGGACCCGGGCGCTGTCGGTGAGGTCGAGCACGAGGTGCTCGGCGGTGGTCGAGTTGATCAGGGCGACGTCGGTGAACCGTCTCGGCTCGAGCGGCACCACCCGGTGCTCGCCGAAGACCGTGATGACGGCCCGGTCGCCGTTCCAGGCGGTGACGGTGGCGTCGCGCTCGTCCGGCCGGCCGGCGTGGCGCTCGCCGTCGATCAGCACGTCGCGGTACTGCCGCCAGAGTCCCAGCCACCAGGCCGTCATCGCGCGGTGCTCGGCGGACAGCTCCACGAGCCGCATCGAGACCTGCGGTACCGCGTAGAGGGCCGACTGCAGCTGCCGGGCGGCGGCCTCGACACCGGCGCACGGGTCCCACATGAGCATGTCGCAGTGCACCGTCGCGCCGGGGGCGAGCCGGGCGATGTCCAGCGTGCGCACCCGGTTGGCGGTCGCGTCCCCCGGGCAGTCGCTGGCCCGCAGCAGGTTGCCGAAGCGGCGCATGGCCGGCCCGGCGTAGGGCTGGCGCAGCTCGATGAGCGGTTCCTCGCCGCGCAGCGCGCGCAGGCGGGTGCGCAGCTCGTCGAGCAGCGCGCGCATCGCCTGGCTCACGTCGGCGGCACCGTCACCGCCGCTCGCCGCGTAGACCATGGCCGTCTCGAGGAAGTCGAGCTTCAGGCCGTCGAGCCCGTAGCGCTCCACGAGCTCGGCGCAGCGCTGCACGACGAAGGCCCGCACCTTGTCCTGCCGGGGATCCAGCACCTGGCACGCCAGGCGGGGCACCCGGTGCGGGGCGAGGCCGTCGAGCGCGCCGTGGGCGGGGCTGCGCTCGCCGAGCAGCAGCGGAGCGATCCAGGCGACGTAGGAAAGCCCCATCTGCTGCACCCGGCTCACGTGCGCCGCGAAGTCCGGGAACTTCGCCGGATCGGGCGTCCAGTCGCCGCAGCCGGAGTACTTGCGGCTGTCGGCGTGCGCCTGCCAGCCGTCGTCGAGCAGGAGCAGCCCGCATCCCAGTTCGGCCGCGATCGCGGCTTCGGCCTCCACGGCGGCGGCGCTGACGTCGCGGTGCATCGAATACCAGGTCGAGTACGCCGGGGTGCGGCCGGCGTCGGGTGTGCGCAGGGCGTCGCCGGTGCCCGGCATCCACCGGGCCAGGTCGCGCAGGGCGTCGTCAACGGGGCGCCCCGGCCCTTCGATGCGCAGCCGGCACTCCTCGCCGGCCCGCATCGGCATCGCGAGCCACACGCCGAAACGGGCCGTGTCCTCCGAGACGCCGAACCGGATCAGCGTCGTCGCGTCGCCGCGGTCGCTGGCGAAGGCGAGCAGTGAACGGCCCGCGCCGTCGTACAGGCAGCCCGCGACGGCCGAGTTGATGAGCCCGACCCGCCGCCAGTCGCCCTCCCAGTCCGCCGGCAGCGGGCGCTCCCAGCCGGCCGCGGGGTGCCAGTAACCGACCCCGTCGCCGAGCGGGACGTCGAGTCGTACCAACGTTGTCCCGGATTCGGTGCCGATGATCCGCACCACGGTGGCCTCGGCCTGCGGAGCCGCCTGCAGCTGCGCGCCGTCGGTCAACGCTGTTACCGCAATGTTGTGCGTACAAAGAACATTTCCATCGGCCCAGAGGCGCGAGTTGTCCATAAGGTCCATCAAAGGTGCCCTTCCGGCCCTAGCGGGGGCTTAGCGCGGGGGAACCGTAACTCGCGTGAGACAACGTTGTCTAGCCGTCGGCGCTAACAGACTCCGATGCCGACGCGACTTCGAGGCGGCTGCGCACGGCGCGGCGGACCGGCCGCGGAAGGCGACAATGGTGCCGGGAGGCGTGGATTTCCCGTGGTGACGGTGTGTCCGTGGGTACCGTGCGCCGGCCGGTGCGGCGCGGCCGGGAGCCCATGGACCCGGGTGCTCCGACCGGCCCGGCCGAAGCGGGGAGTGACCGACGCGGGCGAACGTTGTCTCGCGTGGTTGCCGAGGGACGCGACGCGGCCGGGCGCCGGTCAGCCCGTGCTGCGCTCCACCAGCGTGGTCGGGATGACGATCGTCCGGGGCCGGGAGCGATCCCCGGCGATCCGCTCGAACAGCAGCTCCGCGGCGACGCGGCCCATCTCGCGGGCGTCGGTGGAGACGACCGTCAGCGGATGCGGCACCAGCGCGGCGGCCTCGAAGTCGTCGAAGCCCACGATGGCCACGTCGCTTCGCCGCCGGCCCAGCACGCTGAGCGCGCCGAGGGTGAGCCGGTTGGTGAGCGCGAACAGGGCGGTAGGCGGCTCCGGCGACTCCAGCATCCGCTCCACCGCCGCTTGCGTGTCCGGGACCGAGTGCAGCCCGTCCACGATCAGGTCCGCCCGGTACGGCACCCCCGCGCGCTCCATCGCCGCTTCGGCGGCCGCCAGCCGCTCGCGCATCGTGTAGATCGTGAGCCGGTCCGCCAGCACCCCGATGCGTTCGTGGCCCCGGGCCACCAGATACTCGATGGCGCTGCGGGCGCCCTGTTCATTGTCGATGAGCACGGTGTCGGCCCGCATGCTGGTGGGCGGGCGGTCGAGGAAGACCACCGGCGTGCCCACCTCCATCTCGGCGCGCAAATGGCTCTGGTCGCCCCCGGCCGGCACCACGAGCAGCCCGGCGACCCGCCGCTCGCACATCTCCAGCACCAGGCCGCGTTCCCGGTCGCTGTCCTCCGCCGAGGTGGCCGTGATGAGCATGGCGTCGTGATCGAGCGCGCCTTGCGCGGCCCCGGCCGCCAGGCTGGAGTAGAAGGGGTTGGCCAGATCCTCGTCGATGACCAGCCCGATGGTGCCCGACGTGCTGCGCGAGCGGAGGCTGCGCGCCATGTCGTTGCGCCGGAACCCCAACTCCGAGACCGCGGCCAGCACCCGCTCGGCCAGCGCGGGGTCGACCGTCGGCACGTGGTTGACCACCCGCGACACGGTCTTGAGGCTGACCCCGGCCAGCCGGGCGACGTCGGCCATGGTGGGGCGGTAGGGGCCCGTACCGGTCATGGGCGGTGTGCTCATCGGACTCGTGGCTCCTGAGGCCTGCGCGGACGAGGATCTCACGGTACCGACGTTATCCCGCACCACCAATCCGGCCGGCCGGCGCAGACGAAATCCGCGGCGACCGGTCTTGGCGGGCTCGACCAAATGTCAACGAGCTCCAACCGGAACCGACGGCAGCCCGCAGCCGGCGGCCACCCGTGACGCAGGCCGAGATTCCCTGGTGACGGGTGTGTTGCCGATCAGCCCTCGACAGCAGACATACGAAGCCCGGGGCCACCTCCGCGGCATTGAGACGACTCTGGACACCATAATCCAACGAAATTCAACCAGAAGCAACGCTACGGCTCCATCCGCAGGGAGAAGGACAGCGTGAAGGGCCGGGCCGCCAGCACGTCGCCCGGCGCCGGGCCGGGGCCGCAGGCCGCGCTGCCCAGGCCCTGCTGGGCGACGTCCAGGTTGACGACGACCCGCTCGCCCGCCACGAGGTCGGTGGTGTGCCGGGCCCGGTCCAGCTGCTCGCTGCTCCACCGGCGCGCGCTGAACTCCACCGTCGGATGACCGGTGATGCGCAGGCCCGAGCCGTCCGGCGCGCGCAGCCGGGCCCAGCGCACCGCGGTCCGGTTGCCGTTCTCCTGCGGGTACACGTAGGGCGTCTGCAGCTCGTCGACGCTCGCGGCGAACCGGTCGATGCGAACGGCCGCGCGCGAGTCGGCGTACGCCTCGCCCGGACCGCCGCCGAACCACTCGACCTCGCCCAGCCGGCCGGGCACCGAAAGGCGCATCCCCGCCCGCGGCAGCGGCACGCTCCACTCGCCCAGCGGGACGACCGTTGCGGTCAGCCCCAGCGAGTCGGCGTCGGCGGACCAGCGGCAGGTGACCAGCAGGGCCAGGTCGCCGCCGGCCGGGGCGACCCGGGTCACACTGACGAGCTCGTCCCCGTCGATGGCCAGCTCCCGCAACCGGTGGGTCATCCGGTCCAGCCCGAGCGCCCGCCAGCGCCGCTCCAGCGGGTCGGGGCCGAGCCGGTCGTTGTCGATCGGCGCCCGCCACACGTCCAGCCGTGGGCCGGCCACCTCCAGTTCGCCGAGCCGGACCAGCCGGCCGTACCGCGGCTCGAACACCGCCGGACCCAGGCGCAGCAGCCCGTCCGCCTCGCGGCGCACCCGCGCGCCGGCGGGCCGGGGCGCCGGCGGTGCCGGCCGCACCTGGGTCTGGGCCAGTCCCAGGACGCTGCCGGCCGGCAGCCCCGGCCCGTCCGCCACCGTGGTCGCGGTGACGGTGAACCAGGTCTCCGCCGGCGGCTCGGGCAGCGGCGGCAACGGCACGGTCGTGGCCGCCCCGGCCGCGAGCTCCGGCACCGCCAGGACCCCGTGCGCGACCGGCTCGCCCTCGGCCGCGCACTGCCAGTCGAAGCGCACCCCGGCCAGGTCGCGCAGCGCGTACCGGTTGCTCACACGCAGCCGGCCGTCGCCGGTGAACTCCAGCCGTACCGGGGCGTAGACCGCGGCCAGCTCCGCCAGCGCCGGCGACGGCGTGCGGTCGGGGAAGACCAGGCCGTCGATGACGAAGTTGCCGTCGTGCAGCGACTCGCCGAAGTCGCCACCGTAGGCGAAGTATTCGCGCCCGTCGGCCGTGCGCCGCCGGATGCCGTGGTCGATCCACTCCCAGACGAAGCCGCCCTGGCAGCGCGGGTAGGTGTCGAACAGCCGCTCATACTCGGCCAGCCGGCCCGGCCCGTTGCCCATCGCGTGCGCGTACTCGCACAGGATGAACGGCAGCGCCCGGCGGGCCTGGTCGGGGTTCTCGCCGCGCCCGATCGCCTCGACCTCCTCCGGCGAGGCGTACATCCGGCTGTACACGTCCACGTAGCGGCAGTCGCCGTCGCCCTCGTAGTGGATCGGGCGGCCCGGGTCGCGCGAGCGCGCCCAGTCGGCCATGGCGGCAAGGTTGGCCCCCGTGCCGGCCTCGTTGCCCAGCGACCACAGAATGACGCACGGGTGGTTCTTGTCGCGCTCCACCATCCGCCGCATCCGGTCCAGGCAAGCGTCGCGCCAGCGCGGGTCGTCCGCCGGGTTACCGCGCCAGCCGACCTCCGAGAAGCCGTGGGTCTCCAGGTCGCACTCGTCGATCAGCCAGAACCCCAGCTCGTCCGCGAGCTCGAGGACCTGCGGGTGCGGCGGGTAGTGGCTGGTACGGATCGCGTTGACGTGGTGGCGTTTCATCAGCTCCAGTTCGGCGCGCACCACCTCGGCCGGCACGACCCGGCCCAAGTCCGGGTGGAACTCGTGCCGGTTCACGCCGCGCAGCTGGATGCGCCGGCCGTTGACGGTGAGGAGGCCGTCGACGATGGCCACGGTGCGGAAGCCGACCCGCAGCCGGGCGGTCTCCGTCGCCGTGCTCACCGCGAGGTCGTAGAGGGCGGGGCTCTCCGCGCTCCACGGTCGCACGCCCGGGATCGCGTGTGGGCTGTCCGCGGGCGCGTCGCGCAGGCCGAGCTCGGGCGCGGTGAGCCGGGCGCCGGGCGGGGCCTGTACCCGCAGGGTCCCGGTGCCGGTGCGGTGGTCGAAGCCGGCGTGAACGAACACGTCGGCGATGCCGCCGGCGGGGCGCAGCTGGAGGGTGACCGGCCGGAAGATCCCCGGCAGCCACCACATGTCCTGGTCCTCCAGGTAGCTGCCGGCCGACCACTGGTGCACGCGCACCGCGAGCACGTTGTGCTCGCCGGGGCGCAGCGCCGCGGTCGCGTCGAACTCCACCGGCAGCCGGCTGCCCTGGGTAACGCCAAGCTCGACGCCGTTGAGCCAGACCCGGCCGCACGAGTCGACCCCGTCGAAGCGCAACACTGCCCGTTGGCCCGCCCACTGCGCCGGCACCCCGAATGTGACGCGGTGGTCCCCGATCGGGTTCTCCGCCGGCAAGTACGGCGGGTCGACGGGGAACGGGTAGCGAATGTTGGTGTACGCGGGAGCGCCGTGGCCGTGCATCGGCCAGCTCGACGGCACCGGCAGTTGCGCCCAGTGCGCGTCGTCGAAGTCCGGTGCCCAGAAGCCGTCCGGTGCTCGCGTGGGGTCGGGCGAGAGCAGGAAGCGCCAGGTTCCGGTCAGCTCGAGGGTCGGCGCGTCGGTGCGGACCGCGGCGCGCGGGGGCAGGGCGCCCACGCAACGGCCGAAGTCGGTGAGGTAGGCGGGGGTGCCGGCCATCAGAGTAGTCATGCTCGAAGGTCCTTGTCGACTGGGCGGACGAGGCGTACTACGGTGATCACCGTAGTGGGAAAGCGCTTGCCCCGCCGAATCGCGGCGACTGGAGGATCGAGGACGTGATGGCTCGTCTGCCCGGATCGAGGCCGGGACTCCGCCGGCGGGCGCCGCGGTGAGCCCGCCGCGGGTCGCGCTGGTGGGCACCGGCGGTTACGGGGCGGTGCACTTCGACAACATCGAGCGTCTCGCCGGCGCGGGGCGGGTGCGCTTCGCCGGGTGCACCGATCTGCGCCCGCCCGGGCCCGACCAGCTCCAGCGGGTCGCCGGGTTGGGCGGCACCTTCTTCGAGGACTACGAGACCTTGCTCGAGGTGGGTCCCGACATCGTCGTGGTCGCCACGCCGCCGCACCGGCATCGGGAGATGGTCTGCGCCGCGCTCGCCGCCGGCGCACACGTGCTGGTGGAGAAGCCGCCGGCGGTCCAGCTCGCCGATCTGGACGCCATGACCGCCGCCGCGACGGCGGCCGGCCGGCTCTGCCAGGTGGGCTTCCAGAGCCTCGGCTCGGGGGCGCTGACCCGGCTGCGGGAGCTGATGGGCGGCGGCGAGCTCGGAGAGGTCACCCACATCGGCGCGACCGGCTGCTGGACCCGGGCCGACGCCTACTACGCGCGGGCCCCCTGGGCCGGGCGCCGGCGGCTCGACGGCGCCGCGGTCAACGACGGCGCCCTGTCCAACCCGTTCGCGCACGCCGTGATGAACTGCCTGAGGCTGGCCGGCGTCGGCGCGGCCGATCGGCCGCGGGCCGAGGCCGAGCTGTACCGGACCCGGCAGATCGAGGTCGAGGACACCGGCTGCCTGCGCCTGGCCGCCCCGGGCCGGCCCCTGATCACGATCGCGGTCACCCTCTGCGCCGAGCGCCCGGTTCCGCCGTACGTGCAGGTGAGAAGTGACCGGGGGAGCGCGCGGTGGTGGTACGAGACCGACGTGCTGGAGATCGCGCCGGCCGACCGGCCCGCGGTCACCGAGCGGCACACCCGCGTGGACCTGCTCGAGGACCTGCTCCGGGCGATACGTGACTCGGGCGCCGGACTGGCCTGCCCGATCGAGGACACCCGGCCGTTCGTCGGCGTCGTCGAGTGGCTGGCCGGCCAGCCGGTCCGGCCCGTACCGCCCGGGGCCTGCCGCCGCCACGACGACGAACTCGGGCCGCGGAACAGCATCGCCGGGGTCGAGTGGGACATCGAGCGCGCCGTCGCCCAGTCGCAGCGGTTCTCCGAGCTTCGGCCGCGGCCCGGCTGGCTGTAGCGCGATACGCCTGTCTTCCGCCAGCCGCTGCCGGTGGGCGGCCGACGCGCAGCTGACCCCGCGGTATTGCGCGCGGCGGGCCGATGGCGCAGTGTTAGCAACCGGACGGTACGGGAGGCCATGTGGAACCGGTGAGCCCCGCGACGTTGGCCGAGATGGCGAGGATGGTCGGCGCGCCGGTCGCGACGACCTCGCGTGACTTCACCGGCGGACCGGGCCGTCCCGCACCGGAGCTGCTGCGAGGACTCTCCTACCTGCCCAACGTCGCGTCGCAGGCGGCAGGGCGTAGCCACGCCAACGTCGTCGGCCTGATCGTCCACGACATCAACGACCCGTACTTCTCCTCGATCGCCGCCGGGGTCACTGGGGTGGCCGATGAGCAGGACATGATCGTCACGCTCGCCGACACCCGGCGTCGGCCGGAGCGGGAGGCGAAGTACCTGGCGTCGCTGCGGCAGCTGCGCTGCCGAGCGGTCATCCTCGCCGGCAGCCGCAGCACCGACCAGGCGTCGGAGGCGCGGTTGCGGCGGGAGATCGCCTCGTTCACCGGCGGTGGTGGCCGGGTGGCGATGATCAGCCAGGAGCTGCCGGGGGTCGACACGGTGCTGGTGGAGAACAGCGCGGGCGCCCGCGACCTCGCCCGCGACCTGTTCGATCTCGGGCACCGGTCGTTCGTGGTCCTCGCCGGCCCGGCGACGCTGCGGACCTCCCGCGATCGGGTCTCCGGGTTTCGTCAGGGGCTGGCCGACCGGGGACTGCGGCTGGACCCCGGGCACGTGATGCACGCCGAGTTCACGCGCGAGGGCGGGTTCGCCGCCGCGATGCGCTGGCGCACCTCCGGCATCGAGGCGAGCTGCTTGTTCGCGGCGAACGACGTGATGGCGGTGGGCGCCATGGCCGCCCTCCGGCAGCTCGGCCTGTCGGTGCCGGAGGAAATCTCGATCGCCGGGTTCGACGACATCCTCCCGCTCCGCGACATCTCGCCGGCGGTGACGACCGTACACATCCCGCTGGAGACCCTGGGGATGGAGGCGATGGGGCTGGTGCTCGCCCCTGACGGAGCCCTCACGCCGCGGGTCAGGCGCATCCCGTGCACCGTCCGGCTCCGGGAGAGTACCCGATACGTCCCCTGAGGTTCGGCTTCCGACGGAGGCCGCGGTCTGGGGATCATCGAACGCTGTAGTCGGTCTGGACCATGATGCCGGCGTACGTCGGGTCGGTGATCGTGGCGTTGTTGACCCGGATGCCCTGGAACGGCTGGGTCGCGGAGAAGACCCAGCACGACGGAGGCGTGGCCATTGCTTCGTCGGCCGGACGGGGGGCCACGGTCTGAGGCGTAGCCGGCGGCCGATCGATCGGCACCTTGCCACGTGGCTTACCACGTGGCAAATCTCTGCCACGTGGCAAATCGGCCCTACGCACGGCAGAGGAGCACGCCCCAATGAGGCCACACCCTATTACACCTACGACGACGTGCCCGGCGACACCTCCCTGGCCAGCTTCAGCGTGAGCCACGACGACGCGACGATCGTGCCGATGGTGCAGGCCGCCCTCGCGGTCAACCCGGCGATCCGCGTCAATCTCACCTCGTGGAGCGCGCCGGCCCGAGGACGTCCGGGCCAACTATCGAAGCATCCAGATCAGCTAGGTGTACTCGTCCGGGGCGCCCGGTGTTCGCCGGGCGCCCTGGACGCCGGTCAGACCCGGGTGCTTTCCCGGACGACGAGGGAGTAGCCGGTCACGGTGTCGTGGTCGGCCTCCGTGCTGCCGCCGACCCGGTCGAGCAGCAGCGCCACCGCGGTCTCGGCGATCTGCGCCTTGTCGGGCGAGATCGTGCTCAGCGACGGGATGCTGTACGCGGCCTCGTCGATGTCGTCGAAGCCGACCACGGCGACGTCGTGCGGGATGCGGTACCCGGTGTCGTGCAGGGTGCGGATGACGCCCTGGGCCAGGAGGTCGTTCGCGCAGAAGATCCCGTCGGGGCGCTCCTCCGGCGGTAGCGTCAGCATTCGCCGTACCGCCTCGGCCCCATCCCTGCGGTGGTACCCGTCGACGCTGAACACCAGCTCGGGCCGCACCGGCAACCCGGCCTCCGCGAGGGCAGTGCGGTAGCCCATCAACCGCAGGTCGGCCATGTTGGTGTCGCCGCGCCGGCTCGCGCCGAGGAACGCGACCCGGCGGCGGGGCAGCGCGAGCAGGTGCGCGGTCGCGTCGCGGGCCGCGGCGACGTTGTCGATGCCGACGTGGTCGATGCCGTGCTGCTGCGGGCCGACGGAGACCTGCTCGCCGAGGAGGACGACGGGGAAGCCGCCGCCGCGGTTGTGGATGTCCTCGGCGCGGCTGGCGATCGGGCTGCAGATGAGCCCGTCGATGAGGCGCTGGTGGCCGAAGCCGTTGAGCGACTCGTGCTCGCGCTGCAGCTCGCCGAAGGTCTGGATGATCAGCACGGTGAGGCCGCGCCGCTCGGTGGCCTGCACGACGAGGCGGGTCAGCTCGGCGAAGTACGACACGTCGAGCTCCGGCACGGCCAGCCCGATCATGCCCGAGCGCCCGGAGCGCAGGTTCTGCGCGGCCCGGTTGGGCTGGTAGCCGAGCTCCTCGATGGCGGCCAGCACGCGACGGCGGATGCCCTCGCTGACGTGCGGGTAGTCGCTGATCACGTTGGAGACCGTCTTGCGGGCCACCCCGGCGCGGCGGGCGACGTCCTCCTGCGTCACGGCCAACGCGGACCGCCTTTCCTCTGCGAGCGGCACCCGGGCCGCCGCGAAGTGTCCTGAGCGCGCTGTCCCCGGTGCCGAAGCTGTGTGTGTGCGGCGGCCGCACCTTCGGGGCCTGCCGGGTGTCACTGTACAGGTTCTCTGCCACGTGGTAAAACAGTCTTTGCCACGTGGTAAACCGGCCGGGATGCGGCCGCGAACCGCGTTTGACGTGCTACAACGCGAATGACGAGGAGGGCTTTGATGCCCCGCACCGCGATGGCGCCGGTGTTCACCGGCGCGGGGAAGATCGAACTGCGTGAGCGCACCTACCGCGACCCCGGGCCGGGTGAGCTGCTGCTGCGGGTCGGCGCGAACGCGATCTGCGGCACCGACCGCGAGCAGTACTTCCAGGGCTCGCAAGTCGTTCCGGGCCACGAGGCGGCCGGCACCGTCGTCGCCGCCGGCGAGGGCACCGGTACCGCTGAGGGCACCCGTGGCGCGGTCTTCCTCATGGACTACTGCGGCACCTGCCGCAGCTGCGCGCTCGGCCACACCAACCAGTGCTTCGCCAAGCGCAACGACATGGGCTTCACCGCCGACGGCGGCTACGGCCCCTACGAGATCGTGCACGAGAGCAACTTCTTCCCGGTCCCGGCCGAGGTCTCGGCGGCCGACGCGACCCTCCTGCTCGACGTGATGGGCACCAGCAGCCACGCGCTGGACCGGCTGGACCGCATGCGCGCCGACGTCGAGTCGCTCTTCGTCGCCGGCGCCGGCCCGATCGGCCTCGGCCTGGTCGCCATGGCCCGCATCCGCTACGGCGCCGACGTGCCGATCTACGTCAGCGACCTCTCGCCCTGGCGGCTCGACTTCGCCGAGCGCCTCGGCGCCACCCCGGTCCGCGGCGCCATGCCCGGCGCCGTCGACGCCGCCGTCGACTCCACCGGCAAGACCACCGCCCGCCGGCAGGCCCTCGACGCGCTGGGCAAGCGCGGCGTCCTGGTCTGCGTCGGGCACGGCGAGGGGCTCACCCTCGACGTCTCGGCCGACCTCATCGCCCCGGAGCGCACCGTCATGGGCAGCGAGTACTTCGCCTACGCCGAGATGCCGGCCAACCTCGACGTGCTGCTGGCCCACCGCGCCGCGCTCTCGGCCATCATCACCCACCGGCTCCCGGCCGCCGAGCTGGCGAGCGCGTTCGAGCTGTTCCTCGGCGGCGAGACCGGCAAGGTCGTCGTCGTGCAGGACGAGTCATGAGCGGCCCGGAGCGCAGCGGAGGGGCCGCGAACAAGAGGCGCAGGTCTGGCTCATGCCGGCGCCGGAGCGAAACGGAGGCGGCGGCATGAGCACCCCGCTGCGGGTCGCCGTCGTCGGCGCCGGCGGCTGGGGCGAACAGCATGCCCGCATCTTCGCCCGCCGGCCCGACACCGACCTCGTCGCGATTGCCGGGCGCACCCCGGAGCGCACCGCCGCCCGCGCCGCCGCCTACGGCGCCCGCCCCTACACCAGCCTGGCCGAGATGGTCGCGGCCGAGCGCCCCGACCTCATCACGGTCAGCCTGCCCAACGAGGGCCACTTCGAACCCACCCGGGAGCTCATCGGCCTCGGCGTGCCGCTGCTGGTCGAGAAGCCGCTCGTGTTCGACCTCGCCGAGGCCGACACCCTGCTGGCCGAGGCGGCCGAGCGCGACCTGTTCTTCGCCATCAACTTCAACCACCGCTACGCCGAGCCGGTGCTGCGCGCCCGCCGCGCCATCGCTGACGGGTTCCTCGGCGACCTGGTCTTCGCGACCTGGCGCTTCGGCGGCGAGCCCAACTTCGGCACCTCCCCGCATGCCAACCTGATCGAGACCCAGTGCCACGGACTCGACCTGCTGGAGCACCTCTGCGGCCCGATCGCCTCGGTGACGGCCGAGATGACCGACCTGACCCGCCCCGGCACCTACACCACCCTCGCCGTCGCGCTGCGCTTCGCCTCCGGCGCCGTCGGCACCCTGCTCGGCACCTACGACTCGTCCTACGCCTACCCGGGCACCCAGCTCGTCGAGCTCAACGGCACCCGAGGCCGGGCCGTCATCGAGGACACCGTCGCCCGGCTCACCCTGCAGGCCACCGGCGACGAGACCCGCTCGGTCTGGCAGGCGGGCTACTTCAACGACGAGGCCCGCGAGTTCCACCGCACCTTCGACCGCCACGTCGAGGCGGTGCTCAGCGCGCTGCGGGCCGGGTCGCCGCCGCCGATCCACGCCCGGGCCGGCCGCCGCGCCCTGCACCTGGCCATGGCGATCGTCGAGGCGTACGAGAGCGGCCGCCGGGTCGACATCCCCGCCGAACCGGGCTCCGAGCCGGCGTCATGACCGTCACCGACCCCCGCACCGGCGCCGCCGAGCTGAGCCTCGACGGCACCTGGGGCTTCCACCCCGGCGACACCCCGGACGGACAGCCACCATCCACTGTGGACGACAGCATTGCCGTGCCCGGGCTCTGGCAGGCCCACGGGCACCTGACCCTCGACGGTGTGGCGTGGTACACCCGCGATGTCGACCTCGGCGAGGACCTCTCCGGCGCCTGGACGCTCCACTTCGCCGCGGTGATGGACGAGGCCGCGGTGCACGTCAACGGCGCTCTCGCCGGCACACACACCGGCGGCTACACCCCGTTCCGGCTCGACGTCACCGACCTGCTGCGCCCGGGCCGCAACACCATCGCGGTGCGCGTGCACGACGTGCCGGCCGGCGACCCGCGGCACCTGCGCGCCCCCCACGGCAAGCAGGGCTGGAAGAACGACCTGTTCCCGAGCCCGCCCAGCCTCTACATGAGCTACGGCGGCATCTGGCAGCCGGTCACCCTCCTCCGGCACGGCCCGGTGAGCCTGCTCGACCCGTTCGTCAACGCCGACCCGGACCGCCCCCGGGCCACCGTCCGGGTGCGCAACCACGGCCTGCGGACCACCGCGACCGTCGCCTGCACCATCGCCGGGGCCACCGAGACCGCCGACGTCGACCTCGACGCCGGCGAGGAGCGCGAGGTCGCCTTCACCCCGGCGCTGTCCGGGCTGGCCCGCTGGACGCCCCGGACACCGGCGCTGCACACGGCCGTGTTCGCCACCGGCGGGCACACGAGCGAGGTCCGCTTCGGCGTGCGCACGGTCGCGGCCGAGCACGGCCGCGTGTGGCTCAACGGTGAGCCGTTGCGCGTGCAGGCCGCCCTCGTGCAGGGCTTCCGCGCCGACACCCTCTACGCCGAGGGTGACCGGGCCGCGATCGAACGGGAGGTGCGGGCCGCCCGCGCCGCCGGGCTCAACATGCTGCGGCTGCACATCAAGGCGTTCGACCCCGTGTACCTCGACGTGTGCGACGAACTCGGCATGCTCGTGCACTGCGACCTGCCGGTGGCCGAGCCGATCGCCGTCGACGAGCTCGACGACACCGGCCCCCTTGCCGAGGCCTGCGCCGCCGTCGCCGCCGAGCAGGTCCGCCGCGACCGCAACCACCCCAGCGTCGTGCTCTGGTCGGCGATGAACGAGATCGGCGCCGAGAACACCGACCGCGATGTGCGGGCGACCGGCGGCTACGAGCGCTTCGCCCGGATGCTGCACCGGATCGTCACCGAGCTCGACGGCACCCGGCCCGTCATCGAGAACGACTACATCGAGCCCTCGCCGCGGTACGTCTACGCGAGCCCGATTCTGACGGCCCACTGGTACGGCCGGCTCAGCCGCGCCTACCTCGCCGAACTCGCCCGCCGCTGCGCCGGGGCGTACCCGGGCCACGTCCTGCTCGTCAGCGAGTTCGGCGACTGGGGGCTGCCCGCGCTCACCCCACGCCCGGCCGAGCCGCCGTTCTGGTGGCCGCACCACCTGGAGCGCGACCTCGCCGGGCTGCCCTGGCCGGCCGGTGCCGACGCGTTCGTGGAAGGCACCCAGCGCTACCAGGGGCTCGCGGACCGGCTGCAGATCGAGCTGTTCCGGCGCACGCCGGGGATCGCCGGGTGGTGCCTGACCGAGCTGACCGACGTGCCGCACGAGTACAACGGCCTGTGGGACCTGCGCCGCGAGCCGAAGCCGGCCGCGGTCGAGCAGGTCGCCGCGGCCTGCCGGGCGACCTTGCCGACGGCCGTGCCCGCCGGCGTGGCCTGGCACGGGTTCACCGGCGGCACCCTGCGACTGTCCACTGTGGTCGCCAACGACGCGCCGGCGGCCACCGGGCGGCTGCGGGTCACCGTGTCGCCCGGCGGCGCCGAGACCGTCGTCGACGGCCTCGCCCTGCCTGCGCACGGCCCGGGCGACCCGGTGACCGTCGAGCTGCCGCTGCCGCAGGAGGAGGGCCGGTACACCGTCGGCCTCACCTGGATCGGCGGTGGTGAGCCGGTCGAGGCCGAGTACCCGCTGCACGTCTTCGCCCCGCCCGCGCCGGGCCGCGCGGGGGAGGTGCTCGGCTCGCCGCGCGACGCCGACGCGGTCGCCCGGGCCGGCGGGGCGGGCGGCGTGCTCGTCGTCGGCGCC
>NZ_BAAARV010000025.1:0-87087 GCF_039532525.1 Dactylosporangium salmoneum
CCAGCAGCAGCGTGCCCGCGGCGGCCGAGGCACGCAGGGCGGCGGGGTCCAGCCGGGCGGCGACCGCGGTCGGCCGGCCGGTGGACAGCGCCGCGTCGAACAGCGCCACGCCCTCGGCGGGGTCCAGCGCGACGAAGCCGGCCCGGTGCATCCGGCTCTGGTCGGCCCGGTCGAGGTGGGCGGTCATGCCGGTGGTGTGGCCCCACAGGCCCCAGGCCAGGGAGACGGCCGGGCGGCCGCCGGCCCGGCGGTGCTCGGCGAGCGCGTCCAGGAACGCGTTGGCGGCCGCGTAGCCGGCCTGGCCGGGGCTGCCGAGCGTGGCCGTGGACGAGAACAGCACGAAGTGCTCGACGTCCCCGGCGAGCCGGTGCAGGTGCCAGGCGGCATCGAGCTTGGGGCGCAGGACCGTCTCGACCTGCGCCGGGGTGAGGTTGGCGACGACGGCGTCGTCCAGGGCGCCGGCGGCGTGGACGACCGCGGCGACCGGGTGCTCGGCCAGCACTGCGGCCAGGGCGTCGGGGTCGGCGGCGTCGGCGGCGACCAGGACCACCTCGGCGCCGAGCGCGGTCAGCTCCTCGCGCAGCCGCGCCGCACCCGGGGCACTCGGGCCTTGGCGGCTCAGGAGCAGCACCCGACGTACACCTTGGGCAATCAGATGCCGGGTCACGTGGGCGCCGATCGCGCCGGTGCCGCCGGTGACGAGGACGGTGCCGCCGGGGCGGAAGGCGACGGGCTCGCCGGGGGCGCGGCGGGCCAGGCGGGGGACGTAGGCGCGGCCGTCGCGGATCGCGGCCTGCGGCTCGTCGGGCAGGTGCGGCACGGGCGCGCCGGGGGCGTCGAGGTCGACCAGCGCGAAGCGGTTCGGGTGCTCGGCCTGCGCGGCCCGGACCAGACCCCAGATCGGCGCGGTGGCCAGGTCCGGGAGCTCGCCCGGGCGGGCCGCGACGGCGCCGTGGGTGGCGATGACGAGCCGCTGCTGCGGCGGGTGGTCCTCGGCGAGCCAGCGCTGCACCACCTCGAGCACCTCGCCGACGACCGCCCGGACCGTCTCGGTCGGCGGACCCGGCGGGGCGGTCACCCGATGGAGCACGGCGTCCGGATCCGCCTCGGCGGGCACCGGGCCGGCGTCGACCCAGTCCAGGCCGAACAGGGCGTCGGCCGGACCGGTGGGGCGCAGCCGTTCGGCGTCGACCGGGCGGGTCAGCAGCCGGTCGATGGTGACGACCGGGTCCCCGGCCGGGTCGGTGGCCAGCAGCGCGACCGCGTCCGGGCCGGCTGGCGAGAGGCGGACCCGCAGCGCGGTGGCGCCGGTGGCGTGCAGCGCGACGCCGGTCCACGCGAACGGGAGCCGGAGGTCCTCGGACGAGGTCAGCAGGGCGACGGTGTGCAGGGCGGCGTCGAGCAGGGCCGGGTGGATGCCGAAGCCGGCCGGGTCGAGCCCGTTCGGCAGGGCCACCTCGGCGTGGACGGTCTCGCCGTCCCGCCACGCGGCGCGCAGGCCCTGGAACGCCGGGCCGTACTCGTACCCGAGCGCGGCATACCGCGGATACAGCTCCTCCACCGGGATCGGCTCGGCCCCCGGCGGCGGCCAGGCGTCCAGCCGTGCGACCGGTCCGGAGCGGGCGGCGGTGAGGGTGCCGGCGGCGTACCGGGTCCACGGCGGAGGGTCGATGACGTCGGGCCGGGCGTGGACGCTGACCGGCCTGCCGCCGCCGGTATCCGGGCCGACCACGATCTGCAGCTGCTGGGCCTGGCGGTCCAGGACCAGCGGGTGGTCGATCGCCAGGTCCTCCAGGTGCGGCAGGCCCAGCCGGGCGCCGGCGTGCAGGGCCAGCTCCACGTGGGTGGTCCCGGGCAGCAGCACCGACCCGGCGACGGCGTGGTCGGCCAGCCACGGATGCGGTCCGACCCCCAGCCGCCCGGTGAACACGGTGGTCGAGGCGTCGTCGGCCAGGTCGACCGCATCGGCCAGCAGCGGGTGGTCGAGGCCGGTCGTCCCGCCGCCGCCCGTCGGGGCGTCCAGCCAGTACCGCCGCCGCTGGAACGCATAGGTCGGCACCTCCGCCGGCCGGTGCGCCGTCTCCCAGCGCACCGGCAGCCCGGCCACCCAGGCCTCGGCGAGGGCGGTCAGGAAGCGCCGCGGCCCGGGCTCCTGGCGGCGCAGCGTGCCGAGCGCGACCGCGGGCGCCCCGACCTCCTCGATGATGTCCTGCAGCGGGCCGGTGAGCACCGGGTGCGGGCTCACCTCGACGAAGGCGAGGTGGCCGGCCTCGACCAGCGCGCGGGCGGTCTCCTCGAAGCGGACCGGCCGGCGCAGGTTCTCGAACCAGTAGCCCGCGTCGAGCTCGGTCCCGTCCAGCGGCCCGGCGGTCACGGTGGAGTGGAACGCGATGCCGGCGTGGCCCGGCCGGACCGTGGCGAGCCGCTCGGCCAGCGTCTCCCGCAGCCCGTCGACGTGCGGGCTGTGCGAGGCGACGGTCGAGGGCACCAGCCGGGCCCGGATCCCGTCGGCCTCGCACGCCGCGACGAAGGCCTCGACGGCGGCGAGGTCGCCGGCGACCGCGCAGGCGTTCGGACCGTTGCGACCGGCGATGGTCAGGCCCTCGCCCAGGCGCGCCTCGACCTTGCCGGCGCCGAGGGCGACCGAGGCGATCGCGCCGCGACCGGCCATGTGCTCGGCGAAGAGACGGCTGCGCACGGCGATCAGCCGGGCCGCGTCGGCGAGGGAGATGGCGCCGGCCACGTGGGCGGCGGCGATCTCGCCCTGGGAGTGGCCGATCACCGCGGCCGGCGTGACGCCGCGGGCCTGCCACATCCGGGTCAGCCCGATCATGACCGAGAAGGTCAGGGGCTGGAGGACGTCGATGCGCTCCGGGGACGGGGTGCCGGCGGCCCCGCGCAGCACGTCGGCCGGCGACCAGTCGATGTGCGGGGCCAGGGCCTCGGCGCACTCGTCGATCGCGGCGGCGAACTCCGGGGAGGCGTCGAGCAGGTCGGCCGCCATCCCGGCCCACTGCGAGCCCTGGCCGGGGTAGACGAACACCACCCCGCCGGCGGCCCGGGCGGACCCGGCGACCACGGCGGGGTCCGGCCGGTCGGCGGCGAGCGCGTCGAGGCCGGCCGCCAACTCCTCGGCCGTCTCCCCGACGACCGCGGCCCGCGGCGCGAACCGGGCCCGAGCGGCGAGCGTGCCGGCCACGGCGGCGGGGTCGAGGCCGGGCCGGGTGCGGAGGTGGTCGCGCAGCCGTGCGGCCTGCGCCCGGATCGCCTCCGGGGTCCGCGCCGACAGCGGCAGCGCCACCGGCCCCCCGCGCGGCTGCTCGGGCGCCTCGGCCTCGAAGGACTCGACGATCACGTGAGCGTTGGTCCCGCTCACGCCGAACGAGGAGACCGCGGCCCGGCGCGGGCGCCCGGCCTCCGGCCACGGCACCGGATCGGTCAGCAGCGACACCGCGCCGGAGGCCCAGTCGACGTGCGGCGAGGGGGCGTCGACGTGCAGGGTGCGAGGTATCGTCGGCCGGCGCAGCGTCATGATCATCTTGATCAGGCCGGCCACGCCCGCCGCGGCCTGGGTGTGCCCGATGTTCGACTTGAGCGAGCCGAGGTACAGCGGCCGGTCGGAGGGCCGGTCCTGGCCGTAGGTGGCCAGCAGCGCCTGCGCCTCGATCGGGTCGCCGAGCGTTGTGCCGGTGCCGTGCGCCTCGACGACGTCCACATCGGACGGTCGCAGCCGGGCGTCGGCGAGCGCCTGGCGGATCACCCGCTGCTGTGCGGGCCCGTTCGGGGCGGTGAGCTGGCTGCTCTTGCCGTCCTGGTTGACCGCGGACCCGCGCAGCACGGCCAGCACCGGGTGGCCGCGCCGCTGCGCGTCCGACAGCCGCTCGACCAGCAGCAGCCCGGCCCCCTCGCTCCAGGCGGTGCCGTCGGCGGCGGCCGCGAAGGGCTTGCACCGCCCGTCGAAGGACAGCGCGCGCTGCTTGCTGAACTCGGTGAACACCACCGGGGTGGCCATCACCGTCACGCCGCCGGCCAGCGCCAGGTCGCACTCGCCGCGCCGCAGCGCGTGGGCCGCCTCGTGCAGGGTCACCAGCGACGAGGAGCAGGCGGTGTCGACGGTGATCGCCGGTCCTTCGAGGCCGAACGTGTACGCCACCCGCCCGGAGGCGACGCTGGCCGCGCTGCCGTTGCCGAGGTACCCCTCGTACCCCTCCAGCGGCCGGTCGCGGTGCAGCAGCCGGCCCCCGTAGTCGCCGTAGATGACGCCGACGTACACGCCGGTCGGGCTGCCCCGCAGGCCGGTCGGGTCGATCCCGGCCCGCTCGAACGCCTCCCAGGCCAGCTCGAGCAGCAGCCGCTGCTGCGGGTCGGTCGCCAGGGCCTCGCGGGGGCTCATCCCGAAGAGCTCGGCGTCGAACTGGTCGGCGTCGTAGAGGAACCCGCCCTGCAGCGTGTAGCTGGTGCCGGGCCGGTCCGGGTCGGGGTCGTAGAGGTCGTCGACCGGCCAGCCGCGGCCGGTGGGGAAGTCGCCGATCGCGTCGGTGCCGGCGTCGACGAGGTCCCACAGCTCCTCGGGAGAGCGCACCCCGCCGGGGAAGCGGCAGCTCATGCCGACGATCGCGATCGGCTCCTGGTCCCGGGCCTCGGCCTCGCGCAGCCGCTTGCGCGCGTCGTGCAGGTCGGCGGTGACCCGCTTGAGGTACTCCCGCAGCTTGTCCTCGTTGGCCATGCGGCGTCAGCTCCCCGTCCCGAGCTCGTTGTCGATGAAGTCGAAGATCTCGTCGTCGGTGGCGTCGCCGAGGTCCACCTGGTCCGGCCCCGCGGCGCCGGCCGGGCCGGCGAGGCGGGCCAGCATGTCCTGCAGCCGCCGGGTCAGCGCGGCCCGCAGCTCGGGATCGGCGTCGGCGGCCACCAGCGTCGCCTCCAGCTCGTCGAGGCTGCCCGGGGCCGGCCGAGCTGGGGGCGCCACCTGGCTCAGCAGGTACTTCCCGAGATCCCCCGGCGTCGGATAGTCGAACAGCAGGGTCGCCGGCAGCCGCAGCCCCGTCGCCGCCCCCAGCCGGTTGCGGAACTCCACCGCGGTGAGCGAGTCGAAGCCCATCTCCAGGAAGCCGCGCCCGTCCTCCAGCGCCTCGCCGCCGGCCAGCCCCAGCACGACCACGGCGTGCTCGCGGATCAGCGTCCGGATCGCCTCGGCGGCCTGCTCGGCACCCAGCCCGGCCAGCCCGGACACGGGAGCGGCACTCGCGGCCCGCCGCGCGGGGGCGCGGACCAGCCCGCGGAAGAGCGCCGGCAGCAGCCCGTCCTCGGCCTGGGCCCGCAGCGCGGCCCGGTCCAGCGCGGCCGGCACCATGGCCGGCCGATCCGTCGCCAGCGCCGCGTCGAACAGGGCCAGGCCCCGCTCGGCCGGCAGCGGCAGGATCCCGGTCCGGCTCATCCGGGCCCGGTCGGCCGCGTCCAGGTGCTCGCCCATCGCGCCGGCCTGCTCCCACAGCCCCCACGCCAGCGAGACGGCGGGAAGGCCCCGCACGCGCCGGTGTGCGGCGAGCGCGTCGAGGAACGCGTTGGCGGCGGCGTAGTTGGCCTGCCCGGCGTTGCCGAGCGCGGCGGTGGAGGAGAACAGCACGAACGTCTCGACGTCGCCGGCCAGCCGGTGCAGGTGCCAGGCGGCGTCGGCCTTCGGGCGCAGGACCGTCTCCAGGTGGGCCGCGGTCAGGTTCGGCACGGTCGCGTCGTCGAGCACGCCGGCGGCGTGGACGACGGCGGTGAGCGGGTGCTCGGGCGGTATCGCGGCCAGCAGCGCGGCGAGGGCCTCGGGGTCGGCGGCGTCGCAGGCGGCGATGGTCACCGTGGCGCCGAGCGCCTCCAGCTCCTCGCGCAGCCGGTCCGTGCCCGGCGCCTCGGGGCCCTTGCGGCCGGCCAGGAGGAGGTGCCGCACGCCGTACGCCTCGGCCAGGTGACGGGCGACGAGGGAGCCGATCATGCCGGTCCCGCCGGTGATGAGCGCGGTGCCGGCCGGGTTCAGGGGCTTCCGTCCGGGCGGCGCGGCCAGCGGGGCCAGGCGGGGCGCGTAGGCGACGCCCCCGCGCACGGCCAGCTGCGGTTCGTCCTCGCTCCACAGTGGACCTCCGGAGTCGTCCACGTCGACCAGCGCGAGGCGGCCCGGGTTCTCCGCCTGCGCGGCCCGGATCAGCCCCCAGACGGGCGCGGCGGCCGGTTCCGGCGCCTCCCCGGGGCGCACCGCGACCGCGCCGCGGGTGACGACGACCAGCCGCCGGCCGGCCGACTCGTCGTCGGTCAGCCACTCCTGGACCTTTTCCAGGACCCCGGCAACGGTACGGCGAGCAGCCTCCGGAGCCTCCCCGCCGCTGAGCGGCACGTCCCAGAGCACCGTGTCCGCCGCGGGAACGCCGGCGGCCTGGACCTCGACCCACTCCAGTACGTAGAGCCCGTCGCTCCCGCCCGTGCGCCGCAGCTGCCCGACGTCCACGGGCCGGATCGCGAGGCCGTCCACCGTGGCCACCGGCGCGCCGGCCGCGTCCGCGACGGTCAGCGCGGCCGAGTCCGGCCCGGTCGCGGCCAGCCGCACCCGCAGCGTGGTGGCCCCGGTCGCGTGCAGGGTCACGCCGCTCCAGGCGAAGGGCAGCCGGACCACGGACGTGTCGGAGCCGTCGGTCAGCGCCATGGTGTGCAGCGCGGCGTCCAGCAGCGCCGGGTGGATGCCGAACGTTCCCGGGCCGACCTCGTCGGGCAGGGCCACCTCGGCGTAGACGTCGTCGCCCTTCCGCCAGGCGGCGCGCAGGCCCTGGAAGGCCGGGCCGTACTCGTACCCGTCCGCGGCCAGCCGCCCGTAGAACCCGTCGAGCCCGATCGGCTCGGCCCCCGAGGGTGGCCACGCGTCCAGCCGCCCGCCGCTCCCGGCCTCGGCTTTGGTGAGCAGGCCGGCGGCGTGCCGGGTCCACGGCTCGGGCTCGCCGGTGTCCGGCCGCGAGTGGATGGTGACCGGCCGCCCGCCCGCCGCCTCCGGCCCGACGACCACCTGGACCTGCCGGGCCCGCCGGTCCAGCACGAGCGGGCTGTCGAGGGTCAGGTCGGCCAGGTGCGGCCGGTCGGCGTGCGCCCCGGCGTGCAGGGCCAGCTCGACGAAGCCGGTGCCGGGCAGCAGCACGGTCCCGGCGACCGCGTGGTCGGCCAGCCACGGCTGGCCGCCCGGCGACAGCCGCCCGGTGAACACGGTCGTGTCGCCGTCGGCGAGGTCGACCGCCGGGCCGAGCACCGGGTGACCGCCCGCGATCGGCCGCTCGGCCGCCACGGTGACGTCCGGCCAGTACCGGCGCCGCTGGAACGGGTACGTCGGCAGGTCCACCCGCCGCCCCGGCCGGTTCCATCGGACGGGGAGCCCGTGCGTCCACGCCTGGGCGAGCGAGGCCAGGAACCGCCGCGGGCCCGGCTCGTCGCGCCGCAGCGTGCCCAGCGCGACCGCCCGCTCGCTGCCCGCGTCGTCGAAGATCTCCTGCAGCGCGGCGGTGAGCACCGGGTGCGGGCTCACCTCGACGAAGGTGTGGTACCCGTCGTCGAGCATCGCCCGGATCGCCGGGTCGAAGCGCACCGGCAGGTGCACGTTGTCGAACCAGTACTCCACGCCGAGCCGGTCGCCGGCGAGCGGCCCGGCGGTCACCGTCGAGTAGAACGGCACGTCGCCCGGCCGCGGTCGCACCGGGGCGAGCAGCTGGTTCAGCCGCTCCCGCAGCGGCACCACCATGTCGGTGTGCGACGGGATCGAGACGGGCACGATGCGGGCCGTGATGCCGTCGGCCGCGCACTCGGCCACGAACCGTTCGACGGCCGGCAGCGGCCCGGCGACCGTGCACGCGTGCGGGCCGTTGTACCCGGCGACGGCCAGCTCGGCGTCCCCGATGCGGTCCAGCGCCCGCTCCACGGGGAGCCGGACCGAGACGATCGCGCCCCGCCCGACCATGGTCTCGGCGTAGACCCGGCTGCGCAGCGCGACCGCGCGCGCGGCGTCGGGCAGCGACAGGATCCCGGCCGCGCAGGCGGCGGCGATCTCGCCCTGCGAGTGACCGACCACGGCGGCGGGCTCGATGCCGTGCGCCCGCCAGAGCGCGGTCAGAGCCATCATGACCGAGAAGAGGACCGGCTGCAGTACCTCGATCCGCTCCAGCGACGGCGCGCCCGGCTCGTCGCGCAGCACGGCGGCGAGATCCCAGTCGACGAAGGGCGCGAACGCCTCGGCGCAGCGGCCGATCGCCGCGGCGAACACCGGCGATGCGTCGAGCAGGTCGGCGCCCATGCGCACCCACTGGGAGCCCTGCCCGGGGTACACGAACACGATCCGCCCCGGGTCCGCGGCCACGCCGGCCTCCAGCTGGGCCAGGCCGTCCAGCAGCTCCGTGCGGTCCGCCCCGATTGCCACGGCCCGGTGCTCGAAGGCGGTCCGCGCGGTCGCCAGGGTGTGGCCAACGTCGGCCGGGTCCAGGTCGTCCCGCTCGCCCAGCAGCGCCCCGAGCCGCCCGGCCTGCTCCCGCAGCGCCGCGGCGGTCCGGGCCGACAGCGGCCAGGCGTGCAGCCCGTCCTCCGGCGCCGCGGCCGGGGCCGCGACGGGGGCGGCGGCCGGCTCCTCGATGATGACGTGGGCGTTGGTCCCGCTCATGCCGAATGACGAGACCCCGGCCCGGCGCGGGTGCCCGTTCGCCGCCCACGGCACCGGCTCGGCGAGCAGCGCGACCGCGCCCGAGCCCCAGTCGACCCGGGGCGTCGGCGCCTCCACGTGCAGGGTCCGGGGCAGGCGCGCGTGGCGCATCGCCATGACCATCTTGATGATCCCGCCGACGCCGGCCGCGCCCTGGGTGTGCCCGATGTTCGACTTGAGCGAGCCCAGCCACAGCGGTCGGTCCGCCGGCCGGTCCCGCCCGTACGTCGCCAGCAGCGCCTGCGCCTCGATCGGGTCGCCCAGCGACGTGCCGGTGCCGTGCGCCTCGACCGCGTCCACGTCGGACGGGCCGAGCCGGGCGTTGGCCAGGGCCTGCCGGATAACCAGCTCCTGGGCTGGGCCGCTCGGCGCGGTCAGGCCGTTGGAGGCGCCGTCCTGGTTGACGGCCGAGCCGCGCAGCACGGCCAGCACCGGGTGCCCGTTGCGCCGCGCGTCGCCGAGCCGCTCGACCAGCAGCAGCCCGATGCCCTCGGCGAAGCCGGTCCCGTCCGCGTCGGCCGCGAAGGCCCGGCACCGCCCGTCCGGCGACAGCGCCCGCTGGCGGCTGAACTCCACGAACGCGCCGGGCGAGGCCATCACCGTGACCCCGCCGGCCAGCGCCAGCGAGCACTCGCCCTGCCGCAGCGACTGGGCCGCCAGGTGCAGCGCGACGAGCGACGACGAGCACGCCGTGTCGACCGTGACCGCCGGGCCGCGCAGGCCGAGGGTGTAGGCGATGCGGCCGGTGGCGATGCTGGCCGCGCTGCCGGTGTCGAGGTGGCCTTCGAGGCCGTCGGCGGCGCCGGCGATGCGGT
Organism: Dactylosporangium salmoneum; assembly: GCF_039532525.1. Lineage (NCBI taxonomy): Bacteria > Bacillati > Actinomycetota > Actinomycetes > Micromonosporales > Micromonosporaceae > Dactylosporangium > Dactylosporangium salmoneum. Next base: position 9,523 of record NZ_BAAARV010000025.1, read on the forward strand.
AGCGGTAGTCGTTGTACACCACGCCCACGAACACCCCGGTGTCGCTGCCGCGCAGCGAGTCCGGCGCGATCCCGCCCCGCTCCAGGGCCTCCCAGGTCGTCTCCAGCAGCAGCCGGTGCTGCGGGTCGATGGCCACCGCCTCGCGCGGGCTGATGCCGAAGAACGCCGGGTCGAAGCGGTGGGCGTCGTGCAGGAAGCCGCCGCGGCGGGTGTAGGAGGTGCCGGCCCGCTCGGGGTCGGGGTCGTAGAGCGCGTCCACGTCCCAGCCGCGGTCGGCCGGGAAGTCCGAGGTCGCGTCGACGCCGCCGGCGACCAGCCGCCAGAGATCCTCCGGCGAGGTCACGCCGCCGGGGTACCGGCAGCTCATCGCCACGATCGCGATCGGCTCGTCGGCCGCGAACGCGGTCGCCACCGGCGCCTGCGCGCGCTCGCGGCCGAGCAGGAGGTCGCGCACGTGCTCGGCCAGGCCGGCCGGCGCCGGGTGGTCGAAGAGCAGCGTGGCCGGCAGCCGCAGGCCGGTCGCCTCGGCCAGGCGGTTGCGCAGCGCCACCGCGGTCAGCGAGTCGAAGCCCAGCTCCTTGAACGAGCGGGCGGTGTCGACGCCGGCCGGGTCGGGGTGGCCGAGCACGACGGCCAGGTGGCGGCGGACCAGATCGAGGACCAGGTGGCGCTGGTCGGCCGGGGCCAGCCCGGCCAGCCGCTCGGCCAGCGGCAGGTCCACGTTCCCGGGCTCGGCCCGCCTGTGGGCCGGCAGGACCAGCACGACGGTTCCGGGCCGGCGCCGTGCGAGGGCGGCCGGGAAGTCGTACGCCTCCGGCGATGCGATCAGCACGAGCCGGGCGTCGGCCGGGGTCTCCTCGAGCCGCCGCCTGGTCGCTCCGGGGTCCGCGGGCTCGACGTGCAGGACCACGTCGCCGGGGGCCGGCGGCACGGTCGCCCGCACCAGGCGGGGCACCATCGGCGCGCCGTCGCGGATCGCGAGCCGGTCCTCGCCCGGCACCAGGACCGGGGGCGCCTGCTCCGGGCCGTCCACGTCGACCAGCAGGAACCGGCCGGGGTGCTCGGCCTGGGCCGCGCGGATCACGCCCCACACGAGCGCGGCGTCCGGGTCGGGCCGCTCGGCCGCCACCGCCCCGCGGGTGACGACGGCCAGGCGCGAACCGGCGAACCGCCCGTCGGCCAGCCAGGCCCGCACCGCCTCCCGGGCGGTGCCGGGCTGGCCCGCGTTCGGGAGCAGCACCAGACCGGGCACCTCGGCCAGGGCGGCCAGGGCCGCGGCCGGGTCGTCCGGGTCGAGCGTGGCGTGGGCCGGCAGCGGCAGCGGTCCTCCGGGCGCCGGCACCCACTCGGGCTCGAACAGCGCGACGGTCAGGCGGTGCAGCTCCTCGGCGGTGAGCGGGCGGAACGTCAGCTCCGCCACCACGATCCCGCCGGCCCGCCTGCGCGCGCCCCGCAGCGTGGCGGCCATCGGCGGCCCGTCGGGGGTGGCGACCCTTCGGTCAAGTTGGTCCTCGGCGGTTTCCAGAGCCGGATTCGGTACGTCCACCGCCTCGCCGAGCCAACCCTCCGCGTGCGCCGCCCACGGGCCGTCGTCCTCGCGGGAATGGACGGCGAACGTGCGGCGGCCACCCTCCCCGGGCGCCCCGATCGTGGCGCGCACGCTCACCTCGCGGTCGTCCGGCGCGAGCGCCCCGCGGACGGTCAGCTCCTCGACGCCCTCGCACCCGGTCTGCTCGGCGGCGTGCAGCGCCAGCCCGATGAGCGCGGCCGCGGACAGGGCGTCGGCCGCCGGGCGGCCGGTGAGGACGATCTGGCCGTCGGCGAGCTCGACGGCGGAGGGGAGGAGCGGGTGGCCGGTGGGGCGCTGGCCGATGTGCCGCGGGTCGGCCGCGCCGGCCGGCGGGTTGAGCCAGTAGCCGCGGCGCTGGAACGGGTACGTGGGCAGGTCGACGTGCCGGCCGCTCACCCGGTGCCGCAGGCCGAGCCCGGCGAGCGCGCCGAGCAGGGCGAGGTCTTCGGGCTGTCTCGGGTTGAGCGTGGCCGCGGTGGTACCGGTGTCGATGTGGGTGGTAAGGGCGGTGCTTGGGCCGAGTTCGAGGTACCTGGTGACCCCGTGCCCGTGCAGCTGTTCGACGCCGTTGCGGAACTGGACGGTCTGTCGTGCGTGCCGTGCCCAGTAGTGGCCGTCGATGTGTTCGCCGGTGAGATTGGCGATCAGCGTTGTGTGCGGCTCGTGGTGCGGCATTGCGGAGGCGATGTGGTCGAGCTGTTCGAGGATGGGGTCGATGCGATGGGAGTGGAATGCATGTGAAACGTCGAGGCTGGTTGCCTTGCGTCCTTGCGCTTTGAACCGCTGGACGACTGCCTCGACGTTGTTCCGGTCGCCGGAGATGACGGTGCTGGTCGGGCTGTTGACTGCGGCGATGCTGACGGTGTTGTCGTCGATTTCGTCTGGGGTGGCCTGGATGGCGGCCATCGCTCCGCCGGCGGGCAGGTCTTGCATGAGCCGGGCCCGGGCGAGGAGGAGTCGGCAGGCGTCGGGCAGGGTCAGGATGCCCGCGAGGTATGCGCCCGCGATTTCGCCGACCGAATGTCCGAGCAGGTAGTCCGGTGTGATGCCGAAGGTGTCCCGCAGGAGGTGGTGCAGGGCGATCTGGAGGGTGAAGAGGCTGGTCTGGGTGTAGAGGGTCTGGTTGAGCAGGTGGGTTTGCTCGCCCCACATGATGTCGTGCATCGGTAGGTCGAGGTGCCCGGCGATGGTGTCGAACGCGGCCGCGAAGTCCGGGTACGTCGTGTAGAGGCCGTGGCCCATGCCCGCGTGCTGGGCGCCCTGACCCGGCAGCAGGAATGCGAGCTTGCCGTGGGGCTCGGGGGTGTGGGTGGTAATGAGGTTCAGCGCGGGACGGTCGTCGGTGAGGGCCTCGAGCCCGGCGCGGAGGTCGTCGGTGGTGTGGCCGACGACGGTGGCGTGGTGCTCGAACGCGGCCCGGCTGCCGAGCGTCGCGGCGATGTCGGCGGGGTTGTGGTCCAGGCTCCCCAGCAGGCGCCGGCCGAGGTCGCGGAGCGCGCCACGGCTTCGGGCCGAGAGGCGCCACGACAGCGGGGCCGCGGCCGGCGTCTCGGACCCGTCCGCGGCCGGTGCCTCCTCGACGATGATGTGGGCGTTGGTGCCCGACAGGCCGAAGGACGAGACGCCGGCCCGTCGCGGGCGGTCCGTGCGGGGCCAGGGCGCGGGCTCGGTCAGGAGCGCGACGTTGCCGGCGGTCCAGTCGACGTGGGTGGTGGGCTGGTCGACGTGGAGGGTCTTGGGCAGTAGGTCGTGGTTGAGGGCCAGGATCATCTTCATGGCGCCGGCCACGCCCGCGGCGGCCTGGGTGTGGCCCAGGTTGGACTTGACGGAGCCGAGGCGCAGCGGCTCGGGCCGGTCGGCGCCGTAGGTGGCGAGCACCGCCTGGGCCTCGATCGGGTCGCCGAGCGTGGTGCCGGTGCCGTGGGCCTCCACCGCATCCACGTCGGACGGTCGCAGGCCGGCGTTCGCCAGGGCCTGGTTGATGACCCGCTGCTGGGACGGGCCGTTGGGGGCGGTGAGGCCGTTGGAGGCGCCGTCCTGATTGGTCGCCGTGCCGCGGATGACGGCCAGGATCGTGCGGCCGTCGCGGCGGGCGTCGGAGAGCTTCTGCAGCAGGAGCAGGCCGGTGCCCTCCGAGAAGCCGGTGCCGTCGGCGGCGTCGGCGAAGGGTTTGCAGCGGCCGTCGGGGGCGAGGCCTTGTTGGCGGGTGAACTCGGTGAAGACGGTCGGTGCGGCCATGACCGTGGTGCCGCCGGCCAGGGCCAGGGTGCACTCGCCGCTGCGGAGGGCCTGAGCGGCCAGGTGGATCGCGGTCAGCGACGACGAGCATGCCGTGTCGACGGTGACGGCCGGGCCCTGGAGGCCGTAGGTGTAGGCGATGCGCCCGGAGGCGATGCTGGGTGCCGAGCCGTTGGCCAGGTACCCCTCGTAGTCGTCGAGCGGCCGGTCGGCGTGGACCAGGCGGGCGCCGTAGTCGCTGTACATCACGCCGAGGAACACGCCGGTCGGGCTGTTGTGCAGCGAGCGCGGGTCGATGCCCGCGTGCTCGAAGGCCTCCCAGCTGCTCTCCAGCAGGATGCGCTGCTGCGGGTCCATGGCCGCGGCCTCGCGGGGGTTGATGCCGAAGAAGTCGGCGTCGAACTGGTCCGCGTCGTGGATGAAGCCGCCGTGCCTGGTGTGGGACCGCCCGCCGTCGAGGAGGTCGTCGAGGTTCCAGCCGCGGCCGGTGGGGAAGTCGCCGATGGCGTCTCCGCCCTCGGCCAGGAGTTGCCAGAGCTGGTCCGGGGTGTGGATGCCGCCCGGGAAGCGGCAGGCCATCCCGATGACCGCGATCGGCTCGTCGGTGGCGGCGCGCCGCTCGACCGCCGCCCGGGGCGCCTGGCGGTCCAGCAGATGGGCGGCGAGCGCCGCCGGGGTGGGGAAGTCGAAGACCAGAGTGGCGGGGAGGCGTTGGCCGGTGGCGGTCTGGAGGCGGTTGCGCAGTTCGACGGCGGTGAGGGAGTCGAAGCCGAGGTCCTTGAAGGCGCGGGCGGCGTCGATGTGTTCGGTGCCGGTGTGGCCGAGCACGGCGGCGACCGAGGCGCGGACCAGGGCCAGCGCCGCGTCCGGGGTCGCCCAGTCGGCCGTTGCGGCGGTGGTCGCGCGGCGGGCCGGGGCGCGGACCAGACCGCGCAGGATCGGCGGCAGCGCGCCGTCGCCGGCCAGCTCGCGCAGGGCGGGCGGGCTGAGCCGGGCCGCCACGACGGTGTCGCGGCCCGCGCCGAGCGCCGCGTCGAAGAGGGCGAGGGCCTGCGCGGCCGGCATCGCGAGGATGCCCTCGCGGTCCAGCCGGGCCACGTCCGCGTCGCCGAGGTGCCCGGTCATGCCGCTGACCTGCTCCCACCGGCCCCAGGCGATGGCCACGCCCGGCCGCCCGGCCGCCCGGCGCCGCGCGGCGATGGCCTCCAGCCCGGCGTTGGCCGCCGCGTAGTTGGCCTGCCCGGGCGTGCCCAGCGTGCCGGCCACGGACGAGAAGAGCACGAACGCGGCCAGGGGCCGGTCGGCGGTCAGCTCGTCCAGGTGCCTCGCGGCGTCGAGCTTCGGCCGCAGTACCGCATCCAGCCGCCCCGGCGTGAGGTTGTCGAGGGTCGCGTCGTCGAGCACGCCGGCCGCGTGGACGACCGCGGTGACCGGGTGCGCCTCCAGCAGCGCGGCCAGCGCGTCGCGGTCGCCCACGTCGCACGCGGCCACGGTGACGTCCGCCCCGAGCGCCGTCAGCTCGTCGCGCAGCTCGGCGGCCCCGTCCGCCGCCGGGCCGCTCCGGCTCGTCAGGAGCAGCCGGCGCAGCCCGTGCGCGGTCACCAGGTGCCGGGCCACGTGCGCCCCGGCCATCCCGGTGCCGCCGGTGACCAGCACCACGCCGTCGGTCTCGATGGTGGCGGGCGCCGGGGCGATCCGGACCAGCCGCGGCCGGAGCGTCACCCCGTCCCGGACGGCGAGCTGCGGCTCACCGTCGGCCAGCACCACGCCGTCGCCCGTCGGCAGGCCGGCGCCTGCGGACAGTTCAGCGCCTGCGGACAGTTCAGCGCCTGCGGACAGTTCAGCGCCTGCGGAAAGTTCAGCGCCGGTGCGCAGGTCGGCGCCAGCGGACAGTTCAGTGCTTGTGGGCAGGTCGGTGCCGGCGTGCAGGTGGGTGCCCGCGGGCAGGTCGAGCAGCACGAACCGGTTCGGATGCTCGCTCTGCGCGGAGCGGACCAGCCCCCACCCGGCCGCGAGATCCGGGTCCGGCGCCTCCCCGGCGCGCACCGCGACCGCGCCCGCGCCGACCAGCACCAGCCGCGCGGCCGCGAACCGCGGCTCGCCCAGCCACTCCCGCAACAGCCCGAGCACCCCCGCGGGCGCGGCGGGCAGCGGTGCGAACACGGTCCCCGGCACCGGCTCGGCCGCGGCGAGGGCCCGCAGGTCCGCGTACCGCGCGGCCCCCGCCAACTCGAGGCCGAGCGCCGCGACCGGGCCGGCGATCGGCGCGCCCGCCACCGGCTCCCAGTCCACGCCGAAGAGCGCGTCCCGGTGCGGGTCCCCGGCGAGGCCCAGCCGCCCGGCGTCGACCGCCCGCACCGCGAGCGACCCGACCGTCGCCACCGGCCGCCCGTCGCCGTCGGCGAGGTCGAGCGTGACGGTGCCGTCGGCGTTGCGGGCCAGCCGCACCCGCAGCGAGGTGGCCCCGCGCGCGTGCAGCACCACGCCGCCCCACGCGAACGGCAGGTCCACCCCGCCGTCGTCGGCCCGGTCGAGGTGCACGACGTGGAGGGCGGCGTCGAGGAGGGCGGGGTGCAGCCCGTACCCGCCGGCGTCCAGGCCCTCGGGCAACCGCACCTCGGCGTGCACCACGTCCCCGGCCCGCCAGGCCGCCCGCAGTCCCTGGAACGTCTCCCCGTACCCGTACCCGCGGTCGGCCAGCCGCTCGTACAGCTCGTCCAGCTCGACCGCCTCCCCGGCGGGCGGCCAGGCGCCGGCCCACGGCTCCGGTTCGGCTGCCCCTTCGCCCAGGAGCCCGCTGGCGTGCCGGGTCCAGAAGGCGTGGTCGTCGCCGTCCGGCCGCGAGAAGATCTCGACCTGCCCGTCGTCGCCGAGGATGACCTGGAGCCGTACCGGGGCCTGCTCGGGCAGCGTGAGCGGGGCGTGCAGGGTCAGCTCGTCGACCCGATCCCGCCCGGCGCGCGCCCCCGCCGCGAGGGCCAGCTCGGTGAACGCGGCCCCCGGCAGCAGCGCCGTCCCGTGCACCGCATGGTCGCCCAGCCACGGGTGGCGGCCGAGCGACACGACGCTGGTGAACACGGTCTGGCGCTGCTCCGCGATCTGGTCGCCCGCCCCGAGCAGCGGATGCCCGGAGTCCCCGGCCCCGGCGGAGGCGTTGAGCCAGTACCGCCGGTACTCGAACGGATACCCCGGCAGCTCGGTATGCGCCCCGCCAACCCGCCAGTCGACCTTGAGTCCGGCGATGTCGGCGTGCCCGAGTGAGGTGCGGAACTGCCGGAGTCCGGGTTCGTTGCGTCGGAGTGTTGGTATGGCTCGTGCGTCGGGAAGCGTTTCGCTGACTCCGATGGTGAGCACGGGGTGTGGGCTGACTTCGACGAAGATGGTGTGTCCGGTGAGTGCTTCGAGGGTGTCGCGGAACCGGACGGGGTGTCTGAGGTTGTCGTACCAGTAGTCGGCGTCGAGCAGGAGATGGTCGATGGGTTCGCCGGTGAGTGTCGAGTAGATCGGTATGTTGCCGGTCTGGGGTGTGATGTCGGTGAGGTCGGTGAGGATCTGGTCGCGGAGTGCTTCGACGTGTGGGGTGTGTGAGGCGTAGTCGACGTCGATGCGGCGTCCGGGCATTTGGTCGAGGGCTTCGAGTGTCCCGGCGACGACGGTGGTGGTCGGGCTGTTGTACGCGGCGATCCAGGCCCCGTCGGGCAGCTTGACCTGGTCGGCGGGAAGTTGGATGGACTGCATGCCGCCGGTTCCGGCGAGCCGGGTCAACGCGCGGGCGCGGAGTGCGACGACTCGTGCGGCGTCGTCGAGGGTGAGCGCGCCGGCGATGTGTGCGGCGGCGATTTCGCCTTGTGAGTGGCCGATGACGGCGTCGGGTTCGATTCCGTGGGCTTGCCAGAGCCGGGCAAGGCTGACCATGACCGCGAACAACGTCGGCTGGACGACGTCGACGGGTTCGGTGGCGTCGAGCGAGATGGTGACGTAGGGGGCGAGGGCTTCGGCGCAGGCTCGGTACGCGGCGGCGAAGACCGGGGAGGTCTCCAGCAGGTCTGCGGCCATGCCGGACCACTGGGATCCCTGGCCGGGGAAGACGAAGACGGTTTTGCCGGAGGGTGCCGCCACTCCCTGGACGACGTTGGGTGCCGGTTGGCCGGAGCCGAGCGCGCGTAGACCCGAACGCAGCTCGTCCAGGTCGTCGCCGATGACCACGGCCCGGTGTTCGAGGCGTCCCCGCTTGGCCAGGGTGTGCGCCGCATCGGCCGGGTCGGCGTCCGTTTCGCAGAGTTGCCGGGCCGAGGCGCGCAGGGCGGGTTCGGTGCGGGCCGACAGGAGCCAGGGGAACGGGCCCTCGAACGACGCCGCGGCATCCGGCGCCGGGGGTTCCTCGATGATGACGTGGGCGTTGGTGCCGCTGATGCCGAAGGCCGAGACACCGGCTCGCCGCGGGCGGTCGCCGTCGGCGGGCCACGGCACCGGCTCGGTCAGCAGGGACACGTGCCCGGCGGACCAGTCGACGTGCGGGGTCGGCTCGTCGGCGTGCAGCGTCCTCGGCAGGCTCTCGTGGCGCAGCGCCATGACCATCTTGATGACGCCGCCGACGCCGGCGGCGGCCTGCGTGTGTCCGAGGTTGGACTTGAGCGAGCCGAGCCGGAGGGGTTCGTTGCCCGAGCGCTGGCCGTAGGTGGCCAGGAGGGCCTGCGCCTCGATGGGGTCGCCCAGGGTGGTGCCGGTGCCGTGTGCCTCGACGGCGTCGACGTCGGACGGCTGGAGGCCGGCGTTGGCGAGGGCCTGGGCGATGACGCGCTGCTGGGAGGGGCCGTTGGGGGCGGTCAGGCCGTTGGAGGCGCCGTCCTGGTTGACGGCCGAGCCGCGGAGCACGGCGAGAATCGGGTGGCCGGCGCGCCGGGCGTCGGAGAGGCGCTGCAGGAGGAGCAGGCCGGCGCCCTCGGCCCAGCCGGTGCCGTCCGCGCCGGCGCCGAAAGGCTTGCAGCGGCCGTCGGGGGCCAGGCCGCGCTGGCGGGAGAAGGCGATGAACATGCCCGGGGTGGCCATGACCGTGACGCCGCCGGCCAGCGCCAGGTCGCACTCGCCCTGGCGCAGCGACTGGGCGGCCAGGTGCAGGGCGACCAGCGAGGACGAGCAGGCGGTGTCGATGGTGACGGCCGGCCCCTCGAGGCCGAACGTGTACGCCAGCCGCCCGGACGCGACGCTGCCGGTGCCGCCGGTGGGCAGGTACCCCTCGTAGCCGTCGCCCGGCCGGTCCAGCAGCCGCTGGCCGTAGTCCTGGTAGATCACGCCGGTGAAGACGCCGGTCGGGGTGCGGCGCAGCGAGGCGGGATCGATCCCGGCCCGCTCGAAGGCCTCCCACGCCGTCTCCAGCAGCAGCCGGTGCTGCGGGTCGGTCGCCTGCGCCTCGCGCGGGCTCAGCCCGAAGAAGCCGGCGTCGAACGCGGCCGCGTCGTGCAGGAAGCCACCCGCCCGGGCGTACAGCGTGCCCGGGTGGTCGGGGTCGGGATCGTAGAGCCGGTCCAGGTCCCAGCCGCGATCGGAGGGGAACTCGCCGATCGCGTCGCCGCCGGAGTCGACCAGGCGCCAGAGGTCCTCCGGGGTGCGGACGCCGCCGGGGTACCGGCAGGCCATGGCCACAATGGCGATCGGCTCGTCGAGCGCGGTGCGGGCCCGGGCGGCCACCGGCGCGGGCGCGGCCCCGGCGATCTGCTCGACCATGAACGCGGACAGCGCCAGCGGCGTCGGATAGTCGAAGACGAGCGTGGCCGGCAGCCGCAGCCCGGTGGCCGCCGCGAGCCGCCCGCGCAGCTCGACCGCGGTCAGCGAGTCGAAGCCCAGCTCCTTGAAGGGGCGCGGCTCCGGCACGGCCTCCTCGCCGGCCAGCCCGAGCACGGTCGCGGCCTGGGCCCGCACCAGCGCGAGCACCTGCCGCTCCCGGTCCGCGGGCGGCAGCGCCGACAGCACCCGGGCCCAGGACGAGCCGCCGTCGCCGGCCTCGGCCGCCCACCGCGCGGGCGCGCGCACCAGCCCGCGCATCAGCGGCGGCAGCGCACCGGCCGCGGCCTGCGCCCGCAGCGCCGGCAGGTCCAGCCGCATCGGCACGGTCACCGCGGCGCCGGACTGGAGCGCGGCGTCGAACAGGGCGAGCCCCTGCTCCGCGGGCAGCGGCGCGACGCCGGCCCGTCCCAGCCGCGCCCGGTCGGCGTCGCTCAGCCGCCCGGTCAGGCCGCTGTCCGGCGCCCACAGCCCCCACGCCAGCGACACGGCCGGGTGTCCGAGGGCCCGGCGGTGCTCGGCGAGGGCGTCGAGGTACGCGTTGGCGGCGGCGTAGCCCGCCTGCCCCGCGGTGCCGAGCGTGCCGGCCGCCGAGGAGAAGAGGATGAAGTGGTCGAGCTCCCCGGCCAGCTCGTGCAGGTGCCGGGCGGCCTCGGCCTTGGGCCGCAGCACGGTTTCGAGCCGCTGCGGGGTGAGGCTGCCGAACGGCGCGTCGTCCAGCACCCCGGCCGCGTGCACGACCGCCGAGACCGGGTGCGCGTCCAGCAGCGCGGCGAGCGCCGCGCGGTCGCCCACGTCGCACGCCGCCACCGTGACGTCCGCCCCGAGCGCGGCCAGCTCGGCTCGCAGCCGCTCGGCCCCGGGCGCGTCCGGCCCCCGGCGGCTGGTCAGCAGGAGGCGCCGGACGCCGTGTACCGCCACGAGATGCCGCGCCAGCAGGCCACCCAGCGTGCCGGTGCCCCCGGTGATCAGTACCGTGCCGCGGGACCCGATCGGCACGCCCGGCGCGGCGTCGCCGGCCACTCGGGCCAACCGGGGCACGTACGCCGAGCCGCCGCGGACCGCCACCTGGGGCTCGCCCGGCGGCAGCGGTGGCAGCTCGGAGTCGTCCAGGTCGACCAGCACGATGCGGCCCGGGTGCTCGGTCTGGGCCGAGCGGACCAGGCCCCAGATCGGGGCCAGCCGCAGGTCGGGCGGGCCGTCCAGGGCGACCGCCCGCCGGGTCACCACGGCCAGGCGGCGCTCGGCATTGGCGTCGTCGGCCAGCCACGCCCGCACCACCTCGAGCGCGGCCGGCAGCGAGTCGGGAGCCGCGACCACCAGGTCGCGGGCGGCCGGCAGCGCGTCGGGGGTCGCGACCACCAGGTCCGGCTCCGGCGCGTCGCCGGGCGGCACGGGCGTCCACTCCACGCGGTACAGCGGCGGCGCCCCGGCACCGGCCGGCCGCAGGGCCAGCGACGCCAGGCTCAGCACCGGTGTGCCGTCCGGGTCGGCGAGCGTCAGGGCGACCGCGTTCGGCCCGGCCGGCGCGAGCCGGGCCCGCAGCCGTGACCCGGCAGTCCCGTGCCGCCGCAGGCCGGACCAGGCGAAGGGCAGCAGCGCGCGGTCCGGCTCCCACATGACGCCGACGACCGCGTGGAGCGCGGCGTCCAGGAGCGCCGGGTGGATGCCGAAGCCGCCGGTCGAGGCCTCGGCCGGGAGGCTCACCTCGGCGTAGACCTCGTCGCCCAGCCGCCAGGCTGCCCGCAGGCCCTGGAAGACCGGGCCGTAGCCGTACCCGGCGGCGGCCAGCCGGTCGTAGAGGTCGTCCACGGGCACCGGCACCGCTCCCGGCGGCGGCCACTCGCCGAGTGGCTCCCCGGCGCCCGCCGGTGCGGCGTCGAGCGTCCCGGTCGCGTGCGTGGTCCAGTCGTCGGCGCCGTCGGGCCGCCCGTGGATGCTGAAGCGCCCCGCGTCCTCGACGATGACCTGCAGCCGCACCGCGCCGCGGTCCGGCAGCACCAGTGGCGCCTCCAGGGTGAGGTCGGCGACCCGGGCGTGGCCGGTCTGCTCGGCGGCGGCGAGGGCGAGCTCGGCGAACGCGGCCCCCGGCAGCAGCACGGTCTCGTCGACGGCGTGGTCGGCCAGCCATGGAAGGTTGTCGAGCGACACCCTGGCCGCGAACACGGTCTGCTGCTGGTCCGCGATCTCGGTCGCCACCCCGAGCAGGGGATGGTGCCCGGCGGTGGTCGAGGCGTTGAGCCAGTACCGCCGATGCTCGAACGGATACCCCGGCAGCTCGGTATGCGCCCCGCCAACCCGCCAGTCGACCTTGAGTCCGGCGATGTCGGCGTGCCCGAGTGAGGTGCGGAACTGCCGGAGTCCGGGTTCGTTGCGTCGGAGTGTTGGTATGGCTCGTGCGTCGGGAAGCGTTTCGCTGACTCCGATGGTGAGCACCGGGTGCGGGCTGACTTCGACGAAGATGGTGTGTCCGGTGAGTGCTTCGAGGGTGTCGCGGAACCGGACGGGGTGTCTGAGGTTGTCGTACCAGTAGTCGGCGTCGAGCAGGAGATGGTCGGTCGGTTCGCCGCTGAGTGTCGAGTAGAACGGTATGTTCCCGGTCTGCGGTGTGATGTCGGCGAGGTCGGCGAGGATCTGGTCGCGGAGCGCTTCGACGTGTGGGGTGTGTGAGGCGTAGTCGACGTCGATGCGGCGTCCGGGCATTTGGTCGAGGGCTTCGAGTGTCCCGGCGACGACGGTGGTGGTCGGGCTGTTGTACGCGGCGATCCAGGCCCCGTCGGGCAGCTCGACCTGGTCGGCGGGAAGTTGGATGGACTGCATGCCGCCGGTTCCGGCGAGCCGGGTCAACGCGCGGGCCCGGAGCGCGACGACTCGTGCGGCGTCGTCGAGGGTCAGCGCACCGGCGATGTGTGCGGCCGCGATCTCGCCTTGTGAGTGGCCGATGACCGCGTCGGGTTCGACTCCGTGGGCCTGCCAGAGCCGGGCGAGGCTGACCATGACCGCGAACAACGTGGGTTGGACGACGTCGACCGGTTCGGTGGCGTCGAGCGAGATGGTCACGTAGGGGGCGAGGGCTTCGGCGCAGGCTCGGTACGCGGCGGCGAAGACCGGGGAGGTCTCCAGCAGGTCTGCGGCCATGCCGGACCACTGGGATCCCTGGCCGGGGAAGACGAAGACCGTCTTGCCGGCCGGGGCGGCCGCTCCCTGGATGAGGTTCGGCGCCGACCGGCCGGAAGCGAGCGCGTCGACACCGAAGCGCAGCTCGTCCAGGTCGTCGCCGATGACCACGGCCCGGTGCTCCAGGCGCGCCCGCTGGGCCAGGGTGCGAGCCGCGTCGGCGGGGTCGACGTCCACCGGCGCGAGCTGGCGGGCCAGTGAGCGCAGGGCGGGTTCGGTGCGGGCCGACAGGAACCACGGGAACGGGCCCTCGGAACGCGCCGCGGCATCGGACGGCGGGGGCTCCTCGATGATGACGTGGGCGTTGGTGCCGCTGATGCCGAACGACGAGACCCCGGCGCGGCGCGGGCGGTCGCCGTCGGCGGGCCACGGCACCGGCTCGGTCAGCAGGGACACGCTCCCGGCCGACCAGTCGACGTGCGGGCTGGGCGCGTCGGTGTGCAGCTGGGCGGGCAGCAGGTCGTGGCGCAGGGCCATGACCATCTTGATGACCCCGGCCACGCCCGCGGCGGCCTGGGTGTGGCCGATGTTCGACTTGATCGAGCCGAGGTGGAGTGGTTCGGTGCGGTCCTGGCCGTAGGTGGCCAGGAGGGCTTGGGCCTCGATGGGGTCGCCGAGGGTGGTGCCGGTGCCGTGTGCCTCGACGGCGTCGACGTCGGACGGGCGGAGGCCGGCGTTGGCGAGGGCCTGGTTGATGACGCGTTGCTGGGAGGGGCCGTTGGGGGCGGTGAGGCCGTTGGAGGCGCCGTCCTGGTTGACGGCCGACCCGCGCAGCACCGCCAGGATCGTGCGGCCGGCCCGGCGGGCGTCGGACAGGCGCTGCAGGACCAGCAGGCCGGCGCCCTCGCTCCAGGCGGTGCCGTCGGCCGCGGCGGCGAAGGGCTTGCAGCGGCCGTCCGGCGCCAGGCCGCCCTGCCGGGTGAACTCGGTGAACAGGCCCGGGGCGGCCATCACCGTCACGCCGCCGGCCAGCGCCACCTCGCACTCGCCCTGACGCAGCGACTGGGCGGCCAGGTGCAGGGCGACCAGCGAGGACGAGCAGGCGGTGTCGACCGTGACCGCCGGGCCCTGCAGGCCGAAGCTGTAGGCGACGCGGCCGGAGACCACGCTCGTCGTGTTGCCGGTGAGGAGGTAGCCGTCGGCGCCCGGCGCGCCCTCGTGCAGCCTCGGGCCGTACTCCTGCGGGATCGTGCCGACGAAGACCCCGGCCGGGCGGCCGCGCAGCGTCGCGGGGTCGATCCCGGCCCGCTCGAAGGCCTCCCACGCGGTCTCCAGCACGACCCGCTGCTGTGGGTCCATCGCCGCCGCCTCGCGCGGGCTGATGCCGAAGAAGGCGGGGTCGAAGCCGTCGGCGTCGTAGAGGAAGCCGCCGCGGTCGGTGGCGCAGGAGTCCCGCAGCGCGTCGAGGTCCCAGCCGCGGTTGGCGGGAAACGGGCCGATCGCGTCGGCGCCGCCGGAGACCAGCCGCCAGAGGTCCTCCGGGGAGCGTACGTCGCCGGGAAAGCGGCAGGCCATGCCGACGATCGCGATCGGCTCGCCGGTCGGGACCGCCGCCACCGCGACCGGCGCCGGGCGGTTGGCAGCGCCGGCCAGCAGGTCGCGCACGTGGCCGGCGAGCGCCTCGGGGGTCGGATGGTCGAACAGCGCCGTGGCCGTCAGTGGCAGGCCGGTCGCGGCACGCAGCCGGGTGACCAGCTCGACCGCGGTCAGCGAGTCGAAGCCGAGGTCCCGGAACGGCAGCGCAATGTCCACCCGGCCGGCCGAGTCGTGCCCCAAGGTGACGGCCACGTGCGCGCGGACCGTGGCCAGCGCGTCGAGGTCTTCCGCCGCCGGTCGCACCGGCGCGTCCGAGGCGGCCGGAGCGTCCGCGGCGGCCGGAGCGTCCGCGGCGGCGGGCGCGTCGCCGAGCCAGTACCGGCGGCGCTGGAACGCGTACGTGGGCAGGGGAGCCCGCGGGGCCGGGCCGCCGCCGTTGACCGCGGCCCAGTCGACCGGCACGCCGTGCGCGTGGAGGTGCCCGAGCGCGGCCAGCAGGGTCACGGGCTCGGGGCGGTCCGGGCGCATGGCCGCGGCGATCGCCGGGGTGCCGGTCAGGCCGTCGCGGGCCATCGCGCTCAGCGCGCCGTCCGGCCCGAGCTCGAGGTACGCCGCCGTGCCCGCCGCCTCCATCCACCGCAGGCAGTCGTGGAACCGCACCGTGCCGCGGACGTTGGCCACCCAGTGCTCCGGGGTGCACAGCTGCTCGGCCCCGGCCGGACCGCCGGTGACGGTCGAGACCACCTGGATGGCCGGCGGCCGGAAGGTCAGCCCCTCCGCCACCCGCCGGTACTCCGCCAGCATCCCGTCGGTGTGCGGCGAGTGCCCGGCCACCGTCACCCGGATCCGCTTGGTGCGCCGGCCCTCGGCGGCGAACCCGGCGGCGATCTCCTCGGCCGCGTCCGCGTCGCCGGAGATGACCACCGACTGCGGGGCGTTCACGCCGCCGATGCTCACCGCGCCGCCGTGCTCGGCGATCGCGGCGGCGACCTCCTCCTCGGTGGCCTGCACGGCGATCATCGCGCCGCCGGTCGGCAGCGTGCCCATGAGCCGGCCGCGGGCCGCGATGAGGGTGCAGGCGTCGGCGAGGTCTAGCACGCCGGCCGCGTGCGCGACGGCCACCTCGCCGGCCGAGTGGCCGATCAGCCGGTCCGGCCGCACCCCGAACGACTCGACCAGCCGGAACAGCGCCACCTCGAGCGCGAACACGGCCGGCTGCGTGTACGGCGTCTCGTGCAGCAGCGGGGAGCCGCCCCACAGCAGCCGTCGCAGCGGGAGGTCCAGCAGCGGGTCGAGGTGCGCGCAGACGTCGTCGAGGGCGGCGGCGAAGGCCGGGTACGCCTCGTACAGCTCGCGGCCCATGCCGTCGCGCTGGCTGCCCAGGCCGGGGAAGAGCACGGCCAGCCCGCCGCCGGTCGCGCGGCCCTGCACCAGCTGGGTCGCCGGTTCGCCGGAGGCCAGCGCGGCCAGCCCGCGCAGCGCGTCCTCGCGGCCGGCGCCGACGACGACGGCCCGGTCGGCGAAGAGCGTGCGGGACGCGACCAGGGACCGGGCCACGCCGGCGAGGTCGAGGTCCGGCCGCTCGGCGAGGTGCCCGGCCAGCCGGGCGCCCTGCCCGCGCAGCGCCTCGGCGTCGCGCGCCGACAGGACCAGGGCCAGCGCGGGCGGCGCGGCCGGGTCAGGGGACGCGGTGGGCGGGCCGTCGAACGAGGACAGCACGAGATGGCAGTTCGTGCCGCCCATGCCGAAGGAGCTCACGCCGGCCAGCAGCGCTCCGCCGGGCCGGGGCCACGGTCCGTGCGCGGTGCGCACCCGCAGGCCCAGCGCGGACAGCGGGATCGCCGGGTTGGGCGTGTCGTAGTGCAGCGACGGCGGCAGCTCCCGATGGCTGATGCTCAGCGCCGCCTTGAGCAGGCCGACGATGCCGGCCGCGCCCTCCAGGTGCCCGACGTTGGTCTTGGCCGAGCCGACCAGCAGCGCGTCCGCCTCGCCCCGGCCCGCGCCCAGCGTGGCGCCCAGGGCCGCCGCCTCGATCGGGTCGCCGACGCGGGTGCCCGTGCCGTGCAGCTCGACGTACTGCACGTCGGCCGGTGCGACGCCGGCGCGGTCGTAGGCGCTGCGCAGTACCGCGGCCTGGGCATCGGGGCTGGGGACGGTGAAGCCGTCGGTGGCGCCGTCGTTGTTGACCGCGTTGCCGCGGATGACGCAGTAGATCCGGTCGCCGGCCGCCACGGCGTCGGCAAGGGGCTTCAGCACGACCAGGCCGCCGCCCTCGCCGCGCACGTAGCCGTTGGCCCGGGCGTCGAAGGTGAAGCAGCGCCCGTCCGGCGACAGCCCGCCGAAGCGCTCCACGCCGACCGTGGCGTCCGCGACGAGGTTGAGGTTCACGCCGCCGGCCAGGGCGACGTCCGACTCCCCGCTGCGCAGGCTCTCGCAGGCCAGGTGCACCGCGACCAGCGACGAGGACTGGGCGGCGTCGACGGTCAGGCTCGGGCCGTGCAGGCCGAAGAGGTACGACAACCGGTTGGCCAGCATGCCGCGGTGCAGCCCGGTCATCGTGTGCGGCGTGATGCCCCGCAGGCCCTCGCGCTGCGACAGCGTGGCGTAGTCCCAGGCGATCGCCCCGACGAAGACGCCCGTGCGGCTGCCACCGAGGGCGGCCGGCACGATCGCGGCGTCCTCCAGCGCCTCCCAGGCCAGCTCCAGCAGGAGCCGCTGCTGGGGGTCCATGGCCACGGCCTCGCGCGGCGCGATGCGGAAGAAGTCCGCGTCGAAGCCGTCGATGCGGTCCAGGAAGCCGCCGCGGCGGACCGTGGCGCCGTCCCACCGGCCGGCGGGCGCTTCGGTGATCGCGTCGACGCCGTCGCGCAGCAGCCGCCAGAACGCCTCCGGGTCGGGTGCCTGGGGCAGTCGGCAGGACAGGCCGACCACGGCGATCGGGTCGGCCTGCCGCCGGTAGCGGTCCGCGGGGTTCCGCTCGGGCTCGCTGCTCATGGGCCTCGCGTGCCTCCTCGCTGCAACGTGCCGCGGCGAACGCCCACGGTCACAAAACGAACTACATGCGTCCGCAGAGGGTGAACTTGACGACGGCGGGCGCCGTCGGGTCGGTCAGGTCGACCAGGCGCCACGTCCACGTGCCGGCCAGACCCAGGTAACGGCCGGCGGTGCCGTAGACCGGGGTGCCGACCCACTTCTGGCCGATGACGTCGCTGCGGTCCATCGACCCGGAGGCGACGAGGCTGCCGTCGGCGAAGGTGTACTGCTGCGTGACGTACTGGATGATGTGCCCGTCCGACGCCCGCTTCTCGACCATGCTGTTGACCCCGGCCGCGTCGCCGACCTTCGTCGTGCCGGACGGGTCGTAGACCGAGTCGAAGTAGGTCAGCTGCAGGCCGACCGGGACGTTGCGCGGGTCCGGCAGGGGCTTGTTGGCGTCGTGCTTGTCGGTGCGCTCGAAGTAGTCGATGGTCGTGCAGCCGTACTTGCCGTGTCCGGCCCCCGTCGCCGTGGCCTCGGCGGAAGAGGCGGCGAAGGCGACGCCACCGATCGCGCTGACGGTCACCACGGCGGCGGACAGGGCGAGCGGGCGGCTCGGTTTGCCGAGGCGCATGAAGGCCTTCCCTTCTGGTCGGGTCGTACCGGCCCGAACGGCCGGCACAACTGCGAAGGTCATGCTTGGCCAGTCCGCTAAAGCGGCCCTTGCGCCGCGGAGGCGTCGGAGCGGAACCGGTTGATGCTCCGGAGGTGGCGGGCGCGCAGCTCCGGGTCGCGCACGCCGAGGCCCTCCTGCGGCGCCAGGCACAGCACGCCGACCTTGCCCTGGTGGCGGTTCTGGTGCACGTCGTGCGCGGCCTGGCCGGCCTCCGCGAGCGGGTACGTGCGCGACAGTGTCGGATGGATCGCCCCGCGCGCGATGAGCCGGTTGGCCGCGGCCGCCTCGGCGTAGTTGGCGAAGTGCGAGCCGATGATCCGCTTGACGTGCATCCACAGGTACCGGTTGTCGAAGTGGTGCTGGTAGCCGGTCGTGGAGGCGCAGGTGACGACGGTGCCGCCGCGGCGGGCCACGTAGACGCTGGCGCCGAACGTGTCCCGGCCCGGGTGCTCGAAGACGATGTCCGGGTCGTGGCCGCCGGTGAGCTCGCGGATGGCCTGCCCGAAGCGGCGCCATCCGGCAATGCTCGGGGTGTGCTCGTCCTCCCAGAACCGGAAGTCCCCGGCGGTGCGGTCGATGACGAGCTCGGCGCCCATCCGCCGGCACAGCTCGGCCTTGGCGGCGGAGGAGACCACGCAGATCGGCACGGCGCCGCCGTTGAGGGCGAGCTGGGTCGCGTACGAGCCGAGGCCGCCGCTGGCGCCCCAGATCAGGATGTGGTCGCCCTGCTTCATACGGGCCCCGTTCTTGGAGACCAGCTGCCGATAGGCGGTCGAGTTGACCAGCCCGGGCGCGGCCGCCTCCTCCCACGACAGGTGCGCGGGCTTGGGCATCAGCTGGTTGGTCTTCACCAGCGCGAGCTCGGCCAGGCCGCCGAAGTTGGTCTCGTACCCCCAGATGCGCTGCTGCGGGTCCAGCAGGGTGTCGTCGTGCCCGGCCGGGTCCTCCAGCTCCACCGAGAGGCAGTGGGCGACCACCTCCTGCCCGGGCTTCCACAGGTGCACGCCCGGCCCGGTGCGCAGCACTACGCCGGCGAGGTCGGAGCCGACGACGTGGTACGGCAGGTCGTGCCGGGCGGCCAGGGGCGAGGTTCTGCCGTACCGGCGCAGGAAGGAGAACGTCGAGACGGGCTCGAAGATGGACGTCCACACCGTGTTGTAGTTGATCGCCGAGGCCATCACGGCGACGAGCGCCTCGCCCGGCCCGACCTCCGGCGTGCGCGCCTCGACCATGCGCAGCGACTTGCGCGGGTCCTTGTCCCGCGTGGCCATGCCGGCGAACATGTCCTGCTCAGCCGCCTGCACCGCCATGCCCCGGTACGTCGGCGGGACGGGCATCCCGGCCAGCTCCCCGGTCCGGTCCGCGAGGATCGCGTCCAATACGTCCTGCATGTCGTCACCCTTTCCGCGGCCCTAGGCCGGCACCACGATTGCGCTGATCACGAGCCCGTCCCGGCGCACCCAGCGGCCGTCCAGCCGGTGCAGCGGCGGGGTGTCCCGCGCCGGCCACGGCACCAGCAGCCGGGCGGTGAACGTCCGCCCCGCCGGGTCGATGAGGATCTCGGCGTCCTCGAAGCCCAGCCAGGCGCCGGTCAGCGGGAACCAGGCCTTGTAGACGGACTCCTTGGCGCTGAACAACAGCCGGTCCCAGTGCGCGGCCGGCTCGGCGGCGAGCCGGCGGACCATGTCCCGCTCGGCCGGCCGGGCCACCGACTCGAGCACGCCGCCGGGCAGCGGCGCGTCGGGCTCCGCGTCGATGCCGATCGAACGGATGTCGTCGCGCCGGGCCACGGCGGCCGCGCGGTACCCGTCGCAGTGGGTCAT
This sequence comes from Dactylosporangium salmoneum, assembly GCF_039532525.1. Taxonomy (NCBI): domain Bacteria; kingdom Bacillati; phylum Actinomycetota; class Actinomycetes; order Micromonosporales; family Micromonosporaceae; genus Dactylosporangium; species Dactylosporangium salmoneum. The sequence continues at coordinate 29,300 of NZ_BAAARV010000025.1, forward strand.
GCTGCCGACGATCCCGGGCGGCCAGCCGGGCGCGCCGCGGTCGCCGGGCAGGATGGGCACCGGCGGCACGCCCAGGCCGGCCAGGGCCGAGCGGGCGCACGCGCGCACGGTGGTGAACTCGCGGCGGCGCTTGTCGACGGCCCGCGCGACGAACGGCTCCTCCTGCGGGAGCAGGGGTTCGGACAGGTCCGCCGCCGTCTCCCGGACCGCGATCGTTTCCGGCAGGAGATCCCGCAGCGCGGTCATCGGCGGCGGGGGCGGGCCCGCAGCAGGCGCAGCGCGGCGCCCAGGGCCATCCGCTGCGCCGGGAGCGCCCGCCGCGCGTGCAGCACCGCCCAGACCGACCACAGCCGGGTCTCGGCGATGTGGCCGGGGGAGCCGTGGGTGTCGTCGTGCTCCAGCAGGTGCGCCTCGCGGACCCGGGAGCGGACCAGTTCGGCCTCGGCGGGCGGGATGATCTCGTCGCGGGCGCTCTTCATGTAGTACACCGGAATCTCCAGCGCCCGCAGCTGCTCATCGCTGAGGGCCCACTTGTCCAGCTGCCCGGCGACGTCGTCGCGCCCGGTGCGGGTCAGGTGGGCCAGGGTGTCCATGGTGAGCCGGGGTACCGTGCGCAGCCAGGCGCGGTCGGTGAAGAAGCCGCGCACCGGCGCGCCGGCGGTCACGATGCCGCGGATGCGCGGGTCGTCCAGGGCACAGCGCATGGCGAGGTGGCCGCTGAAGCTCAGGGCGAGCGCATACGTCCGCGACACGTCGGCCCGGCCGGCCACCGCGTCGAGGACGGCGCTCAGCATGCGCCAGCTGTCCGGGGTGTACGGCAACGAGTTCTCCCCGACGCCCGGCATCTCGGTGACCACGCCGGCCATCCCGAGGCGCGTCACCGCGGAGAGGATCGGCGCCCACTGCTCCTTGATGCTCACGATGCCGCCGGTGACCACCAGCAGCGGGCGCGGCTTGGCGGCCGACAGCCCGGCGGCCCAGCCGTGGACCTGCCCGCCGTCGACCGCGATCCGCTCGATGCCCGGCCCGCGCCACCGGTCGAACGCGGCCACGCACCGCCGTAGCGCGTCGGAGCGGGCGGGGCCGTCGACGAACGGGAAGCGGCCCATGTTGTAGCACTGGGCGGCCTCCAGGTGCTTGCCCCGCTCCTCCAGCGCCGCGCCGGCCCGCGTCCACTCGATCGCCCACGAGCCCTCGGCGCCGTCCTCGTCGTTGTCGACGCGGGCGAGCACGTCCCGGTAGCCGGCGATGTTCTGCGCGCGGGCGTGGGTGACGGCGAACTCCTTGAGCTCGGCGACGTCGTTCATCCCGCGACGCCCGCCTCGACGGGCGCGGCCGCCTCGGCCGGCGCGAACGTCTCCAGCGAGTCCTTGATGCCGGCCAGGACGTCGGCCGCCTCGGCGCCGTCGATGACGCGGTGGTCGAAGGCCAGGCTGAGCCGCATCACCGGGGCGATGACCACCGCGCCGCCGCGGGCCACCGGGCGGTCGAGGATCCGCCCCATGCCGAGCGTCACGGTGGTGCCGCCGACGGAGTGGAACGAGTCCACCGGGCGGTGCCCGAGCGAGGTGACCGCGAACGTGCCCATCAGCTCGGCCCGGCGGCGCAGCGATCGGTTGGCCATCCGCGCGGCCAGCCGGCCCAGCCCGATCGGCATCCGGTGCAGGGCGCGCACCTTGGCGAGCTCCGGCATCGTCGCCGGGTCGCCGTCGCGGAAGTGCTCCAGCCGCCGCTGGATGTCCTCCAGCGGGGCGGCGTCCAGGTCGGGCAGGACCGTGGTCAGCACGACGCGGTGCCCGTCGAGGGTCTTGTCGAAGGTGACCTTGCCGGCCACCCGCTCGTAGCGGGCCACCTTCGGGCGCCGGCCGCCGCCGATCGCGGCGTTGGCCTCGGGGTGCGCGGCCAGCACCCGGGCGGCGCAGTAGAGCAGGTAGGTCACGGGGGAGACGGGCCGCCCGGCCGCCCGTCCGGCGGCCCGGTGCACGACCACGCGGGCCATGTCGACCTCGGTGTCGAGGAAGACCGGCGCGATCGCGCGGGCCTGCTCCAGGAAGAACAGCGTGTGCCGGCGCTGCGGCGCGAGCGGGGCGACGCTCATGCCGTCACCTCCGCTGCGCTCCGGCGACGGCCTGAGCCAACCCCGTGCTTGTTGTTCGCGGCCCCTCCGCTCCGCTCCGGACCGCTCATGCCGTCACCTCCGCTGCGCTCAGGCGACGGCCTGAGCCAACCCCGTGCTTGTTGTTCGCGGCCCCTCCGCTCCGCTCCGGACCGCTCATGCCGTCACCTCCGCTGCGCTCCGGCGACGGCCTGAGCCAACCCCGTGCTTGTTGTTCGCGGCCCCTCCGCTCCGCTCCGGACCGCTCATGCCGCGGCCCGCTCGTGCAGCTCCTGCAGGCTCTGCGCCTCCAGCAGCTCCGGCAGGGAGATGGGCCGGCCGATGCGCTGCTCGAGGATGGTCAGCAGCCACAGCAGGTGGACGGAGTCCCATCCGGGCAGCTCGTCGAGCCGGCGCCCGAGGTCCGCGCGGGACACCTCCAGGCTCAGCTCGTCGCGGAGCAGGCCGACGAAGTCGTCAACGTCCACCAGCTTGTCCCTTCCGGGGGTAGGGGTACCGGCGCCCACCATCGACCGGCCCGCTTAAGCGGCGCTTACTCCGCGACGCGGGTCCGGCCGGTCCAGCGGTAGACGATCGGCACGCCCACCGGGCAGGCGGCCGGGTCGCGCTCGAAGTGCTCGTAGCCGTTGAGGTGCGGCACCTTGATCTTCTCGTCGGTGTGCGGGACCTGGCGGGCGCGCAGCTCGGCCGGGAAGTGCGCCGGGCCGCCCTCCAGGATCGCCTCGACGAGCTCCACCGGGTCGTTGTCGAGATCGGGGACGTGAACCATCGCATGGCCTCCTTTGAGGGGCATGACAGCGGCTTGGGTTCGCCCGTGGCGCGGCCGACCGCGGTGGCGGCGGCGCCCTCGGCAGCTGTGACGTTATGCACAGCCCAGGGGGCGGCCAACCCTTAGCGGCCCCCTAACCGGCAGCGATAGGGGCCGTTTCCGGGTATGCCGGGGCGGGCGCCGAGGCGATGCTAGGTATCACCGCCCGCGGAGAGGAACGCCGACGTCATGACCCAGCTGACCAGCGCCCAGCAGACCTGGATCCGGCGGTTCCACCCGGCGCCCGGGGCCGCCGTCCGGCTGGTGTGCTTCGCGCACGCCGGCGGCTCGGCGAGCTTCTTCTTCCCCGTCTCGGCCCGGATGGCTCCCGCGACCGACGTCTTCGCGCTGCAGTACCCCGGGCGCCAGGACCGGCGGGCCGAGCCGAACATCGACAGCATCAGCCGCCTGGCCGACGCCGCGTTCGGCGCGCTCGAAGGGCTGCTCGACCGGCCGACCGCCTTCTTCGGGCACAGCATGGGCGCGGTGCTCGCCTACGAGGTGGCGCTGCGCTTCGAGGCGGCCGGCGGGGCGCCGCTGCTGCGCCTCTACGCCTCGGGGCGGCGGGCGCCGTCGCGGTACCGCGAGGAGGCCCTGCACCAGCAGGGCGAGCAGAGCATCATCGCCGAGCTGCGCGAGCTGGACGGCACCGGCGGCGGGCTGCTCGACGACCCAGACGCGCTCGCCATGATCATGCCGGCGATCCGCAACGACTACCGGGCGATCGAGACGTACCGGCACACGCCCGGCCAGGCGCTGTCGTGCCCGGTCACCGCCGTCATCGGCGACCGCGACCCGCGGGTCTCCGCCGCCGAGGCGCGGGCCTGGGCCGACCACACCACCGGCCCGTTCGACCTGCGCGTGTTCCCCGGCGGCCACTTCTACCTGGTCGACCAGAGCGCCCGGCTCATCCAGCTGATCCGCGATGACCTGACCGCCGCGGCCGCGAGCAAGGCCTGAGGAGGCCGGCCCGCGGCGGGGCCGCCCGCGCAGGCTCAGTGGCCGCGCGGGCTCAGTGGCGGCGTGCGCTCAGTGGCCGCCTGGGCTCAATGGCCGCGGGCTCAGTGGCCGCGCGGGCTCAGTGGCCGCGCGGGCTCAGTGGCCGCGCGGGCTCAGTGGCCGCGCGGGCTCAGTGGCCGCGCGGGCTCAGTGGCCGCGCGGGCTCAGTGGCCGCGCGGGCTCAGCGGCCGCGCAGGCTCAGCGGCCGCGCAGGCTCAGCGGCCGCGCAGCAGGTGCTTCTGCACCTTGCCCATCGCGTTGCGCGGCAGGTCCGGCACGATGCGCACCTGGCTCGGCCGCTTCTGCGGGGCCAGCATCCGCGCCACGAAGTCGATGAGCTCCTGCGGCCCGACCCCCTCGGCGCACACGTAGGCGACCACCCGCGCGCCCCCGTCGCGGTGCGGCACCCCCACCACCGCCGCCTCCCGCACCGCCGGGTGGGCCAGCAGGGTGTCCTCCACCTCGCCGGCGCCGATGCGCAGCCCGCCGGCGGTGAGGATGATGTCGGTCGGTACCCGCCCCACGATGCGGTGCCAGCCGTCCGGCCCGATGCTCGCCGCGTCGCCGGTGCGGAACCACCCGTCGGCCGTGTAGGCGGCGTCGCCGGGTGGGCGGTTGAGGTACCCCCCGAACAGCATCGGCCCGCGCACGCACAGCTCGCCGATGGTCTGGTCGTCGCACGGGATCGTGGTGCCGTCCTCGGCCGCGAGGCGGGTCTGCACGCCCCGCAGCGGGGTGCCGGCGAAGCCCGGCCGCCGCTCGCCCAGCGCCCGCCCGCCGACGGTCACCAGCGTCTCGGTCATGCCGTAGGCCTCCACCGGCCGGTGCCCGGTCAGCGCGGCCAGCCGGTTGAAGACGGTGACCGGCAGGGCCGCGTCGGCGGAGACGAGCAGCCGGGCGCCGCGCAGGGCGCGGGCCGAGGCCGGGTCGGCGCAGATCTGCGCCCAGATCTGGGGCAGGCCGAGGTACATGGTGCCGTCGGCGGCCGCGTAGTGCTTCGAGCCGGGCCGGCCGGTGTGGCGCAGGCGGCAGCCCACCCGCAGCGGGCCGAGCAGCCCCGCCACGAGGCCCTGCAGCCGGGACAGCGACAGCCCGTGCACGACCACGTCGCCGGCCGTCCAGGCCCACGCGTCGGCCAGCGCGTCCATCTCGGCGGCCAGCGCGGCCCGGGAGATGACCACGCCCTTCGGCACGCCGGTGGTGCCGCCGGTGTAGAGCACCAGCGCGGGGCCGGACGCCGGCGGCTCGGGGTGGCTGCCGGCCGAGCGGCGGCGCAGGTCGACGGCGACCGCCGGGATGCGGGGGTCGATCGGCTCGGCCCGGGTGGACAGCAGCACCCGGGCCCCGGAGTCGCCGAGGATGTGCTGGCGCTGGCGGAGGTCGGCCTCGGCCGGCACGGGCACGGCCGTCACCCCGGCGATGAGCGCCGCCACCACGGCCACCACCGACTCGATGCTCGGCGTGGCGTCGATGGCCACCATGCCGGCGCCCCGGATCTCGTCGGCCAGGGCGGTCGCGCACAGCAGCAGCTGCTCGCGGGACAGCTGCCGGTCCACGACCCGGATGGCGTCGGGGCGGTCGTCGCCCGCTCCGAGGAGGCCGGAGAGTAGGGCAGGCACTCGCGTCTCCTTGGGCTACCCGGCGTCATGTACTGGGCGGAACGGCCGAATTCCGCCGAAGATGGGACGATTCTACAGCGAATGCCGTCAATGTGTAGCCGCCTGGCTACGCTCCGGGCGGCCAGCCCACGACGTCGGAGGTGAGCCGCAGCGGGAGGTCGGCCCGGCTGTTGATGTTCAGCTTGCGGTACACCCTGGTCAGGTGCTGCTCGACGGTGCTCACGGTGACGTAGAGCTTGTCGGAGATCTGCCGGTTGGTGTGCCCCTGCGCGGCCAGCACCGCCACCCGCCGCTCGGCGTCGCTGAGTTCGCTCACCGTCTCCTCGACGGGGGTGGGCGGGGCCGGCGGGGCGGTGCCCAACGGGTCGGCCGCCGGGTCCAGGCCGCCGAGGAACGCCCCGCACATCTTCGCCAGGTCCCGGGCCCGCCGCCGGGTGACCCGGGCCTGCCCCAGGTTGCCCTCGTCCTGCTGGGCCTGGCTCAGGTCGGTGAGCGCGTAGGCCAGCTCGAGCCGGTCACCGCAGGACTGCAGCGCGGTCACCGCCCGCTGCAGCAGCTCGGTGCGGCGCGGGTCGCCCGTCGCGGCCAGGATGCGCAGCGAGATCGCCCGCGTCCGCACGTGCCCCGGCTGGAGCCGGCGCAGCTGCTCCACGATCAGGTCGTGGGCCTCGCGGGGGCGGCCGAGGGCCAGGTGCGTCTCGGCGGCCTCGCCCCACCACGGTACGAATGCCGGGATCTCCGCCTCCCAGGCGGTCATCAGCTCGCCGATGGTCTGGAAGTCGGCCAGGGCGGCCGAGTGCCGGCCGGTGGTGCGGAAGTAGCGGCCCCGCGCCTGCAGGTAGTGCAGCCCGATCGGGGTCTGGAACAGCGCGTCGGGCACCGGCATGCGCAGGTGCGTCACGGCGTCGTCGTAGCGGCCCATCGCGGTGCAGGCGCGCAGCAGCGTCGACAGCGGCGCCCCGATCGCCACGCCCCAGGCCTTGGGCGGGATGACGGCAAGGGCGGCCCGCGCGTAGTCCTCGGCGACGCGCAGGTCGCCCTGGCGCAGCGCGATCTCGGCCCGCAGCGCTGCCAGCACGGCGTGCCAGGTCGGCGCCCGGCGCCCCTCGGCCTCGTGCAGCAACGCGTCGCAGCGCTGCGCGGCCATGCCGAGCCGGTCGCCGTAGACCAGCGCGGCCAGTGCCACTCCGATCGGGCCGATGGTGCGCTCGTCGAGGCGGCTGCCGTGCAGGATCTGCTCCGCCTCGGCCACGCAGCGCGCCGTCGGGCCGCTGGTGAGCACCTCGACCAGCAGGTAGCCGGCCTGCAGCCGGGTAGTCGCCGGGCCGGTCGCCGGGCAGTCGTGCGTGCGGCCCGCGCCCGGGTAGGCGCAGGCGGTCCACAGCCGGGACAGGTTCAGGCCCTCGGTCGCCTCGGCGTCGAGCCGGTCGGCGTTGCGCCCGATGACGTCGAGCAGCGCCACGGCCTTGTCCACCCGCCCGAACCACAGCAGCCAGTCGACCACGCTCAGCGCGTCGCGCCCGGTGAGGTGCCCGGCCCGCACGTAGCCGGCCAGGTCGGTCAGATGCCGGGCGGTGCGCTGCGGGTTGAGCCGCCACTCGGCCCGGGCGAGCGCGGCCTCGCTCACCGCCCGCTGCGCCTCGTCGCCGCCGATCTGGTGGGCCAGGCGCAGGAAGCTGATCGCGGCGTTCACGTCGCCGATGGCCAGGGCGTGGTCGGCCGCTTCGTGCAGCACCGGCGGGATCCACGGGTCCTCGACGAAGTCGGCCAGCAGCAGGTGCCGGGCCACCACGACGGCCGGTGCGGCGTCGCTGTTGAGCAGCCGCGCGGCCCGCAGGTGCATGGCCGCGCGCTCCTCCGGCACCATCCCGTCGAGCACCGCGGCCCGGGCGGCCGGGTGGCGGAACTGCCCGTCGTCGAGGAAGCCGCCCGCGTTCAGCGCCTCGACCGCACGCTGGGCGAGCTCGGGCTCCACGTCGGCCAGCCGGCCCAGCAGCGGCATCGAGGCCGGTTCGTCCAGCACGGCCAGCGCGCGGGCCACCTTCAGGAGGGTGAACTCGCAGCGGTACAGGCAGATCACCAGCGCCTGGGCGAAGCCGGCCCCGACGACCAGGTGGCCGGGCGCGGCCCCGCGGTCGCCGGTCGAGTCGGCGATCAGCCCGCGCAGCAGCGCCGGGTTGCCGCCGGTGATGCGGTGGCAGTCGGCGGCCAGCGTGCGGGTCGCCGCCGTGCGCGGCGACGGGGCCAGCACCTGCTGCACCCCGGTCCGCGACAGCGGCCCCAGCCTGATCCGCGTGGTGCGCGGCTCGTGCAGCAGCTCGGCGTGGAAGGCCGGGTGCACCGGGACCAGCCGGGTGGCCTCGTTGCACACCACCAGCACCCGGGCCTGGCGCAGCCGGCGCACCAGGTACGACAGCCACTGCAGCGAGGCACCGTCGATGTAGTGCACGTCGTCCAGCGCCACGACGAGCGGGCGCTGCTCGGCCAGCTGCAGCATGGCCAGGCACAGGCCCTGCAGGACGTGCGCGGAAACCTCGCCGCCGGTCTCGCCGTCCCCGTCGTTGATCATCGAGGAGAAGGCCCCGTCGTCGAGCAGCCGCGACACGCGCTCCTTGCCCTCCGGGCTCAGGTCGGCGTGCCGGAACAGCTGGCCCACCACGCCGAGGGACAGGGTCCGCTCGGCGCGGGAGCCGACCGCCCGCAGCACCCGGGCCCTCGACCCCACCTCGTGATCGGCGAAGGCCTGCAGCAGCGCGGTCTTGCCACTGCCCACCGGGCCGGAGACCAGCACCAGCTGTCCCCGGCCGGCGAGCGCCTCCTCGAACCGGTCGGCCATCGCCGACAGCTCCGCCTCGCGTTCGACAAGGATGCCCACCCCCGTACGGGCCGAAGTCATCGCACCAAAGCCTCCGTCACAGCGGAATGTTCCCGTGGTGACCCCGGCCGGCCGGGGCGCCGGCGAGCGCCTCGGCGACGCGCAGCCGGGTGGTGGCGGGATCGATCACCTCGTCGACCAGGCCGAGCGCCACGCCGCGGGCCACGCCGCCCGAGGTGCGCTCGTGCTCGGCCATCAGCCGGGCCAGCAGCTCGGCCTGGGCCGGCCCCTCGGCCGCGGCCAGCGCCTTGCGGTGCAGCACCCGCACGGCCGCCTCGGCGCCCATCACGGCCACCTCCGCCTGCGGCCAGGCCAGCACCGCGCTCGCCCCCAGCGACCGGGAGTTCATGGCGATGTAGGCGCCGCCGTAGGACTTGCGGGTCACCAGGGTCACCCGCGGCACAACCGACTCGGCGAAGGCGTAGAGCAGCTTGGCGCCCCGGCGGACGACCCCGTCCCACTCCTCCTTGACGCCCGGGAGGTACCCCGGAACGTCCACGACGACGAGCAGCGGCACGCCGAACGAGTCGCTCATCCGCACGAACCGGGCCGCCTTCTCCGCGGTCAGCGAGTCCAGGCAGCCGCCCCGGCGCAGCGGGTTGTTGGCCAGCACGCCCACGGTCCGCCCGCCCAGCCGGCCGAAGCCGGTCACCATGGCGGCGGCCCACTTCGGCTGCAGCTCCTCGAACTCGTCCGGCCCGTCCAGGATGGCCCGCACCAGCGGGCGCACGTCGTAGGCCCGGCGGGACCGGCCGGGCAGCAGCGCGGCGAGGTCGACCGGCTCCCGCAGCCCGTCCAGCGCGAAGCGGCCGGGCCGCTGCAACAGCCCGACCAGCCGGCGGGCCCGGCGCAGCGCGTCGTCCTCGGAATCGGCCACGATGTGGGCCACGCCGGAGCGGCGGCCGTGTGCCTCGGTGCCGCCGAGCCCCTCCATGTCGATCTGCTCGCCGGTGACGCTGCGCACGACGTCCGGGCCGGTGATGAAGAGCCGCCCGGCCGGCGCCATGATGACGACGTCGGTGAGCGCGGGCCCGTAGGCGGCGGCGCCGGCGGCCGGGCCGAGCACGACCGAGATCTGCGGCACCTTGCCCGAGGCGCGGGTCATCGCGGCGAACATCCGGCCGACGCCGTCCATGGACTGGATGCCCTCGGTCAGCTTGGCGCCGGCCGAGTGCCACAGGCCCACCACCGGGCAGCGGTCCCGCATGGCCGCGTCGATCGCCTCGACGATGTGCTCGGCGGCCGCGTGGCCGATGGCGCCGCCGCGCTTGGTGGCGTCGGTGCAGTACGCGACCACCTTCACGCCGTCGATGCGCCCTCGCGCGGTGACGATGCCCTCGGCGGGGTCGGCGTGCAGCGCGGTCAGCGTCCCCTCGTCGAGCAGCCGCTCCAGCCGGTCCCGGGCCTCCGGCGCCTTCGGTCTGACCGCGACTTCCGGTTGGACCACGACTTCCTTGATCACCACGGCCGGCAGCGTCACGGCCAGCTTGATGTGCGCCGCGGGGGAGGGGATGACGGCCAGGTCGTGCCGGAAGGGGCTGCCGGCCGCGAACCCGTTGCGCGGGTAGAAGTCGGCCACCTTGCCGTTGCGCGCGGTCGCCCGGTAGTCGGCGGTGACCGCGGCCGCGCCGCTGTCGCGGGCCCACCGCAGCACCTCGGTCAGGCAGCTCGACTCGATGCCGCGGGAGAACACCCGGCAGCTCAGCAGGAAGTTCTCGATGTGCAGCCGGTCGCCCTCGCGCCGGGTCATGATCGCGCCGACCAGCCCGTGGTCGCCGAAGCGGTCCCGCGAGCGGATGGTGAGCACCGGGGCGGCCGCGTCGCCCAGCCGGGCGCGGACCTCGTCCGGCTGCAGCCGCTGGCCGGCGAGGTGGAACTGGTTGGTGCGCAGGGTCAGCTGGGACACCCGCGCCACGTCGGCCTCGCCCATCGGGCGCAGGTCGACCTCCAGCCCGAGCGCGCCGAGGTAGTCGTCGAGGGAGGCGAAGGTGTCGAGGAAGTCCTTGCGGGCGAGCTCCTCGCGGTACCGGTCGGTGCGGACCCGGTCCTCGTCGGTCAGCTCCCGGGTGTCGAACCACCCGTCGCGGACCAGCTTGAGCACGTGCGTCGCCGGATCCTCGTCGACCGCCACCACCGCGACCTCGGGGAGCTCCTGCCGGATCAGGCCGCACTCGTACGAGCTGTCGTCGACGAAGACGACGCTGTCCAGGCCGATGTTGAGGTCCGTGGCCAGCTCGACCAGGTTTTCGTGCTTCGGTCGCCAGTTGGCCACCACCCGCACGAAGTCCTCCTCCCGCAGTGTCATGTCGGGATGCCCGCTCAGCACCGACCGTACCTCGGAGGCATCGTTCTTGCTCACTGCGGCGAGCAGCACGCCCTGCGACGTGATCTGCTTGACGACCCGCTGGAAGGCCTTGTACGCCTCGCCCCGGTAGCTGCCCGCCACCTCGATGCCGTCGGCGCCGTCCTCGCCGAGGATGCCGCCCCACGTCGTGTTGTCCAGGTCCAGGGCCAGGCACTTGCGGGTCCGCCCGACCAGGTGCCGGGCCAGGTGGCCGACCTCGCGGGCGTACTCCACCAGCAGCTCGGCCGACAGGTGCGCCTTGGCGTACACCCGGTGCCGCGGCTCGCTCACCGCGACCGGCCCGCTCAGCAGCGGGTCGAGGTCGAGCACGACCAGGCCCGGGAAGGTCTCCGGCAGCCGCAGCAGCCGCGCGTTGGCCTCCCGCCAGACCGCGCCGAGCCGGGACCGGGACCGGTGGTCGAGCAGCTGCGCGGTGAGCTCGCGGGGCAGCGGAAGCGTGTTGAGCACCAGCACTCCGCCCTGGGCCTGCTGGAAGGTCGCGGCCAGCCCGGCCAGCAGCTCGACCTTCTCGGCCAGGACCCGCTCCACGTCCTCGACCCGCCACGGCACCGGCACCTCGTCGAAGACGACGGCCGGGTCGAGCACGCACAGCACGACGTCGGGCTCGGCCGCGTACAGCGCGCTGCCCGGCTCGGCCAGGTCGAGCACGTAGCCGTCGAACTGCCCGGCCACGGCCCGGCACAGCACGCCGTGCCGGGCCAGCTCCGCGGTGAGCGCCGGCACCAGGCCGGCCAGGGTCCCGTGCCCGGTCACCGCGACGGTCAGCGCCGGCAGGCCCGGGTGTTGCGCCAGCACGTCCTCGGCGCTCAGCCGCGACAGCAGGGTGCCGGCGCGCATCAGCTCGCCGCCGGACAGCCCGTCGAGCAGCCGGCCGATGCGGGGGAACTCCCCGGCGAGGCGGCCGGAGCGGTGCAGGTCGAGTAGGAGGGATCCCGGCTCCTGGGCGGGACTCCCGGTTTCGCGCGTGAGCGTGGTCATCGGTTCTCGAACCCTCTACTGCCGGCGACGTGATAAACCGTAATCGATGTATCGCGCGCCTCTAAAGGCGGCCTTACGCCGCTATGCGGCGGCGTCGACCTCAAGCCGCTCGTCCGCCCGAAGAATTGCCTCGTGCAATTGCTGCAGGGCCCGGCTGGGCTCCAGCCCCAATTCCTCGTTGAGGGTCCGGCGGGCGATGTGGAACACCCGCAGGGCGTCGGCCTGCCGCTCCGATCGGCACAGCCCGAGCATCAGCTGGCGATAGAACGTCTCGCGCAGCGGGTACTCCCCGATGAGCGTGAACAGCCAGCCGACCAGCTCCCGGTGCATCCCCAGGTGCAGCTGCGAGTCGATGAGCGACTCGATGCACTCCAGCCGCGCCTCCTCCAGCCACGTCACGAAGCTGGTGGTGACCGGCCCGCTCACCGCGTCGCCGAGCACCGGGCCGCGCCACAGCCGCAGGGCCTCGCCGAACGCGTGCGCGGCCGGCCGGTGCCGGCCGCCGCGCAGGTGGGCCCGGCCCTCCCGCATGAGCGCCTGCAGGTCGTCAACGTCGAACCCGGCCGCGCCCAGCCGGAACACGTAACCCGGCGGCCGGGTCACGATCGGGCTGTCGCCCTGCGCGTCGAGGCCCAGCATCTTGCGCAGCTTGGAGATGTACACGTGCACCGCCGCGATCGCGCGGTCCGGCGCGCAGCCGCCCCAGATCTCGGCGATGACCTCCTCGGTCGACACCACCTGGTTCGCGCGGATGAGCAGCAGGGCCAGCAGGACCTCGATCTTGCGGGCGGCTATCGACCGGGTGCCCTCGTCGTTGGTTATCCGTAACGGCCCGAGAATTTCATACCGCATATGCGGCCTCCGATCCGTGCGCCCCGTATTCGCCCCACGCAGAATCGCAAGCCCCGTGTCATTGTATGTCCGTTGTACCGACTCAGGTCTGTCGATTCCGAATTCACGAATTGTGTGAATCGATCCTATCGACGGCACCCCTACGCCGATAACCCCTATCCCGTACCCCTGCTCCCCTATCGGACTGTAGTCGCTGCTCAGTAGCGGTGAAGGCCCGATGGCAACACCGAATGATCATTCGCTTATATATTTACAAGAAATTGACGTTGCTCAGTTGATGATGTCGAACTCGCCCCAACCCGCGCCGAGCGGCACGGGGGAGAGGAACGTGGCCAGCGGGTGCCCGGGCCGGAAACCGCCGGCGTGCGGGTAGGCGACCAGCGTCCCGTCCGCCCGCACCGCCAGCATGTCGGGCCGCCCGTCGCCGCTCACGTCGGCGATCGCCACGATCCGGTGCCCGGCCGCCACCTGGATGACCGGGTGCCAGCGCGGCGGGTCTCCGGCGAGGCCGAGCTCGAAAGCCGCGAGCTGCCCGTTGGCCCGGCTGACGACGAGGTCGAGCCGCCCGTCGCCGGTCACGTCGGCCATGCCGATCAGGTAGTCGGTGCGGGCCACCTCGGCCAGCACCTCGGGCGCCCGCAGCCGCGGCCGCCCGGCCACGATCTCGGTGCGCAGCACGTCGACGACGGGGCTGCCGGCCCGGCGGGCCACGATCCCGACCCGGCCGTCGCCGTCCACGTCGGCCACGGCCAGCGAGTGGTAGGCCCCGCGGGACAGGTCGCACCCCAGATCGAGGGGGCCGTCCAGCACGAGCCCGCCGCCTGGGCCGGGCGTGCCCGGGTACAGCACGCACCGCCCGGCCGGCGTCACCGCGACGAGGTCGGTGCCCCCGCCGCCGGTGAAGTCGCCGATGCCCAGCCACTCCACCGACCGCGGCCCGAACCGGTCGCTGATCAGCAGCGCCTCGGCGTAGGTCTTCGGCCCGTCGAGCGCGCCCTGGTGACGGAAGTGCAGCAGTTCGCCGGTGTAGTAGTTGCGCACGACGAGATCGGACCGGCTCATGGTGGCTCCTAAGGCAACAGAGGAAACTAGACGCGGGCCAGTGCAGGGAAGATCGCGCGCATCGGCCGCGGCACCCCCCGCCGGCGCCACTCGCGCGGGTAGCCCAGCGACACCTCTTCGAAGCGCACGCCGTCGTGCCAGGTGGTCCGGGGGATGTGCAGGTGGCCGTAGACCACCGCGGCGGCCCGGAAGCGCAGATGCCAGTCCGCGGTCAGCTCGGTGCCGCACCACTGGGCGAACTCCGGGTAGTACAGGACGTCGGTCGGCCGGCGCACGAGCGGGTAGTGGTTCACCAGCACGGTCGGCCGGTCGGGGTCGCACGCGGCGAGCCGGCGCTCGGTCAGCCCGACCCGCGCCCGGCACCAGTCGTCGGCACCCGCGTAGGGGTCGGCGTGCAGCAGCATCTCGTCGGTGCAGACCACCCCGGCGGCGTGCGCGCGGCGCAGCGACTCCTCCTTGGTGTGCACCCCGGGGGCGCGGAACGAGTAGTCGTACAGCGTGAACAGCGGCGCGATCGTCACCGGCCCGCCGGCGCCGTCCCAGACCGCGTAGTCGTCCTCCGGGGTGAGGACGCCCAGCCGGCGGCACAGCCCGACCAGCGCCTCGTAGCGGGCCACCCCGCGCAGCCGCACCGGGTCGTCGGGCGGCGTCCACAGCTCGTGGTTGCCGGGCGCCCAGATGACCCGCGCGAAGCGGTCCCGCAGCAGGGTCAGCGCCCACTCGATGTCGGCGAAGAACTCCCCGACGTCGCCGGCCACGATGAGCCAGTCGTCCCCTCGCACGGGCCGCAGCCCCTCGACGACCTGGCGGTTCTCGGCGTAGACGACGTGCAGGTCGCTCACCGCGTACAGCGATCCGGACGCCATCGGCACGCCCCCTAACGCCCCTCGGTCCCGCCACCGTATGCCGGGTTCCGAGCGGCCCGACACCCGTAACGCACCCCTAATGCGTAGGGTTGAGTCATGACCCGCGCGAACAGGGCGATCGTGCACACCGAGTTCGGCGACGCATCGGTACTGCGGGAGCTCACCCGCGAAGTGACCGATCCCGGCCCGGGCGAGGTCCGCGTGCGCGTGGCCGTCTCCGGCGTCAACCCCACCGACTGGAAGCAACGCACCGGCGCCACGGCCACCTCGGACGTGCCCGCCGGCGGCGCGGTGCCCAACCAGGACGGGGCCGGCGTCGTCGACGCGGTCGGCCCGGGGGTGCGCGGCCTGGCCGAGGGCGACCGGGTGTGGCTCATGCTCGCCGCCTACCAGCGCCCCGGCAGCGGCACCGCGCAGCAGTACACCGTGGTGCCGGCCGAGCGCGCGGTGCCGTTGCCCGACGGGGTCGGCTTCGCGGCCGGCGCGTGCCTCGGGGTGCCCGCGCTGACCGCCCACCGCGCGCTCACCGTGCACGACGGCGCCCCCGCGCGGCTCGCACCGGGCGCGCTGGCCGGCGTCAACGTGCTCGTCGCCGGCGGCGCCGGCGCGGTCGGCAACGCCGCGATCCAGCTCGCCGTCTGGGCCGGGGCGTCGGTCGTGGCCACGGTCAGCGGGCCGGAGAAGGCGGCGCTGGCCCGGGCCGCCGGCGCCGGCCGGGTGGTCCGCTACACCGACCCGGACGCGGCCGAGCAGGTCCGCGACGCGTTCCCCGGCGGGGCCGACGTCGTCGTGGAGGTGGCCGCCGCCCACAACGCCGAGCTCAACCTCGCCGTGCTGCGCCCCGGCGGCACCATCGCCGTCTACGCCAACGACGGGCGGGGCGGGCCGCTGGCCCTGGACGTGCGCCGCAACATGGTGCTCAACGCGCGGTACCAGTTCGTCCTGCTGTACACCGTGCGCCCGGAGGCCCTCGCGGACGGCGCCGCCGCCGTCAACGATGCCCTGGCCGGCGGCGGACTGCGCTTCGGCGCCGACGCCGGCGTCCCCCTGCACGTCTACTCGCTGCCGGAGACCGCCGCCGCCCACGCGGCCGTCGAGTCCGGCGCGGTCGGCAAGGTCCTCATCGAGGTCGACCCGGACATCTGAGCCAGCGCACCAATCGCGTGCGTCAGGCGGCTCGCGGTTCGCTCGCAGCGGGCATTCAGGTGGAATTCAGGCACCCACCCGACCTAAGACACACTTAAGGTAGCACTGGGTATCGCCTGTTCGGTCAGCCATTCCCGATGAATGGATTACTCGCCGTTTCTTGATGTTCATCTCCCGCATGTCCGGCGTGCGTACAGGAACGCGTGGCACGTCATCGCCGATATCGACTGTCAGCACGGTGGCCTGCGCGCCGGTAGGAGCCACAGCTGCCCGGCGCGCGGGTACGGAACATTCGGGGAGGAATGTCCACATGTTGCCGCCACGGTTCATTTTCCTGGCGATCGTCACACCCGACGATGACGAGTCTGTTGCGGACCGGCAACAGCGAACCGCATGGATGCTGTGCTCGCCCAACAACCGGATCCTGGGCCGAGGGGAGCGCACCTTCGACTCCGAGGCACAGTGCCGCGAGGCCGTGCTCGGCGTGGTGCGCGCGGCCGACCGGCTCAACGCGGTCTCGACCGCGCTCGGGACCAGCGGGCACTGGGTCTGGCGGGTCGAGCTCGACGGTTCGCCGGTCGCGGTCTCGCATCGCTCGTACCTGCGGGCCCGCGAGTGCCAGTACAACGTCGGGCGGTTCCTGGCCGCACTGCCGGCGGCGCTGCTGACGGATGGCCGCCGCCTGCTGCGAGAGGCGCCCCGGGCGGTCGAACGGCTGACCCGGGGCCCCGCCGAGACTTCGCCCGCGAGACGCGATCCGGCCGGGCGCGTGGCCTAGGGAAAGCCTGGAGAATGCCTGGCGCGTGGCCTGGTGAAAGCCTGGTGTGTCGCCCGGGGAAAGTCGAAATAGATAACTGAATGATGCGGGCAGCGGGGTGACCGAAATGGTGACCACGCCGGTGGATGCTGCCCCGGCAAACGCTCGGAAAATGCTTCATTCGTCGTTCATGATTCGACTCCCGATATTTGGTTCTGGACTGCCAGCGTCCCTTGCGCATCCATTCGTGGCTGCAGGCGAAATGACAGCAACTCGCAGCTTCAGTGAGGCAGAAGGGCTCGGAATGAGAAGACTCAGCAAGGCCGGCCTCGGCATCCTGGGGGTCACGGCCCTCATGCTCACCCAGGCCACCGCGGCGCACGCGGACCACGCGCCCGAGGCCGTGGACGTCGTCGGCGTCGGCTCGGACACCATCCAGTTCGCCGCCAACTTCCTGGCCGACGGTGACTACCTGGGCAACCCGGGCTACAACTCCTCCGGCGGCCGCGTCATCAACTTCGACGCGACCGGCGACGCCAGCGGCAAGCTGACCAACGGCGCGACCGTCGTGCTGCGGGCGGGCACCGTGCCGGTGACCCGGCCCAACGGCACCGGCGGTGGCGTCAGCTTCCTGAACAACAGCGACAAGGGCGCGACGCACAAGGTGCAGTACGTCCGCATGTCGCGCCCGCCGTCGAAGGCCGAGGACGACGCGGCCGTCGCCAACGGCTGGGGTGGCCTGCACTGCTACCAGATGGCGCTGGACGGCCTGAAGATCGCCGTGTCGAACCTGACCGCGACCAACGCCGGCACCAACGGCATCAGCAAGGCCGACCTGGTCCAGATCTACTCGGCGACCGGCACCATCCGCACCTGGGGCCAGGTCACCGGCTGGAACGGCCCGTCCGGCGCGGCCAGCACGGCGATCGTGCCGGTCCTGCCGCCGTCGACCTCGGGCACCGAGCAGTTCTTCATCCAGCAGCTCGGTCTGACCGAGGCCCAGGTCCGGGCCGACGTGACCCGGGCCGAGGAGCACGACCCGGCCGCCATCCAGAGCAACGCGAACGCCATCGCGCCGTTCTCGACGGCCCGCCAGGGCATGATCCACAACGGCTACTTCAACGGCGGCACCGCCCCGTCGACCGACCCGGTGAAGCTGCTGGGCCCCGGCTTCAGCGTGACCCGCCCGGTGTACATCGTCGTGCGCCAGAGCGAGATCAACGCGAAGTGGAACAAGGACCTGTTCGCCCCGGGCGGGTTCATGTCGCAGTCGTTCCTCGCCCAGCCGCTGATCGAGGACGCGGCCGGCTTCACCTACCAGTACGCCGACGCCGGCCTCTGCCACACGGCCTGACGTCGGTCGCACCACCAGTAACAGGCACGACCGCACGTATCGCAACCCCGGCCGGCGTCGCCGGCCGGTTCCACACCGAAGGGAGCCCCAAGTGGGCATTCGCTCGAGGTCGTTGATGGTCGGGGCGGCCGCTCTGGTCGTCGCGGCCGGCGTTCTCGTGAGCGGGGGCAGCGCGTTCGCCGCCACCATCACGCCGCCGTTCGAGCCGGACCCGAGCGTGAGCGGCGCGCTCACGCTCTACAACGCGGCCGGCCAGGTCATCACCGGCGGTAACGTGGCCGACAGCCCGATCGTCGCCTACGCGGAGGCGGATGGCAGCGGGCGTCCCGGGGACAACCGGGCGTTCCTGCGGGTGGCCACGCCGAAGGCCAACACCCCGCCGGACCAGTTCGTCAGCGGCCTGCTGACGAGCGCGCAGAACTTCCCGAACACCAACGCGCCGGCGCCGCTGAACACCTCGGCCAACGCGGTCGCGACCGGCCTCGCCGGCGTGCCGTCGCTGGCGAGCTACATCGCGTCGAACCCGAACACCGAGACGGCCGCGAACCTGGCGAACATCTACCAGCTTCGGCTCATCACCACCGCGGCGGGCCAGCCGCAGAACACGAACTACTACCGGGTCGACATCCAGGTGAACCCCGCCGCGGGCACGTGGTCGGTCGTCTACCCGGGCACCAAGACCAACACGGCCACCACGCTGACGGCCAGCCCGAACAGCCCGGCCAACCACGGCTCGCAGGTCACGCTGACCGCGAAGGTGACCCCGGCCGGCACCGCCGGCTCGGTCCACATCTTCGACGGCAGCAACGACCTCGGCGCCGCGACCTACAACGCCGCGACCGGCACCGCCACCCTGGCGACCACCCCGGCCGACGGCAACCACACCTTCACGGCCAAGTTCACGCCGGCCGACACCGACTCGTTCAACGCGTCGACGTCGTCCGACCTCGCCTACACGGTGAACCCGGCCGGCACGCCGACCACCACCACCCTGTCGGTCACGCCGCCCAGCGGCGCGCCCGCGGGTAGCGGCGGCACGCTCGACGTGAACCTGTCGGCCCAGGTGGCCCCGGTCGGCACCGCCGGCTCGGTCCACTTCTTCGACGGGACCACCGACCTGGGTGCGGGCAACTACACCGCCGCGACCGGGACGGCCACGCTGACGACGAGCCTAGCCATCGGCAACCACCTGCTCATCGCCACGTTCGCGCCGAGCGTCGGCGGCTTCCAGTCGTCGTCCTCGTCGATCATCAACTACGCCGTTGTGGGCAGCAACTCGGCCGCGATCCCGGTCGACGCCCAGAACGACACGCAGCCGTTCGCGGGCGCCCTGTCGCTGCAGGTCGCCTCGGGCACGGCCGTGCACCTGACCCAGGTTCCGGTGACCGACCCGAACGGCCACCCGGCGCAGGCGACCGACCCGACGGGTCACCGCCACGCCTGGGTGTTCACCGGCTCGCTTTCCGGCGTGTCGGTCAACGACACCCGTCCGACGCAGGATGGCTGGACGCTCAACGGCCAGGCCGCTGACTTCGTCAACGGCACCACCACCGTGACGGGCAGCAACCTGGGCTGGACCCCGGCTCTCGCCACCGGCGGCGACGCCGAGGGCACGCTGGGCGCCGGCAACTCGGTCGACTCGAAGCTCAAGACGGCCTCCAGCGACGGTCTGCACACCAGCAGCCTGTTCGCTCACGCCGGCGCGGGCAACGGCCTGGGCACCCAGAACCTCAGCGCCTCCCTGGAGCTGCGGATTCCGGACACGTCCCCGACCGGTCTGTACCAGAGCACGCTGACGCTGACCCTGGTCAGCCCCTGACGCGGATGACCCCGCGCTAGCACCACAACGCCAGGTCGGCCGGGTTTCCGGCCGGCCTGGCTCCCAGCATCTGCGGTTGCCAGAGAACGGAACCCTCCATGAAGACAGCCCGCACGTACCTCGCCCTCCTGGCCGCGACCGTCGCCGCGTTCCTACTGGCCGCCGGCGCCCCCGCGCGCGCCGAGCCTGCCGACGACGGCAACCGGGCGTGGTCCGTGCGGCCCGGGACCGCCGACGGCAAGCCCGACCGGCGCACCCACTACACGCTGCAGGGTGACCTGGGCAAGAAGGTCCAGGAGATGGTGCTCATCACCAACTCCAGCAAGGTGAAGGCGTCGTTCCTCGTCTACGGCACGGACGCGTTCAACACCGACACCGGCGCGTTCGACCTGCTCCCGGCGGCGACCAAGCCCACCGGCATCGGCTCGTGGATGAAGTTCGCCAGCCCGGCCGTCGAGATCGAGGCCGGCGCCACCGTCGCGGTGCCCTTCATCATCGACGTGCCGGCCGGCGCCACGCCCGGCGACCACGCCGGCGGCGTCGTGGTGTCGCTGGCCGCCAACGGCACCGACGTCAAGCTGGACACGCGCGTGGCGGTCCGGGTGTACCTCAGGATCGCCGGACTGCTGCGCCCGACGCTCGAGGCGCAGAAGGTCCAGGCGTCGTACGCCGGGGTCAGCAACCCGATCGGCAAGGGCGGCGTCGACGTGACCTACACGGTCGTCAACACCGGCAACATCCGGCTGGCCAGCCACGCGAAGATCAACGTGACCTCGGCGCTCTTCGGCACCCGCCTCGGCGGCGAGGCCAAGAAGGAGCTGACGGAGCTGCTGCCCGGCCAGCGCGTGACGTACACCGCGCACGTCGACGGCGTCTTCCCGGCCGGCCCGATCGACGCCAACGTCATCCTCGAGCCCTACGCCGACCCCGACCAGCCGGTCGGCCAGCAGATCGCCACGGCCAAGACCTCGGTGACCATCTGGGCCGTGCCGTGGCTGATCACGCTGCTGATCGTGGCCGTCCTCGTGGGCCTGGCGGTTCTCATCGGCATGCGCTTCGGCCGGCCCCGCCCGGGCAAGGGCAAGGGTGGCGGCGGCGCGCCGAAGAAGCCGACCCCGCCGACCCCGCCCACGCCGTCCAAGGCGGCGGAGACCCCGAAGCGCGCCACGCGCCCGGTCCGTGACATGCCGAACGTCGCGCGCCCCGGCAAGCAGGAGAAGAAGCCGGCCACGACGGTCGTCGAGGCGGCCAAGTGACCCGGCGGCTGCGCATCGGCGCGACCGTCGTGGCGGTCGCCGCCCTGACCCTCCTGGCCGCGTGCGGTGGCGGGCAGAAGGACCGGGTGCCATACCACGACTCCCGCTCCACCGGCGCGCTCGTGCTCTACGGCGCCGACGGCAAGGCGAAGAGCACCGGCAAGCTGTCCGACAAGCCGTTCGTGGCCAAGGCGGTGAGCCAGGTCTCCGCGCCCGCACCCTACGACGGGGACGGGCGGAAGGCGTCGCTGCTGGCCTACCAGCCGCGCGAGGGCGTCGACCCGTCGCTGTGGGCGGGCACGTTCCTCACCGGCGCGAGCACCTACGACGACAAGGCCCACCCGACGGCGCAGGCGCCGGCCGAGGGGCTCTCGCTGCGGGAGTTCATCGAGAAGTACCCCACCCGCTGGAACGGCCTCGTCCAGCTGCGGATGTATCTCGGCGTGCCCAACGAGCCCACGCTGAACAGCTCCTACGCCACCGCCGACCTCAAGGTCGAGGGCGACACGTGGACGCTGGTGGCGACGAGCGCCCAGGCCGCCGGCCGGGCCCCGCGCGCGGGCGGCCTCGGCCTCGCGATCGGCGCGCCCCGCCGCGACGAGGGGGTGCCGATCGTGGTCAGCGTGCCCGGCAGCCCCGCGCCGACCACGGCCACGACCACCCCGACCGCCACGACCACCCCGAGCTCCCCGGGCGGCGACCTGCCGCGCACGGGCCTCAACATCCTGCTCATCGCCGGAGTCGGCGTCGGCCTGGTGGCGCTGGGCGCCTCGGTGCTCGTCGCCGCCCGCCGCCGCAGCGAGCGCGCTGGGAGCCGTTCATGACACACGCCGCAGACACGCAGCAGTTCCCGGCTCAGGGGGACTTCGTGCCACCGGGTGGATATCCGCCCCCGCCGCCGATGTACGCCGCGACGGCCCCCGTCGCGCCGCCGTTCGCCGACCGGCCGCAGCCGGCCTCGCTCGACGCACGGGCCATCTCGGCCTGGTTCGGCGCGCGCAAGGTGCTCGACCGGGTGTCGCTCACCATGCAGGCCGGCGAGGTCACCGCGCTGATCGGACCGTCGGGCTGCGGCAAGTCGACGTTCCTGCGCATTCTCAACCGGATGCACGAGCTGGTGCCCTCGGCCCAGCTGGCCGGCGAGGTGCTGCTCGACGGCCAGGACATCTACGCCACCGGCCGGCGCATCACCGAGGCCCGCCGGGACATCGGCATGGTGTTCCAGAAGCCCAACCCGTTCCCGACGATGAGCATCTACAACAACGTGATCGCCGGGCTCAAGCTCACCGGCAAGCGGGCCGGCCGGGCCGAGAAGGACTACCTGGTCGAGGAGTGCCTGACCAAGGCCGGCCTGTGGCGGGAGGTGGCGGACCGGCTCAACCAGCCCGGCGGCGCACTCTCCGGCGGCCAGCAGCAGCGGCTGTGCATCGCCCGGTCGCTCGCCGTACGCCCGCGGGTCCTGCTCATGGACGAGCCCTGCTCCGCCCTGGACCCGACCTCGACCCGGGTCATCGAGGAGACGATCTCGGAGCTCGCGGCCGAGGTCACGATCATCATCGTCACGCACAACATGCAGCAGGCCAACCGGGTCTCCGACCAGTGCGCGTTCTTCCTGGCCGAGCAGGGCCAGCCGGGCGTGATCGTCGAGTACGGCCCGACCGACGCGATGTTCGGCGACCCGCAGGACCCGCGCACCGCCGACTACGTCCACGGCCGGTTCGGATGAGCGCCCCGCAGGAGCTCGAGGAGCCCCGGGAGCTGCCCGCCCCGGACGACGCGCCGCGCAAGCTGGTCACCCGGCCGGCGCCGGCCGACCGGGTGTTCCGCGTCGGCAGCACCGGCGTGGGCCTGTTCGTGCTCGTCCTGTTCGGCGCGATCGGCTTCATGCTGGCCCTCTCGGCGTTCCCGACCTTCCGGCGGTACGGCTGGAGCTTCTTCACCGAGCACGACTGGCAGCCGGAGCGGGACCAGGTCGGCCTGTCCGAGGTGCTGCTGGGCACGTTCCTGGTCGCTCTCGTCGCCCTGGCGGTCGCCTTCCCGCTGGCGCTGACCAGCGCGCTCTACATCAGCGAGTACGCGCCGCCGAAGCTGCGCGGCGCGCTGGTGGCGGTGGTCGACCTCATGGCCGCGGTGCCCAGCATCGTCTTCGGGCTGTGGGGCCTGTTCATGCTGGCCCCCTACCTGCAGGACGTCGCGCACTGGATCCACCAGAACCTCGGGTTCATCCCGATCTTCGACGTGGACACCGATCCCGACGCGGCGCTGCTGGAGATGTCGAAGTACACCGGCTCGGTCTTCATCGCCGGCGTCGCGGTGGCCATGATGGCGATCCCGATCGCCTGCTCGGTCATGCGGGAGGTCTTCGCCCAGGCGCCGATCGGCGAGCGGGAGGCGGCGCTGGCCCTCGGCGCCACCCGGTGGGGCATGGTGCGCACGGTCGTGCTGCCCTTCGGCCGCGGCGGCATCATCGGCGGCACCATGCTGGCCCTCGGCCGCGCGCTCGGCGAGACGGTGGCCGTGCTGCTCATCATCCAGCCGATCTTCGACCTGAAGATCAAGATCCTGGAGGGCGGCGGCATCACGGTCTCCTCGCTCATCGCCAACCGCTTCGGCGAGGCCACCTCCATGCAGCTCTCGGCGCTGCTCACCGCGGGCCTGGTGCTGTTCGTCATCACGGTGATCATCAACACGATCGCCTCGGTCATCGTCAGCCGCAGCCGCAGCGGCGCGGCGACCGAGATCTGAGCGGGGAGAGCTCATGACGGATGTCCTGCCGAAGACGGTCTCCTTGCCGAGGACGACGCTGCCGCGGGAGCAGCCGCACGCGGACCCGAAGCCGGCTCCGGTCGCGCCGCCGACCGGCCCGCCGCCCGCGGACAAGCCGCGGGACCTGCACAGCCGCACGATCGACGACCGGGCCAGCGTCATCGGCGCGGCGTGCGGCTCGCTCGGGCTGTCCTGGCTGGTCTACACCCAGGTGCTGCTGCTGTCGGGCTTCACGGGGTTCCTCATCACCTGGTACGTCGTCTTCGTGCTCATCTACGCGGCGGTCACCGCGGTGGGCAACCCGTGGCCGGTGGTGAAGGACCGGATCGCCTCGGCCATGCTGCACGCCGGCGCCGCGCTGGTCGGCCTGTGCCTCGCGCTGACCGTGATCTACACGGCCCTGCGCGGCGCGCCGGCCCTGCCGCACGTGGACTTCTACACGAAGGACATGTCCGGCGTGCCGGGCGACGCCCCGCTGGACCAGGGCGGCATCCTGCACGCGCTCGTCGGCTCGCTCATCGAGGTGGCCATCGCGATCGTGGTCTCGCTGCCGCTGGGCATCGTGACGGCGGTGTACATGACCGAGGTCGGCGGCCGGCTGTCGCGGATCGTGCGCACCATGGTCGAGGCGATGACCGCGGTGCCGGACATCCTGGCCGGCCTGTTCATCTACACGACGCTCATCGTGGCGTTCAACTTCCCCAAGAGCGGCTTCGCGGCGGGCCTGGCGATCTCGGTGACGATGGTGCCGATCATCGCCCGGGCCGCCGACGTCGTGCTGCGGGTCGTGCCCGGCGGCCTGCGGGAGGCCGGGCTCGCGCTCGGCGCCTCGCAGGTGCAGGTGGTGTTCCGGGTCGTGCTGCCGACCGCCCTGCCGGGCCTGGCCACCGCGCTGATCCTGGCCGTCGCCCGGGGCATCGGCGAGACCGCGCCGGTCCTGCTCACCTCCGGCGCGTCCACGTTCCTCAACTGGGACCCGTTCCACTACACGATGAACTCGCTGCCCCTCTACATCTTCACCGCGGTGCGCAGCGGCCAGCCCGACTACATCACCCGCGGCTTCGGCGCCGCGATCGTGCTGCTCGTGCTGGTGCTGGTGCTCTTCGCCGTCACCCGCTGGCTCGCCCGGCCGCGCGTCGGCCGCCGCTAATTCCTGCCCTTGAGTATGCGAGGAAAATTGATATGAAGCGCACGATCCTCCGGCGGGCCGCCGCGTTCGGCGCCGTCGTGGCCCTGCTGCTGGCCGCCACCGCCCGGCCCGCGGCCGCGGCCGCGCACGTGCGCATCGAGGGCACCGGCTCGTCCTGGTCGGCCAACGCGCTGGCCCAGTGGATCGCCGACGTGAAGCCGCAGGGCCTGCAGGTGGTCTTCACCTCGCTGGGCTCCGCGGCCGGGCGCAAGGACTTCGGCTACCAGACCAACGACTTCGCCATCAGCGACATCCCCTTCCAGGGCTCCGACCCGCTGACCGGCGAGGACGACACGCCCCGCGGCCGGCCCTACGCCTACCTGCCGATGGTCGCCGGTGGCACCGCCTTCCCGTACCACATCGAGGTCGGCGGCAAGCTGGTGAAGGACCTGCGGCTGTCCGGCGACACGCTCGCGAAGATCTTCACCAACCAGATCACCAAGTGGGACGACCCGCAGATCACCGCCGACAACAACGGGCGGAAGCTGCCGTCGATCAAGATCGTGCCGGTCCTGCACGCCGAGGGCTCCGGGTCCACGGCGCAGTTCACCCGGTACCTCGTCAACCAGTTCCCGCAGTACTGGCAGGCCTTCGCCGGGCGCAACGTGCCGACCGAGTACTACCCGCGCCAGGGCGGCGCGGTGCCCCAGGCCGGCTCGGACAGCGTCATGAACTTCATCGTGTCGAAGTCCGGCAACGGCTCGATCGGCTACGACGAGTACTCCTTCGCCCTGAACATCGGCTACCCGGTGGCCAAGATCGGCAACAAGGCCGGCTACTTCACCGAGCCGACCGACTACAACGTGGCCGTCTCGCTGACCAAGGCGCAGATCAACAACGACCCGAACTCGAAGGAGTACCTGATCCAGAACCTGGACCAGGTGTACGTCAACCCCGACGCGCGCACCTACCCGCTCTCGTCGTACTCGTACATGGTCCTGCCGACCGGCGCCAAGGACCCCGAGGAGAAGCGGCTCACCACCGCCAAGCGCCAGACGCTGGCCGACTTCGTTGACTACTCGATCTGCGCCGGCCAGCAGAGCATCGGCTCCAAGGGCTACTCGCCGCTGCCGCTCAACCTGGTGCAGGCCGGCTTCGACCAGGTCAAGAAGCTCAAGGCGGCCGACCCGGGGGTGGAGATCAAGGACCAGCCGGCGACCAGCTGCAACAACCCGACGTTCGTGCCGGGCGACCTGACCCGCAACCACCTGGCCGAGATCGCCCCGATGCCCCAGCCCTGCGACAAGATCGGGGCCGGCCCGTGCCCGCCCAAGGGCAGCAGCGGCAGCTCCGGGTCGGGCGGCACCAGCGGCGGCACCACCGGCGGCACCTCCGGCTCCGGCTCCGGCAGCGGCACCGGGGGCACGGCCGCCAATGGCGGCACCACCGGCACCGGCACCGGCACGGGCACCGACGGCCCGCAGATCGACCCGGACACCGGCGAGGTGGTCGGCGGCACCGGCTCCGGCGGCAACTCCACCGACGCCAACGCGGCCGCCGTCCCGACGGACCTCGCCGCCTTCAAGGCCAACCGGTACGCGGCGGTGCTCGGGCCGGTCTCCGTCGGCCTGTTGCTGATCGTGCTGTTCGCGCCGGCGCTGTTCGGGCGCCTGGTGGCCAGGCGCAAGGAGGGGCAGTGAAGGGCATGAACCGTCGCCGCCGGGCCGGCGCGCTCGCGCTGCTGATCCTGGCGATGATGCTGCCGGCGGCCACCTTCGCGCCGCCGCGGGCCTCGGCCGACAGCCCGGAGTCCGTCCAGACCAAGACCCTCGTCCGCGCGCACCTCGGCGAGAACCACGTCGAGACCGAGGCCGACAAGCGCACGGTGACCGTCTCGGTCAACCAGGTCAGCAAGCTCAAGGCCCGGCAGCAGGTCGAGATCTCGTGGACGGGGGCGCACCCGAGCCTCGGCGTGGTCGACGACCAGAACTCCGCCGAGGCGATCTACCAGGAGTACCCCGTCATGATCATGGAGTGCCGGGGTGACGACGCGAGCGGCACGCTGAGCCCGAGCACCTGCTGGACGCAGGGCTTCGACCAGCGCAAGGACACGTTCCTGCCGATCGACACGAGGAACGTCCCGCCGTGGCGGATGGACCGCGACAACACCCCGGCCCAGGCCAAGCAGATCGTCGGCTTCCCCGATCCGCTGCCGACCAAGGACTGCGAGGGGCCGAAGGACGCGGTGGCGCACTACGAGCCGTTCGTCGCCGCGGACGGCAACATCTACCGGCCGCTGACCACCTACGACAAGACCGACGTCTGCGGCAAGGTGCTCGCCCCGGACATGGTCAACGTCGAGGACAAGGCGGCGCCGCCGGGCAACACGACGTTCGCCAGCACCGACAAGAACGGCAACGGCAGCGCCAAGTTCGTGATCTGGACCGGGTTGGAGAACGCGTCGCTGGGCTGCTCGCAGTCCGTGAGCTGCTCCCTGGTGGTGCTGCCGATCATGGGCATCAGCTGCGACGACACCTTCTCCCAGCTGCCCGAGGCGGACCGGCCGGCGCCGGGGCGCTACCGCAACGGCGCCCTGGACGCCTGCCACGCGGCCGGCAAGAACGAGCCCGGCGAGTTCCTGCCCAACCCGGTGCCGCGCTTCCAGGTCGACATGGCGGTGACGGCGGCCGACTGGTGGTCGCCGTCGATCTGGAAGAACCACTTCAGCGTCAAGCTGGGCTTCGGCACCGCGGCCGACGTCTGCGACGCCGGCGACGCCCGCAAGGCGCTGGACATCTTCGGCTCCGAGCTCATGCAGGAGGCCACGCAGCAGTGGGCGCCGGCCTTCTGCGGCGACCCCACGCGGTTCAAGTTCCGGCTGGTGCAGATGGGCGAGCCGCTGGCCAAGAACAACCTCATCGACGGCAAGACCTCGGCCTCGCTGATCAGCCGGCCACCCGACGAAGGGTACGGCGACCTCCCGGTGGTCAACGCGCCCATCGCGGCCACCGGCTTCGCGATCAGCTACGTGGTGGACGACAACACCCACAGCGAGTACTCCGAGCTCAAGCTCAACCCGCGGCTCATCGCCAAGCTGCTCAGCGAGTCCTACCTGGGCCGGCCCGACATCAACCAGCTGCTCGCCAACAAGGAGGGCACGGTACCCAAGGACAGCCCGTACCGCGCGCTGGCGAACAACCCGACGTACCTCGTGGCCGACCCGGAGTTCCTGGCGCTGAACCCCAAGCTCACCGGCTCGATGGCCGAGGCGCTGTCCGGCACCGCGCTCATCGCGCTGTCCGGCAACTCCGACGTGATGTACGCGCTGTCGCAGTACCTCAACGCCGACCCGGACGCCCGCGCGTTCCTCGACGGCGAGCGCGACCCGTGGGGCATGGTGGTCAACCCCGGCTACAAGGGCATCGCGCTGCCCCGGGACTACTGGCCGCTGCTGGACGAGTTCACCGACGTGAGCCTCACCCCGTACAGCACCTGCGGCCTGTCGGAGGAGTTCATCAGGAACTTCCCGGTCCAGCCGTACGGCCCGCTGCTCGCCTCGCCGATGACGACCATGCAGGAGACGGCCGAGCGGCTGCAGTTCGGCCAGTCCAACGCCCACATCCGCTGCAACGTCGTCCTCGACTCCGGCAACAACCCGGTCGGCGCGAACCTCGTGGCCTACGGCCGGCAGCGCCGCGGCGACCGGTTCGTCCTCGGCATCACCTCGCTCGCGCAGGCGCAGTTCTACCAGCTGCACACGGCGGCGCTGCAGACGACGAGCACGGTGGACAAGTCGGCGAAGTTCACCGACACGTCGGGGCGCACGTTCGCCGCGCCGAACGACGACTCGCTCAAGGCGGCGATGAAGCTGGCGAAGGCCGACGCCACGAGCAATGCGTGGGTGATGCCGTACGACACCATGCGCACGGCGGCGGGGGCCACCGCCTACCCGGGCACGCTGCCCGTCTACGCCGCGGTGGCCACCAAGGGCGTGGAGGGCGACGACCCCGCCCGGCTGGCCCAGCTGCTGCGCTTCGCGGTCGGCGACGGCCAGGTCCGCGGCTCCGACAACGGTCAGCTGCCGCTCGGCTACCTGCCCCTCACCGCGGCCAACGGCTTCGGCGGGATGGTCGACTACACGCTGAAGGCGGCCGACGCGGTCGCCGCCCAGCAGGGCACGGTCCCGCCGGTGGTCCCGGTCGCCGGCAACGGCGGCTCGTCGGGCAACACCGGCGGCACCGGCTCCGGCTCGGGCACGGGCGGCTCGACCGGCACCACGACGCCGGACTCGGGCACCCGCCCGTCGGCGGCCCCGAGCGCCTCGGCGAGCGCCCAGCCCCAGGACCTGGCCCAGCCGGCCGGCTACACCGCGCTGCTGTCGTCGGTCCTGGCCAGCTGGGGACTCCCGCTGGTGCTGCTGGTCGGGTTGTGCGCGGGCTGCGCCGGCTCGATCATGCGCATGATCACCGGCTTCAACGACTGGCGACGGAGTCTGTGATGAAGGTGCTCTCGCGAGGGCTGCTGACCCTGGCCGTGCTGTGCGGCTGGCTCATGGCGTACCTCTTCGGCGCGAGCGCGCTGCGCCAGGAGCACGACCAGCGCGACCTCTACAACCAGCTGCGCGAGCAGATGGCCACCGCCGAGGTCAAGATCGGCGGCCCGGACGTCGACCCGGGCACGCCGATCGCGCTGATCGTGTGCCCGGAGATCGACCTGCGGCAGGTGGTGGTCGAGGGCACCGACGGCGACGTGCTGCGCGCGGCCCCGGGTCACCGCCGGGACACACCGCTGCCGGGCCAGCCCGGCACGAGCGTGATCTACGGCCACGCGCTCACCTACGGGGCGCCCTTCGGCGACCTCACCGCGCTCGCCCCCGGCGACCACATCACGGTCACCACCGGCCAGGGCGAGTTCGACTACGAGGTGCAGCGGGTCCGGCACGCCAACGATCCGACGCCGTCGCCGCTGCAGAAGGGCGGCAGCCGGATGATCCTCGCCACCGCCGAGGGTCAGGGCTGGCGCACCGGCTGGGCGGCCGACCAGGTGGTCTACGTGGACACGATCCTCAAGGGCGACCCGAAGCTGGGCCCGCCCGGCCGCCCGACGATGATCGACGTGCGGGAGAGGGCCATGCAGGCCAACCCGGACGCCCTCATCCCGCTGGTGCTGTGGCTGCAGCTGCTGGCGGTGACCGCGTTCGGCGGCACCTGGGCGGCCCGGCGGTGGGGCCGCTGGCAGACCTGGATCGTGGCCGTGCCGGCCATCCTGGCCACGGTCTGGGGGATCACCGACTCGATCGGGCAGCTGTTGCCGAACCTGATCTGACGGCGAGCACGGCGAGCCAGAGCCAGCCGACCGTGATGAGCAGGCGCTGGAACAGGCCCATGTGGGCGGCACTGGCATTGGTGACGAAGAAGAGCGTGATGAAGGCGGCGGCGCTCAGGCCCGAGAAGAGCGGCCGCCGCCGGACATCCACGATCATGACCGCGGCCAGGGCCGCGAAGCCCGGCAGCGAGAAGGCCAGGTCATGCAGCTGGCCGTGCCAGGTGGGCGGGTCGCCGACCCGGTCGGTCACGAAGACCCCGGCGCCGAGCAGTCCGATGCCCCAGATGGCGATCAGCACGCGGCGCGCGCCGCGAAGGCCGGCCGCGAAGACGAGCATGAGCACCCCGGCGACGAGGAAGTTGACCACCTGGACCCAGCCGCCGGGCCCGAGCGCGAGCTCGCTGACGGTCTGGCGGACCGGGTGATATCCGGTCCGGAACGCGCCTTCGAGCAGATATACGACGGTGAACAGCGGGCCGGCGACGAGCCCGGCGAGCAGGAGACGGTTCGGGCGTTCGGGGGGACGCGCCGCGGGCGCGGCCCCGACGAGGGTCTGCGTCGTCATGCTGTCAACCGTAGTTGACAGGCCGGGGGTCGTCAACCTTGGTTGACGGCGCTCAGATATGCGAGCACGGCGCGCACGCGCCGGTGGGCGTCGTCGGACGGGGCCAGGGCCAGCTTGGCGAAGATGTTCGTGATGTGCTTCTCCACCGAGACCGGCGCCAGCACCAGCGCGGCGCAGATGGCCGAGTTCGACAGTCCCTGCGCCATGAGCCCGAGCACCTCCCGCTCCCGCGGGGTCAGGGCGCTCACGCCGGCATTGCGGTCGTTGCGGGTGAACAGCTGCCGGATAACCTCCGGGTCCATCGCGGTGCCGCCCGCGGCCACCCGCTCGATCGCGTCCAGGAAGTCGTCGAGCGCCGTGACCCGGTCCTTGAGCAGGTAGCCGACCCCGCCTCGGCCGTCGGCCAGGAGGTCGGTGGCGTAGGCGCGCTCGACGTACTGCGACAGGATCAGCACCCGGGCGCCCGGGTCGGCCGCGCGGATCTCCAGCGCCGCCCGCAGCCCCTCGTCCCGGAAGCCCGGCGGCAGCCGGACGTCCACGATGGACAGGTCCGGGCGCTCGGCGGCGACCGCGGCCAGCAGCTCGGGGGCCGAGCCGACCGCCGCCGCCACGGTGTGCCCGGTGTCGGTGAGCAGCCGGACGAGGCCGTCGCGCAGGAGGAGCAGGTCCTCGGCGATCACGATGCGCATGGGAACTCCGCTCGTAGCCGGGTCGGACCGCCCGGCGGGCTGTCCACGGTCAGGGTGCCGTCCAGCGCCTCCACCCGCCGGCGCAGGCCCTCCAGGCCCGATCCGGCCGGGTCGGCGCCGCCGCGGCCGTCGTCCTCCACGGCGATGGACACCGCCGCAGGTGTACGGCACAGCTCGATCGCGCCCGCGCCGGCCCCCGAGTGCTTCGCGGCGTTGGCGAGCCCCTCGGCGGCGACGAAGTACGCGGCCGACTCCACCGCGGCCGGGAACCGCAGGTCCGGGTCGCCGCGGATGACCACGGGCATGGGGCTGTCGGCGGCCAGCGCGGCGAGCGCGGCGTGCAGCCCCCGGTCGGTGAGGATCGGCGGGTGGATGCCCCGCACCAGTCGCCGCAGCTCGGCGAGGGCCTCGTCGAGCTGCCGCCGGGCGGTGTCCACGTCGGGCGCCGCCGGGCTCTCGGCCCCGCGCAGCTTCCGTGCCGCCAGGGCGAGGGTCATGCCGGCCGCCACGATCCGGGCCTGGGCGCCGTCGTGCAGGTCGCGCTCGATGCGCCGCAGCTCGGCCGCCTGGGCGTCGACCACCCGGGCCCGGGTGCGGGCCAGCCGCTCGGCCTCCTCGACCAGCCGCCGGTGCTCGCCCGGGGCCAGCAGCGCCCGGGCCGCCGTGACCTCCAGCCGGGCCATGAGCCGGATCAGCCAGGCGGCCAGGGGCACCAGCACGAGCCCGAGCAGGACCAGCGAGAACCGGCCGCCGGTGGTGGTCATGAGCGGCTTCACCGGGAACGGCGCCCGCGGGTTCGGCACCGCCCAGGCCCACAGCGGCGCGGTGAGCATGCCGATTGAGACCGCGCTCGCCACGACGGCCGCGATGCCGAGCCCGAGCCCGAGCGGGAAGAGCAGCACCAGCCAGGCCAGGTCGCGCCAGGTGGCCGGCTGGGTCCCGGCCGCGGTCACCCGGCGCCGCAGCGTGTCGCCGCGCAGGCCGACGTACGGCGGCTCGATCGCCTTCCCGAGCACCCAACCGGCGCGGCGCCGCTCGAGCCCGGCCAGGCGGCGGGTCACCCAGGCCGCGCCGAGAAACGCCGGCCCGCCGAGCTGCGTGATCGCGAGCACCGCGACGCCGAGCACGGCGGCGACGCTCCAGAGCAGCCCGACCGGGCCGGCGACGATGCCGCCGGCCAGGTACGCGAGCGCCACGACGCTTCTTCTGATCATGCTGTCCACAGTATGGAGCCGCGCCGGACCAGCAGCCGGGCCGGTACCGCCCCGGCCAGCAGCCCCAGCAGCGCGGTCGCGCCGAGCAGCCCGGCGTAGGTCGCCGGGTCGACGAACACCCGCAACGTCCCGTCCTGGGCGACGCTGAACGCCCCGACCACGACCGCGGTGACCGCCGCCCCGAGCACCGCGCCGACCGCGACCGCGATCCCCGCCTCGGCGGTGAGCAGCCGCCGCACCTGCGCCCCGGTCGCCCCGGCCAGCCACAGGTCGGCGCACTCCTTGCGGCGGGCCGCGGTGGCGATGGCGAACGTGTTGACCACGGCGATCGCGGTGAACCCGAGCGTCACGGCGACCATGAGCTCCCACGCCCCTTGCTGCGGGCTGTTCTGCGCCGGGCCGTGTGCCGATGCGCCGCTCGCCGGCTCGGCCGTGCGCATCGTCAGGCTCGTCACCAGCCCCACCGGGTCGTGCGCGGCGACCAGCGCGGCCGGCAGCACCAGGTCGCCGAAGCCGTGCGAGCGCGCGTAGATCGCGGTGAGCGGCAGCTCGGTGCGCGCCCCGTCGGCCAGCCACACCGGCACCCGGTCGCCCACCCGCAGTCCCTCCTGCCGGGCCAGGTACGCGCTCATCGCCAGCCCGTCCGGCGTCAGCGCGCCCGCCGTCACGCCGAGGTCGAGCGCGGGGGAGGAGCCGGTGACGAGCAGCCCCTGCGCCGCGTAGTCCTCGGGCTTGCCCCCGCTGACCAGGATCGCCCGGGTCGGGATGGTCGCCGCGGCGCCGCCGACCCCCGGCCCGGCCGCGAGCTGCTCGGCCTCGTCCAGCGGCATACCGCCGCCCAGCCGGACGTTCGCCGGCGCCGTCCGCGCGGCCTGCTCCTTCGCCCCCAGGTCGTTCAGCAGGGCCGCGTTGAGCAGCATGGTCGCGTTGATGGCGAACATCAGCACGAGCGGGACGGCGACGGCGGCGACGCGGCGGTACTCCGCCCGCGCGATCAGCCCCGCCAGCCGCCCGGTCGCCGCGGGCGCGAGCCGCCCGACGACCGCGGTGAGCCCGCGCACCAGCACCGGCCCGGCCGCCGCCACCGCGCACAGCAGCAGCGCGGTCGACACGAAGCTCATGCCCATGCCGAGCGGCCCGTCCAGCGGCACGACCGCGAGCACGGTGACCGCCCCCGCGGCGGGAACGACGGCCAGGACCGCACGCAGCACCCCGCCCCCCTTCGGCGCGGCCGCGGTCTCGACGAGGGCCTGCGTCGGCGCGATCCGCACCGCGCGGCGGGCGGCGATGCGCGCGGACAGCACGGTGAGCAGCACCCCGGCCGCCGCCGCGGCGACCACGACCCCGGCGTTGACCCGCACCTCGAACAGCGAGGGCACCACCCCCAGCGCCCGGAACCGGGCCGCGACCAGCCGGGCGATCAGCACCCCGAGCGGCGCCGCCGGCAGGGCGGCCGCCGCGGCCAGGGTGGCCGCCTCGAACCCGAGCAGCCGGCGCAGCGCCCGCGGCGTCGCCCCGATCGTGCGCAGCAGCGCCAGCTCCCGCAGCCGCTGCCGCACGCTCAGCGCGACGGTCCCGACCAGCACGAACCCGGCCGCGAAGGCGGTTATCCCGAGCAGGAACCCGAAGATCGAGATCGGCGCGATGTAGTCCGGCAGCGCCCCGGGCAGGTCGGCCCGCACCCGGTCGTCCCCGGTGTACACGGGCGCGTCGGTGAGCGCCTCCGCCGCCTTCGCGAACCCGGCCGGATCGCCGGTGCGCACCGCGATCGCGGTCGGCCCGTTCAGCCCCGACAGCGCCGCGACCTCCCCGTCGTTGACGAACAGCGCGCCCTGCGCGGGCAGCGCGTCGCGGCCCGGGGGAGCGGCGACGCCGGAGACCCGCAGCACGCGGGTGCCGGTGCGGCTGGTGACCCGGATGCTCGCCCCCGGCGCGAGGCCGGCCCGGGCCGCGATGTCCGCGTCGACCACCGCCTCGCCGGCCGCCGGCGCCTCGCCGGACCGCAGCGCGAACGGCGTGAGCGCCGCCGAGCCCCAGCCGTGCCCGATCACGGTCCGGTCGTTCAGCTGCACCGGGAACGCGGCGTCGGCCACCACCGAGGTGACGCCGGGCACCTTGGCGAGCTTGCCGGCCAGGTCGGCCGGCAGCGTGCCGGCCCCGGTGAGCCGCTCGCTCTTCACCTTGGTCTTGGTCTTGTCCCGCTTCTTGTGGGTCACGGTCGTGGCGGTCACCTCGCGCGCCCCGGAGACCACCGCGTCGGCCGCGGCGAACCGGTCGGCCGGCGGCTTCGCGGTGAGCACCGAGAACAGCAGCAGCCCGCCCGCCGCGAGCAGGGCGATCGCGAGTAGCGCGGCCAGGAGCGTGCCGGCGTACGCCCCGCGGTGCCGGCGCAGTGTGCCCAGTGCGAGCCGCATCATCGCGCGCTCACCGCCGTCATGCGCCCGGCCACGGC
The DNA here is from genome assembly GCF_039532525.1 of Dactylosporangium salmoneum. Taxonomy (NCBI): domain Bacteria; kingdom Bacillati; phylum Actinomycetota; class Actinomycetes; order Micromonosporales; family Micromonosporaceae; genus Dactylosporangium; species Dactylosporangium salmoneum. The sequence continues at coordinate 64,312 of NZ_BAAARV010000025.1, forward strand.
CTCGGCCGTCGGTGCCGCCAGCTCGCCCACGACCCGGCCGTCGGCCAGGAACACGACCCGGTCGGCCCAGGCCGCCGCGGCCGGATCGTGCGTCACCATGACCACCGCCGTCCCGGTCCGCTCGACCGCCTCCCGCAGCAGCCCGAGCACCTCGCGCCCGCTGGCCAGGTCCAGCGCCCCGGTCGGCTCGTCCGCGAAGATGATCTCGGGCCGCCCGGCCAGCGCCCGGGCCAGCGCGACCCGCTGCCGCTGCCCGCCGGACAGCCGGCTCGGGCGCTCGCGCTCGAACCCGGCGAGCCCGACCCGGCGCAGCACCTCCTCGGCCCACCCGCGATCGGCCCGCACCCCGGCCAGCCGCTGCGGCAGCAGCACGTTGTGCCACACGGACAGCGAGTCGAGCAGGTTGTACGCCTGAAAGACGAACCCCACGCGCCGCCGCCGCGCCTCGGTGAGCCGCGGCTCCCGCAGCCGCGAGAGCTCCTCCCCGGCGATCCGCACGACCCCGGAGTCGGCCCGGTCGAGCCCGGCCGCACAGTGCAGCAGCGTCGACTTTCCCGACCCGGACGGCCCCATGACCGCCGTGAACGATCCGCGCCCAAACGCCACGCTGACCCCGTCCAACGCCCGCACCGAGGCCCCGGGGTACCTCTTGACCAGGTCGTGCACCTCGACGACCGCCGTGTTCTCCATGCCGTACAGCCTCGAAAATTCCAGCCCCGTTCAACACATGGCGCCCTTGGATCTTCGAGGTATGGCCAGCCCTACCATCCCCGAGCAGGCGGTCAGATCCTGGGCGTGGCCGACTTCAGATGTCGTTCGACGAGCGGGCGCGTAGTCCGTACCTCGCGGCCACCGGATTCCAGGTCTCCAGGAACACGCCTTTGGCGTCCGCGGTGTTCCTCGACTGTTGTTGCGCAGAGTCGTAGTAGGCCTGCGAGTGCGGACCGGTGCCGCAGCCCGAGTCCCGGACTTCCTGGGCCCACGAGGTGAAATCCCGATCGGCCGCCAGCGAAAGGCTCAACGCCGCCCTCAGCGTGCCTCACTGCGCCAGGCGACGCCGACGATCCCCTTTCCGGGGCGCCAGTCGGACCGGACGAGACTCGGCTCGGTGCTCATCCTGACGCCGGCCACCTTGACCAACCGGAGCAGCCCGAACCGGCGCCGCGCCAGGAACACGTGCACCCCGACCTTGTCCCACGAGAGCGCGAAGCGCTCCCCGGTCACCTTGATGCCCGCATGCAGGGCGGCGAGCAGGTTGTTGTCGTACTGCCGCGCCGCCTCGGCCCGCAGCCCGCTCCCCAGGAAAATGGCGATCTCCTGCAGTGCCAGCAGCCCGATGCAGGGGTAGAGCAGGTGCGAATGCGACGAGTTGTTCTCCCAGAACTCCCGGCTTGGCAGGTTCACCTGCGCGAGGAGCACCGCCGCACCGGCCGCGGCGGCCACGGTTGCACGCAGCGCGGGCCACATATCGACAATTTTCGTGGGTGGTCCCGCTCGGGGCATCGACCGTGGGGTCGACCCGTATCACCGATCGTCGCCGGCCGCTGACCAGAACGTGGTCGCATACCGGCAACGAAGCGCCGCCGCGCTCGCGTAGGGCGGGCGCGGCGGCGCTGGATGGATCGGGCGTTGCGGTTTGTCAGGTGCGGCCGATGGCCGGGCCGGCCTCGGTCGGCGGGGGCAGGTTCGGGGTGTCGATGACGGTCGGGTTGGGGCGTTCGACCGCCCACAGCTCGTCCTCGCCCGGCACCACGTCCGCGTCGTAGTCGCCGCGGTAGTCCCGGTCGCGGCCGGGCTGGGGCTGGCGTGCGTTGGGGCCGAAGGGCGGCTCGCCGGCGCCGGCGCGGCCGCGCAGGGTCGGGGAGTGGCCCGCGTCCTCGGGGGTCAGGGGGCCGGCCGGACGGCGAAGGCCGCCGCGGCCCTCCAGGGCCGGGCGGGCCTGGGCCTGGCGGTTGAACGCCTCCTGCTCCTCCAGCGGCAGGCCGGGGCCGCGGCGGCCGGAGAGCCGCTCGGCTCCGCCGCCCGGGCGGCCGCCGCCGGGGGGCATGCCGCGCCCGCCCATGCGCTCGTTCTCCGGGCCCATGTGGCCGGCCGGGCCGGTGCCGCCGCGGCGGCCGCCCAGGCGGGGCGGGACCGGGCCGCGGGGCGTGCGGGGCATCTCCTCGCTGAGGTCGGGGCCGCCGATGGACGCGCGGCCCTTGGAGCCGCGCAGGTTGGGGTTGCCCTGGCCGGGCACCTGCGGGCGCTGGCCGGGCGGCATGCCACGGCCGGGCGGCGGGCGCAGGCCCGAGAGGTTGGGGCGGCCGGGCAGCTGCGGGCGCATGCCGCCGGGGCCCTCACCGAGGCGCGCGGCGGCGTCCGCCGGGTTGAGGCCGGCCGTCGGGCCGCCCTGGCCGAGGCGGGCGAAGCCGGGCGTCCCCGGAAGGTTGGGCATCCCGGGGAGGTTCGGCACCTGCTGCGGCCCGATCGGGCCGTTCGTCACCGTCGGGAACTCCGGCAGCGGGGGCAGCACGGCCTGGCCGGCCAGGGTCAGGGCGTGGTCGCCGGGCAGCGAGCCCAGCTGCGAGAGCTGGTTCTGCAGCTGCGAGGTGTCCGGCGGGTTCACCTTCGGGAAGTTCGGCGGGGGCAGGATCGGCGGGGGCGGGAGGCTGCCGCCCGGGCCGCCAGGGTGGATCGTCGGGGGCTGCGCCATCGCGGCGTTGGTCGGGCCCTTGTAGCGCGTGCCCCAGGTCAGGTAGTTGAAGTACACCATCAGGTACGTGTCGGCGAGGTCCTTCACGTAGGGCTTGATGTCCTCGGTGTACTTCTTGATGAGCCGCGCCTTGCGGTCGTCCTCTTTCTCCGTCGTGCTGACGCGGCCCGACGCCGTCACCTTCGCCGCGCTGCCGGGGACGCTGCCCGGGTGCGAGATGGCCGAGCAGTACTCGTTCCAGATCCGCAGGGCGTTCTTCTGGTCCCACGCGATGGTGCTGGCCAGGACGTCGAGGCCGGTGGCGTTGGTGCTCGCCACCTCCTTCCACTCGTCCAGGGAGGACAGGGCGGCGCCGATCTCGCGCAGGAAGACCTTGGAGGCGTCGGAGTTCCAGTGCTCGGCCAGCGCGTCGGTGTACCGGCGCAGGTTGCGGCTGGTGTTGTCCAGCAGGGTGTGCACCCGCCGCCACATGTCGGCCAGGGCCGTGGCCCGGGCGTCCGAGTCGATCTGGATCCACGGCCACATCATCTCGATGGTGGTCGACTCCGCGTTCCAGTCCGTCGGCTGGTAGTCGACGACCCCCATCGACGCCGTGTAGTCGTCGTACTGCGCGACGCTCGGGGGCAGCTGGTACGGCGTGTAGCCGTAGTACTCGTCACTCATCGGGCCGCTCTCAGTCCTTCGGCTTCAGCGGGTCTTCGGGGGCGCCCATCATGTCCGACTGGTTGTCCGACACCTGGTACGTGGCGCCGCCGTCGCCGACGGAGAAGCCCTTGTCCCACTGGTTGAAGTAGCTCGACGTGGAGTCGTCGCTGCCGGCCGGCGGCACGACGGGCGCGGGGTCGTTCGTGCCGTCGCCGCCGTTCTGGCCCTGGGGCTGCTGCTTGTTGACCTCGTCCTGCAGGGTGGGGCGGCCGTCGGAGGGCCAGAACACGTCGTACACGTCGTCGACGCCGGCCTTGCTCAGGTCGTCGCCGCCCATGTACTCGAAGTAGATCCCCATCGACGCCTGCAGGACCGCGTTGAGGCTCATGCCCACGTCCTTGAGCAGGTCGCCGACCGCGGTGACGGCCTTGGCGTGCGTGCCGCGGTACAGCTTGCCCTCACCGAACCCGGCGAACGTCGACTGCACCTTGGTCATCGGCAGCACGCCGCTCTTCATGTTCTCGGTGAAGTCGCTGAGCTCGTCCTTGACGTACTTGGCGTAGTTCTGCAGCGAGTCGACGTTGACCTGGATCTTCGAGTGGTCGACCGGCGTCCACGTATCGTGCCCAGGACTGTTGTCCGGGTAGTAGTCGTCGCGCATCCGCCCTCCCCGCCGAGCCGAAGTACCGTCCCAAGGTACTCAATACTATCGAAGTCATGCCAACCGAGGACGCTGCTCAGCTCGGTGGCGGCCGCCAGGCGAGCTGCACCAGCCGGCCGCCCTCCTTGCGCGTCACGTAGAAACCGCGGCCGGGCGGCTGGTGCGCGGAGCGCACGTTGCCCAGCAGCGCGCCCTCGTCGCGCTCGCCGGACAGCAGCACGCCGGGCGAGCCCAGCTCGCGCAGGCGCATGAGGACCGGCTCGTAGAGAGCCCGGCTGGCCCCGCCCGTGCGCCGGGTCAGGATCAGGTGCAGGCCGACGTCGCGGGCCTGGCTCAGGAAGTCCAGCAGCGGCGTGATCGGGTTGGTGCTGCCGCCGGCCACCAGGTCGTAGTCGTCGACCAGGACGTACAGCTCCGGGCCCTTCCACCAGCTGCGGTTGCGCAGCTGCTCGATCGTCACGTCGGGGCCGGGCAGCCGCGCCTTGAGCACCCCGACGACCTCGTCCATGATCGTCTTGGCGGTCTCCGCCGAGGTGCCGGTGCCGATCAGGTGCGGGCTGTCGAAGGCGCCGAGCAGGCTGCGCCGGTAGTCCACCACGATCATCCGGGCCTCGACCAGCTCGTACCGGTCGATGATGGCCTGGCCGAAGGCCCGCAGGAACGCGCTCTTGCCCGACGCGGAGTCGCCGAAGAGCAGGAAGTGCGGGTCGGTGGCGAGGTCGACCCAGACCGGGCGCAGGTCCGACTCGGCGATGCCGATCGGGACGCCGGGGCGCTCACGGTCGGTGACCGGGAGGCTCTCGTACGGCAGCGTCGCCGGCAGCAGCCGCACCGGCGGGGCGCCGGCCGCCGGCCAGCCCTGCCGGATCTCGGCGACCAGCTTCTCCACCCCGTCAGCCAGGTCCTCGACCACCGCCTGCCCGTCGATGCGGGGGAGGGCGCCGAGGAACTGCAGGCCGCCGGGGACGATGCCGCGGCCCGGCGTACGGTCCGGCACGTTCATCGCCGCCCGCCGGTCGATCTGCGAGTCGCTCGGGTCGCCCAGCTTCAGCTCCAGCCGGCTGCCGAAGAGGTCCCGGATCGCGGGCCGGACGTCGTTCCAGCGGGTCGCGGAGGCGACGACGTGGACGCCGTACGTCAGGCCGCGGTTGGTCAGGTCGTTGATCGACCCCTCGAGGTCCTCGAAGTCGGAGCGGATCGTCGACCAGCCGTCGATGACCAGGAACACGTCGCCGAACGGGTCGTCGGCGTGCTGCCCGGCCCGGCGCAGCCGCCGGTAGGTGGCCATCGAGTCCACCGCGGCCGCCGCGAAGCGCCGCTCCCGCTCGGCCAGCAGCACCTGCAGCTCGGCCACGGTCCGCCGCACGGCGCCGGGGTCCAGGCGGGTGGCCACGCCGCCGACGTGCGGCACCTCGCGCAGCGAGCCGAGCGCGCCGCCGCCGAAGTCCAGGCAGTAGAACTGGGCCTCGCGCGGCGTGTGCGACAGCGCCAGGCTGAGGACCAGGCTGCGCAGCAGGGTGCTCTTGCCGCTGCCCGGGCCGCCGACGACGACCGCGTGCCCGGCCGAGCCGGCCAGCTCCCACCAGACCGGGTCGCGGCGCTGGTCCAGCGGCCGGTCCACGATGCCGACCACGGCGTGCAGGCTGCCCTGCAGCTCGGCGACCTGCACGGTCAGGCCGCGCTCGGGATCGGCGACGCGCGAGGGCAGCAGCGCGTCGAGGGTCGGCGGGTCGGACAGCGGCGGCAGCCACACCTGGTGGGCCGGCACGCCCTTGCCCCGCATCCGGTCGACGAGCAGGTCGAGCATGCTCTCCCCGACCGCGCTCTCCTCCTGCTGCTCGACCACCGGCTCCTCGGTCACCGGGGGCGCCACGTAGCCGCTGACGTAGTCGCGCACGACCGGCCCGCCCGAGGCGGCCAGGGCGACGGCGGTGTCGCGGCGGTACACCCCGGACACGTATGCGGCCCGGAAGCGCTTCAGCGGCTCGGTGCCGAAGCGCAGGTAGCCGTGGCCGGGGGAGCGCGGCAGCTCGAAGGCGGCCACGTCGCCGAGCACGATCCGGCTCTCCACCGCCGAAAAGGTCCGCAGGCCGACGCGGTAGGACAGGTGCGTGTCCAGGCCGCGCAGCCGGCCCTCCTCGAGCCGCTGAGACGCCAGCAGCAGGTGTACGCCGAGGGAGCGCCCGACCCGCCCGATCTGCACGAACATGTCGATGAAGTCGGGCTTGGCGGTCAGCAGCTCGCTGAACTCGTCGCAGATGATGAGCAGGCTGGGCAGCGGCGCCAGCGGCGCGCCGGCCGTGCGGGCCTTCTCGTAGTCGCGCTGGCTGGCGTACATGCCGGCCTTGCGCAGCAGCTCCTGCCGGCGCAGCAGCTCGCCGTTGATGGCGTCGGTCATGCGGTCGACCAGCGGCAGCTCGTCCTCGAGGTTGGTGATCACCGCGCTGGTGTGCGGCAGCACGTCGAGCTTGGTGAAGGTGGCGCCGCCCTTGAAGTCGATGAGCACGAAGTTGAGCAGCTCGGAGCTGTGCGTGACGGCCAGCGCCAGCACGAGCGTGCGCAGCAGCTCCGACTTGCCGGAGCCGGTGGCCCCGATGAGCAGGCCGTGCGGGCCCATGCCGTCCTGGGCCGACTCCTTGAGGTCCAGCTCCACCATCGTGCCGTCGGGCGACCAGCCGATCGGCACCCGCAGCCGGTCGCGCTGCGGCCGGGGGACCCAGTGTCGCTGCGGGTCGTAGTCCTCCGGCGAGCCGATCTCCAGCAGGTCGGTGAGGTCGATCGTGCCGGTCGCGCGCTGCTCGGTGCGCGAGGCGGCGGACAGGCGCAGCGGCGAGAGCTGCAGCGCCAGGCCCTCCATCTCGGTCTGGCTGAGCCGGTCGGCCTTGCCGACCTCGGCCCGGCCCTCGAAGGTGCTGCTGGACAGCGTGCCATCCTCGGCGATGGTCAGGACCAGGGAGGACTGGTCGAGCAGGCGCGGCGGCGGGGTGGACAGGTCCAGGACGGTGACCCCCTCGACCCCGCCCTCCGTCATGAGATGGTCGGAGCCGAGCACGTCGCCGCCGTCGAGGACGACGATGAGGTGCGGCCCACCGACCCGCTCGCCGCCGCTGACCGGGTTGAACCGCGGCCGGTTGCCGAGCACGTCGTCGAGCATCGCCTCCAGGCCGGGCACGTTGGGCGAGACCAGGCGCAGCTGGCCGAGCGCGTCGGTCCTGCTCGGGTGCAGCCCGTGCGGCAGCCACTTGGCCCACTCCCACAGCGGCGCCGCGCCCGGCCCGGCGCACACGGCGACGAGCAGGTCGTCGGGGGCGTGGAAGGCGGCCGCCTGGGCGGCGATCGCGCGGGCCAGGGCCCGGGCCTGCTCCGGGTCGCCCTGCACGTAGACCCTCGCGAAGCCGTCCAGCGCCATCACGATGGGCAGGTCGTCGACGGTCGCATACGTCGTCATGAACCGGCGCAGCGCGACCGCGCACATCGGGTCGAGGTCCTCCAGCGGCTTGCTCTGCGGCGGGACCAGCGGGGTGGCCAGGTCCTGCGGGCCGAGCGCGATGCGCACCATGCCGAAGTCGGCGTCCCCGGGCCGGCGCTCCCACAGCCGCTGGCTCGCCGGGATGGACCACAGCGAATCGGGGTCGGGGTAGCGGTACAGCTGCGTCGCCCTCTGCTTCTGACCGGCCCGGCGGACCTGCCGGCGGCGCTGGGCGAGATGGCGCATGTAGTTGCGCCGGGCGAGCAGCATCTCCTGCCGCCCGGGCCCGCTGTGCTGGCCGAGCTGGGAGGCGAGCATGCCGATGGCGGACAGGCCGAACATGGCGCCCGTCATATATGCCAACGGGCCGCCGCGCTGCCCGGCGAACATCAGGGCCATCGACCCCGAGCCGGCCAGCATCGGGATCATCATGAGCATCTGCGCCCAGCCGCGGCCCGTCGGCGCCGGAACTTCCGGCGGCGCGTCGAGCAGCACCTCGCCCGTCGGGTACTCGGGCTCGGCCCGCCGCGACGGCCTGCGGCGCACGACTGTGCTCACTCGAGCTCATCCTCCCCGTAGACCTCGTTCGATGTCGGCCCGACACCAGCACACATGCTAACCACGGGGCTGCTAGGTTGGGCACTCTCGATGGGCGCTGGTGACTTTGCGCTCGCGGCGGGTGCTCCAGGCGGGTGCTCTCCGTGAACGCTGCTGGTCGGGCGCCCTCGGCGGGGCGTGCTTGGTGAGGCGCCCTCGGCGGGGCGCGCTTGGTGAGGCGCCCGTGGTTGGGCGCGCGACTTCTGCAGGGGGCACGGCGATGGCCGAGAACGTTGGTGCCGGGCTGGCCCGGGTGGTGCTCGCCGCACCCAAGCGGCGGCTCGACCTGGCGCTGCCGGAGCAGATCCCGCTGGCGATGCTGCTGCCCGGCGTGCTCCCGCGGGCCGGCGAGGCCCTGGCCGACGACGGCCTCGACCACGGCGGCTGGGTGCTGCGCCGCACCGACGGCAGCGCGCTGGACATGAGCCGCACGCTGGCCGCCCAGGACGTGCACGACGGCGACATCCTGCACCTCGCGCCCCGCTACGCGGAGTGGCCGGAGCTCGAGTACGACGACGTGGTCGACGCCATCGCGGCCGGCGCCCGCCGCTACGGCGCCGCCTGGAGCCCGGCCGCGACCCGGGTCACCGGCCTGGCCATCGGCCTGAGCCTGCTGCTGGGCACCCTGGTCCTGCTGCTCTTCGCCGGCCCGTCCTGGACCGTCCCCGCCATCGCCGCGCTGGTCATCGGGGCCGGCCTGCTCACCGGTGGCTTCGTGCTGTCCCGGGCGATGTCCGACGCGACCGCCGGCACCACGCTCGGCGCCGGCAGCCTGGTCTACGCCTTCTTCGGCGGCCTGCTCGTGCTCGGCCGCGACGAGCCCCTGTTCCGCCTCGGCGCCCCGCACCTGCTCAGCGGGGCCGGCGCCCTGCTGGTCTTCGCCGTCATCGGCTACCTCGCCGTCGGCGCCCACGTGCGGCTCTTCGTGGCCGGCATCGTCGCCGGCGCCCTGGGCGTGCTCGCCGGCCTGCTCGGCCTGACCTCCCTCGGCGCACCCGAGTGCGCCGCGGCCCTCGTCGGCCTGCTGGTCCTGCTGGCGCCGGCCCTGCCGCTCATCTCGGTGCGGCTGGGCAAGGTCCCGGTGCCGCAGCTGCCGCGCACGACCGACGACCTGCTCCAGCAGGATCCGGTACCGCCCGCCGCCGCCACCTACGCCACGGTGGCCCGGGCCGACGAGATCTTCACCGGCCTCCTCCTCGCCTTCGCGGTCCTCAACGTCGTCTCCTGCTGGCTCATCAACCGCGAGCCGGGCATCGTCACCGGCGTCCTGGTGGGCGTGGTCGCGGCGGCCAACGCGCTGCGGGCGCGGCTCTTCGCCACCGTGCGCCACCGACTCCCGCTGCTGCTCACCGGCCTGGCCGGGCTGGCCCTGCTGATGTCCCGGCTGACCGGCGCCGACCTGCCGGTGCAGGCGGGCGTGGGCGTGGGGCTGCTGCTGGTGGCGGTGCTGGCGGTGACGGCGGGGATGCGGTACAGCGTGCGCCCGCCCTCGGTCTACCTTGGCCGGCTCGCCGACATCTTCGACGTGCTGCTGGTCCTGGCCACCATCCCGATCGTCTGCCAGGTGCTCGGCGTCTACTCCTGGGTCCGCGGCCTGGCGGGGTAGCCCCCGCGCCGACCGGGCGGGCCGCTGTTCAGCCGATGACCTCGCCCTGGTCGTCGACCTCGGCGAAGGCCTCGCCGCGCACCAGCCGGGTGACCGCCTCGTCCGGCGAGCCGCCGACCAGGAACTGCCCGGCCTCGTGCAGCAGGAACACCCGCCCGTCGGCGGCCACCACGATGTCGCTGGGGCCGTCCTCGTACCAGGCCAGCGGGAACACCGGCATGCCCAGATCGGCCCCGAACTCGGCGAACAGGTCGGCCAGCACCCGGCCCTGCGTCGGCCAGAACTGCACGTCGAACCCGCCGGTGGCCACCCCGGGCTGCTTGAGCTGCCGGAAGGACAGGCCGCCGAACTCCTCCAGCATCCGCCGGGCGACGGGGAAGACGGGCAGGCGCCGCTCGAGCTCCGGTTCGGCGGCGTAGAGGCCCTCGAGCCAGGCCGAGACCCGGGCGGCGACGTTGCGGTCGGAGCGCCAGCCGGCCTTGGCCAGCACCTGCCGTACCTCCTCCGGAAAACGCCGGCGGGCGGCCATCTCGCGCTCGTAGAGCTCCGCGACCCCCTGCGGCGACAGGGAAGGCCACGTCGACAGCTCGCCGGTCTCCTTGTCCACCACGGCCAGCGGGGCACCGATGACCTCCGGGGGCCGGTCCGGATCGGACGGCGGCACCTTCGCCCAAGCTACGTAGCCGAGCTCGAACTCGTAGAGGCCGACCTCACCCCCGCTGACCGGGAGGCTCGCCAGGGCCCAGGGCCGGGCGATCTGCGTGGCTTCATCAGGCGTCACCAATGCCGCACCTCCGTGGTCGCTGGCCTATCGTATGCAGCCGAGCGTCTCGCGAGTTGCGTGGCCCACGGGGGAGGGGATCAAGGCAGATGCCGTCGCGGCGGGAACAGATCCAGTCCTATCAGTACCTCGTGCAGCGCGTGGTCAATGCGTTCGTCTCCGGCGACGCCGACCCGGCGATGTCACCGACCCGCCGGCTGGCCGGTGCCGGCTACGCGAGCGTGATGGTGGCGGTGCTGGCCGTGGCCGTCTTCGGCATCATCGGGATGGTCAAGCACGGCGGCAACACCAGCTGGAAGGACAACAACGCGGTCGTCATCGAGAAGGAGACCGGCACACGGTACGTCTACCGCGACGGCGTGCTGTACCCGGTGGCCAACTACTCCTCGGCGATCCTCGTCGTCGGCCAGCAGGCGACCACGGTCACCGTCTCCCGCGAGTCGCTGGTCGGGGCGACCCGCGGCCCGCTCATCGGCATCGCCGGCGCGCCCGACGCGCTGCCGCCGGCCAACCGGCTGCTGCGCGACGACTGGTCGGTGTGCGCGGTGGCCGGCAAGGACACCAGCGGCGGCGCCACGGTGATCAGCCAGGTGATGGTCGGGCAGGCCCCGCGCGGCGGCACCGACCTGGGCGACGCCGCGTTCCTGGTGCGGGAGTCCGGCAGCGCCACGAAGGTGCACCTCATCTGGCACGGGCACCGCTACGCCGTGACCAACAAGGTGGCGCTCGGCGCGATGGGCATCGACCAGCGGGCCCGGCTGACCGTCGACGACGCCTGGCTCAACACCGTGCCAGTCGGGCTGCAGGTCACCGCGCCGACCGTCGAGGGCCGCGGCAAGGCCTCGACCGCGCTGAAGAACTTCCTGGTCGGGGAGGTCCTCTCCGTCCAGAGCGGCGGCAGCACCACCTACTACCTGGTCCGACAGGCCGACATACTGCAGCTCACGGCGGTCGAGCAGGCGATCGTGGTGGCCGACCCGGCGACCGCGGCGGCGTACCCGAACGCGACGCCGGCCGCCAAACCGGTCGAGGCGGCCGAGGTCGCCACCGTCGCCAAGGGCAGCCGGCCGCCGGCCTCCGACCTGGACCCGCCGGCCCAGGTGCCGTCGATGACCGACATCGACGCGGACAAGACGGTGTGCACCACGTTCGCCGACGGGCAGGCCGCCCCGAAGTTCCGCATCAACGCCGACCCGCCCGCCGCGAACGCCGGCATCGCGACCAACGGCAGCAGCTCGGACGTCGTGGCCGACCGGGTGGTGGTCCCGCCGGGCAGCGGCGCGCTCGTGAAGGCCGCGCAGTCGGCCGACAGCGACTCGGGCACGGTGTTCTTCGTTACCGACCAGGGACGACGCTACGCGCTGCAGAGCGGGGCGCAGCCGGCCTGGTTCGGCTACGGTGCCATCAAACCGATCGAGCTGCCGTCGTACGTCATCGCCCGGATCCCCAACGGGCCGGGCCTCGATCCGCGGGTCGCGAAGCGTCCGCTGACGGGCTGACGCCGGCTTCCCGCAGGTCCCCCCTGCAGGAAGTGGGCGGACTTCGATACGGTGATAAGGCGAAACGCCGTGCGGGACATCCGGCACGGTTGGGTAGCCGCCCTACGGGGAGGCGCGGGCAGACCGAATGGAGGTGGGTCTGACGATGGCTGGCAAGGGCGTAACCACCGATGCCGCGGTCATGGCGAAGACCGCTTCAGAGATCGACGGGGCCGCTGACCGGCTCACCGGCATGTTCAACAAGCTGATGAACGAACTCACCCCGCTGCAGTCGTCCTGGGTGGGCGCCGGTGGCTCCTCGTTCCAGCAGATTCGCGACCGGTTCGACGGTGACGTCGCCAACCTCAACGTCGCGCTGCGCAGCATCGCTCAGGCCGTTTCCAGCGCCGGTCGGGACTACATCGTGAGCGACGACGAGATGCGCCAGGAGATGCAGCAGGCCGGGGCGAGCGCCGGCGAGATCACGCGCGCCCTGATGATCAACTAAGCGGAAACGGGGAGGAACACCATGGCCGGTGACGAAATCGTCGTCGAGTTCGCGGCCCTGAACCAGGCCGCGGCGGACATCAGCAGCGCGCTGGCGTCGATGCAGTCGGAGCTGGACACCGTCAACTCGACGGTCCAGCCGTTGGTCGCGACCTGGCAGAGCGACGCGCAGGAGGCCTTCCAGCAGCGCAAGGCCGAATGGACCAACGCCGCCAACGACCTGCACCAGCTGCTCAACGGCATCAAGAGCGCGGTGACCAAGTCCGCGGAGATCATGCAGGCCCGCGAGAAGGCGAACGTCGCCAAGTTCGCGCGCTGAGCTGCTCTCGCTGACAGGCACGGCCCGTGATCGGGCCGTGCCTGTCTCAGTAGGCGGCCGTGAACGCCGCGTACACGGGCGTGCGCGGCAGGCGGTCGTAGATGGCGAACACCACGCGGTCGAAGCACGGCGCCTCGGCCAGCGCGGCCTTGAACGCCGCCGCGACCTCGGCCGGCACGTTACGGAAGACGCCGCAGCCCCAGGCCCCCAGCACCAGCGTGCTGTGGCCGTGCGCGGCCGCGACCCGCAGCACCCGGGTGGCCCGGCGGCGCAGCACGGCGGGCACGTCCCCGGCATCTTCGGGCTGGTTGCGCAGGATCGCTCCGAGGTTCGGCGCCGCGGCGGTCAGGAAGGCCGTGCGGAAGGGCGTGTCCAGCAGCCGGCCCTTGTCGTCGCGGAAGACGGGCACGCCCGGGGAGTAGATGACCCGGTCGCTGTACCGCAAGTCGCGCTGCTCCCGGTGAAAGGCGTAGAACTCGGGGGCCGTGCGCTGGCAGGCGTACAGGGCCGAGGACCGGGCCAGGCTCTCCTCCTGGGCCTGTGCGCCGCCGAGGAAGCCGCCGCCGGGGTTCTTGGCCGAGGCGAACACGAGCGTCGCCGCCCCTTCGCCCACGCGCTGCGCCGCCGCCAGCGTCGACTCGTGCGTCACCTCGATCGCCGGCGGCCCTTCGACGCGCCGCCCGGCCGCCACCGGACCGTCCGGTTCGTACAGCCGCGTCCCCGCGATGGCTTCTTTCACCGCGGTGGCGATGGATACCGTCCTGCCGTTCTCCGGCCCGTACTCGCCTCGTTCGGCGATCTCGACGGTCTGGCGGGCCATCTCCCGCAAACGACCACTCACGCCGTCACCTCCGCTGGCGCTCCGGCGCCGGCGTGAGTGCCAACGCTGTGCTTATGGTTCGCGGCCCCTCCGCTCCGCGCCGGACCGCTCACGCCGACACACGGTAACCATCCGGCGCGACGATGGCGATCGAGTTCTAGCGTTGGCGCATGAGCCAACCGGTCTCCCAGCAGCCGCAGCCGCTGCCCGAATCCGCCCGGGCCCGCCTCGGCCGCACCCGCCAGGGCAAGCCGTTCTTCACCTCGGACCTCTCGGTCAACGAGTTCGTGCTCACCACGCAGGCCGGCTTCGAGCCGCTCGGCCTGGTCATGGGCACGTGCATCTACCACGTGGGCATCCAGCAGTCGCGGTGGAGCGTCAGCCAGGAGCTGCAGGTGCTCAGCCAGGCCATGTACCAGTGCCGCGAGCTGGCCATGGCCCGCATGGAGAGCGAGGCCGACGCCCTGGGCGCGGACGGCGTCATCGGCGTGCGCATCCGTTCGCTGAACTACCAGTTCGCCTCCGACGTGCTGGAGTTCGTCGCCGTCGGTACCGCGGTCAAGTCCACCGACGGCCGTTCGTACCGCACGCCGAAGGGCCGCCCGTTCACCTCGCACCTGAGCGGCCAGGACTTCTGGACCCTGCACCGGCACGGCTGGCTGCCCCGCGGCCTGGTCCTCGGCACGTGCGTGTACCACATCGCGCACCTGACCTTCCGCCAGATGCTGTCCAACATCGGCCAGAACGTCGAGCTCACCAACTTCTCCCAGGCCGCCTACGACGCCCGGGAGATCGCGATGGACCGGATGCAGTACGAGGGCCAGCAGCTCGACGCCGACGGCATCGTCGGCGTGACGGTCGAGGAGTCGGCCTGGGCGTGGGGCCAGCACGCCATCGAGTTCTTCGCGATGGGCACCGCGGTCACCCGCCTGCACCCCGACGCCCAGCCGGAGCACCCGACGATGGTCATGCCGCTGACCGGCTGAGTCTTCAGATGGTGAGCCGCCGCAGCGCCTCGACGGCCGCCGAGTCGCCGCCGGCCTCCTCGACGAGGGCGGCGGTGAGCGACCGGCACCAGTCGTCCGCGCTCACCGTCTCCGAGGACAGCACCACGCCCCGGGACTGGTGCCGGATCACCGTCGTCGGGCGCGCCCCGACCCCGTCCCGGTCCAGCTCGAAGCGCAGCGGGCCGAGCGTGACCGCGACCCCGAGCACGGCCGGCTCCCGCCCGCCCAGCCGCGCCTTGAGCTTGCCCTCCCGCCGTACCTCGACCAGGTGCGGCGGGAGCGCGCTGGACAGGACCGCGAGCAGCATCCCGCCGTGCAGCGAGAGGTCGTCCGTGCAGCGCCGCAGCTGCGCCGCGACCAGCTCGAGGTCGAGGTGCTCCATCAGTCGGCCGAGCCGCGGCGGGGCAGGGCGAAGAAGACGTCCTCGGGCTCGACGTCGGGGTCGCGGGCCGGGCGCGGGGCCGCGCGGACCTCGCCCGGGCGCCAGGCGCGGGCCCGGCCGCGGCGGACGGCCACCCGCATGGCGAAGATCGCCAGGGCGGCGAGCAGCACGGCCACGCCGGCGATGGCGGCGACCTGCGCGGCGTCGTTCCAGCGGGCGGTGCGGGCGGCGACGACCGGGTTCACCGCGGGCGGCGGGATCGGGGCACCGCTGACCGGGTCGTTCTTCGACGGGGCCTCGTTGACGGCCCGGTACGGGTTGACCATGCCGTAGCCGAACTCGTTGCTGCGGGTGCCGCCGCCGATACGGTCCGCGTCGGCCCGCAGGCGCCACGCGACGTCGCTGTTCTTCAGGTACGGCTGGGCCGACCAGACCAGGGCCGCGGCCGCGCTCACGAACGGGGCGGCGAAGCTGGTGCCCTTCCAGTACTGGTGGCCGCTGACCCTCGTGGCGCCGAGCACCAGGTTGCCGGGGGCGGAGACGTCGACGTACGAGCCGATCTGGGACTCGTCGACGCGGCTGAGGTCCTGGTTGACCGCGGCGACGCCGAGCACGTCCGGGTACGCGGCCGGGTAGGAGGCCGGGTCGCTGCGGACCGGGTTGCGGGTCGAGCCGATCGGCGGGTCGGAGGCCTCGGCGTTGGCGTGGTGGTTGCCGACCGAGGCGACGACGATGCAGCCCTTGGTGTTGATGGCGTAGTCGACCGCCTGCGCGACGGCCGGGTAGTCGGCGTCCAGGCTGAGCGAGATGTTGATGATTTTGGCGTTCTGGTCGGCGGCGTACCGGATCGCCTTGGCGAAGACCTCCGGCGTCACCGCCTCGCCGTTCGTCCCCTCCGCGTGGTCGCTGACCCGGATCGGGAGGATTTTCACGCCCTGGGCGAGCCCCTCGAAGCCCACGCCGTTGGTGTGCTTCGCGGCGATGATGCTGGCTACCGCCGTACCGTGGGAAGTGCAGTCGAAATCGGCGCCGGCGACGTTGCGCAGGAAGTCGAAGCCGGGCAGGACCTGCCCCTCGAGCTGCGGATGCGAGCTGTCGACGCCCGAGTCGATGACCGCGACGGTGATGCCCGCCCCGGTGGCCGTCGGCCAGATGCGCTGGGCCCCGAACAGCTGCTGTGGCCAGGGCGTTTCCTTCACCACCGAGCCGGACTTGGCCGGGCTGTTGCACACCCCGGCAGGCGGCGGCTCCGCGAGCGCGGGGGAGGGCGCGCCGAGCAACGCGGCCGCGGCACCCAGCGCTGCGATGGCGGCGAACCAACGCTGCACGTCGTGGCCTTTCTGCCGGATCGATTCGGTCTGGTGGCGTATTGCCGTTGTTGAGTATCGTACGGTTGGACGGCCGGCGACGGGGAGGGCACCTTGGACAACCGTGCGCTCCGAGCGCGGGCAGATGAGCTGCTGGGAGACCTCGACCGGCTCCGCGGCGGGATGAAGACGCTGCAGCAGCAGCTGCGCTCGATCACGGCCACCGCCAAGTCCGACGACGGGTTCATCACCGCCGTCGTGGGCCCGCGCGGCCAGCTCATCCGGCTGGACATCGACGCGCGCATCTACCGCCGCCCCGACTCGCGCCAGCTCGCCACGTCGATCACCAGGACCATCCAGACCGCCGCGGCCGACGCGATGCGCCAGGTGCAGGAGGCGTGCAAGCCGTACATGCCGGAGGCCGACATCCAGGCCCACCTGGAGTTCGACCTCGACGGGATGCGGCACAAGCTCGACTCCGAGCTCGGGCTGCTCGACGTGGAGAACGCAACGGGTAAGGAGAAGCGATGACGGCCGACAACACCGCGGTCAACCCCACCGAGGCGCTCAGCGCCGCGTCGCAGATGACCACCGTGGGCGACTCCATGCTCTCCAAGTGGCGCAGCCTGCGCGCGCGTATCGACGAGCTCAACGGCTCGCAGCCGTGGGGCAACGACGATCCGGGCAAGAACTTCAACAAGAACTACCTGGAGGGCGAGCACCCGCCGGCCACGAGCGTCCTCGAGGGCGGCGAGAGCATGGTGATCGCCGTCTCCAAGCTCGGGGAGCAGGTCCGGGAGGGCGTTCAGGGCACGGTCGACCTCGACGACCTGACCGCCGACTGGTTCAAGAAGTCGTGACGCGGCCCCGCCGGGGTTGACACGGGGAGCCGTCGACATTGTCTGTTCAGAAGCCGTCCCTCCACCCCCTCGACTGGCTGTGGGACGCCATATGCATCATCGGCGGCGGTTCCGCGTGGCCGGAGGGCGACGAGGACAAGCTGCGTGACCTCGCGCGCGCGTGGCAGGACCTCGGCACCGAGCTCAACGGCCGGCTGAACAACGCCGACACCATCGCCATGCAGATCGCGCAGGCGTGGGGCGGCGACGCGGGCGATGCGTTCAACACGTACTGGAGCGCGCTCGCCGTCGGGCCGGAGCACGGCCTGCCGCAGGTCGCCGACATCGCGATGAACTACTCCGCGGCGGCCGACAACGCCGCGATGGAGATCGAGTACGCCAAGCTCGTCCTCACCATCACGCTCGTCATCACCGTCATCACGGTGCTCATCTGCCAGGCCCTCGCGTTCTTCACCGCTGGCGGGTCCGAGGCCGCCGCCGGGGCCGCCGTGGCCACCGCCCGGACCATCGCGGGGCGCGTGCTGCAGCGGCTCGTGCAGTGGCTGGGCAAGGGGATCATTCGCAAGCTCTTCACGAAGTTCGTGATTCATGAGGTACAGCAGATTGCCTTCTCGGTCGGGGCGGACTTCCTCGCGCAGGAGATCCAGATCGCCGAGGGGACGCGCAAGGAGCTCGACACCAACTCCCTGCTCAACAGCCTCGTCTCCGGGGCCATCACCGGGGCGCTGACCTTCCCGCTCAACTTCGTCCACCTGCCGATCAAGGGGCGGCTGCCGCGGGTGGCCGCCAACGCCGGCATCCACGCCGGCGCGAACGCCCTGGTCATGCCCGCGTCGATGATGCTCACCACCGGGTTCATGACGGGGGACTGGAGCTGGAAGAACATCACGCAGGGGATCTCGCTGGAGACGTTCCTCAACGGGGCGGCCATGGGCGGGGCGATGGGGGGCATCGGGGCGCTTCGCAGCCCGCACGCTCCAGGCGCCACCCGAGCGCCCGGCGATGTCGGGATGGGCGAGACCGGGCGGACCGGGGCTGGTGAGCCTGGTCTGGGCGATGCCGGTGGGCTCGGGGACACCCATGGGCTCGGTGACTCCGGCGGGCTCGGGGACACCCATGGGCTCGGTGACTCCGGCGGGCTCGGGGACACCCATGGGCTCGGTGACTCCGGTGGGCTCGGGGACACCCGTGGGCTCGGGGACATGGGTGGGCTGGGTGATCGCGGCGGGCTTGGTGACTCGGGTGGGCTTGGCGATGGCGGGGTCACCGCCGGTGATCATGGGACCGGAAATGTCGGTGGGTCCGGGTACAATCTGGGCGACGGCAATTCACTGGCTCCGAACTCCGAGCACCCGGCTGGCGGCTCCGTCACCGCTCCTGTGGACTCGACTACGACAACGGCACCGCACGCCAGTGATCCTGTAACGCAGCATGGTGGCGATCCGGTAACCCATGGTTCGGGTGACCCGGCGAGCCAGCGTGCCGCCGATCCGGTCGTCCAGTCCGCAGGCGATCCGGTGACGCGGGGCGCTGGGGATCCGGTGACCCATTCCGGGGGCGATCCGGTGACCCAGCGCGCCGAGGTGCACACCGGCCAGGACGCTGGCGGCGGTTCCTCGGGCGACCGCTCGACGGGCACGACCGGTAGTGCGCCGTCGCGGGATGCTGCGCCGATCGTTGCCGACCACCCGGCCGCTGGTGCGGAGCGCCCAGGTGACCCGGCACGGACGGCCGAGGGCGGGCGGGCAGCGGACACCGCCCGCACCTCGGATACGGGCCGCACTACGGATACAGGTCGCACCACGGACGCGGTCCGCACTACGGATACAGGTCGCACTACGGACGCGGGCCGCACTACGGATGCTGGTCGCACCACGGACACGGGCAGGACGACCGAAGCGGGCCGGACGACCGAAGCCGGGCGCACTACGGATGCCGGGCGCGGGACCGACGGTGCGCGGACTTCGGACGGGGCTCGGTCGGCGGACGGGGCGCGGTCCGGCGAGGGCGCGCGAACGACGGACGGGACCAGGTCCGGAGAAGGTACTCGGTCCGGCGAGGGTGCGCGGACGGGCGATGGGGCGCGTACCGGCGAGGGGGTGAAGAGCGGGGACGGAGCGAAGAGCGGCGACGGGGCGCGGGCCACCGAGGGTGGGCGTACGGCCGAGCAGAACCGGACCAACGGCTCTGTCCGGGCCCCTGAACGGTCGGGCGCGTCCGAGGCCGGGCGGCCGGCCGACGGCGGGACGCGGCCCGGGGACCACGTGCGCTCCGGGGACAGCGTCCGCGGTGGCGATCCCGCGCGTTCTGGTGACCCCGCGCGTTCTGGCGACCCCGCGCGTTCTGGTGACCCCGCGCGTTCCGGCGATCCTATGCGGGCTGGCGATCCTGTTCGGGGCGGTGATCCGGTTCGGGTCGGCGACCCTGCGCATGCCGGCGAACCCGTTCGCGTCGGTGATCCGGTGCGGGCCGGGGACGGCGGGGCGGGGCAGCCCGCGCACGTCGGGGAGCATGCGCGCGGGGCCGAGGCTTCGCCCGTGCACGACGGGACCGGGAACGGGCACGATCCGCTGCGGGTCGGGGACCGGGAGAAGGAGCCGGCCGCGCTGTTCGTGCCGCTTCCGCGGCTGGATGACATGCCGGTGCGGCTCGGCGGTACCGATGCGCCGCCGGCCGGGCACACGCGGACCGTTGGCGGGCACGACGGTACCGGCGGGCCTGGGGAGCACGGCGGCGGGCGCGACTCGGGGACCGGCGGCGAGCGCGGGGGCAGTGGCCGCGACGGCGGGCCCGACGACGGGCCGCGGGACGGCGGGCCGCGCGACGACGGGCCTCCCGGGGGCAGTGACAACCCGCCGCCGCCCGGGGATCGGCCCGGGGGCGGGGGCAACGAGCCCGGCTCGAAGCTGTCGACGACCGAGACGGCGGCGGGCACGCGCAGCTACGAAGGGCCGACCCGGCACTTCGAGGGGGACCCCAACAGCCCCGAGGGCAAGGCCGCGGTCGACCAGTCCGCGCGGGATCTCGCCGACGCGGCCCGCAAGCAGATGGACACCGAGAAGGTCGGGACCAAGAACAAGGTGCGGGTCGCCGGGGCGCTGATGACGCCCGAGGACCCGAGTGTCACCAGCCACACGAGCGCGCGGCCGATGCGGCACTCCGACGGGACGCCGCCGACCGACCTGCGGGTGCATCCCGAGGCGCAGCGGGTGCTCGACGAGATCAAGGCCGCGGCCGAGCAGGACCCCGACAAGCGCATCGGGCAGAACCACGGCAAGTGCGCCGAGATCGTGCTCGTGTCCGACCGGCTGTACGAGCTGGAGCGGCAGTGGGAAGGGTCCGGGCGGCCGGGGGAGTTCGGGGACTACGCGCGCGAGCACCTGCGCGACGGGGTCGTGTCCACGCACTGGATCGGGGAAGGGTCGCGGCAGGAGCACGGGGAGTACGCGCCGCCCTGTGACACGTGCGGGCCGTTCATCGACGACTTCGGGATCACCGCGATCGATCCCCATGAAGGGGTCGCCGCGCACGATCCCACCATCGGGCCCCACGATCCGAACGCCGGGCCTCACGACCCGAACGCCGGGCCCCACGATCCGACTGTCGGGCCTCACGATCCGGGCGCTGGGACGCATGACTCCAGTGCCGGGGGGCACGACGAGTCCGGGGTGGGCGGGCCGCATGACAACGAGCCGCCCAGCACCGTGGGGCGGGTCGGGGATGGGCGTACCGTCGCGGAGACCCGGCCCGGCGAGCACATCGATCCGCCGAAGGAGCGCGACGTCCGCGCGCTCGAGGACGCGTTCCCGCGCGAGAACGGCGAGCCGGTCATGCACCCCGACCCGCGCGTGGGGGAGTGGGCGGAGAAGGTCAACGACGGCGGGCCGCACGAGCCGGGGCGCAACAACAACTGCCCGGACGTGGCCATGGCCGTGCTGGCCAACCACTACGGCGAGCCCACCGTCGCCGGGTCGATGCACGATCCCACCGTCGGTGGCGAGCACAACGGCGCGCAGCGCATCGCCGAGTGGACCCGCGGGGAGTGGGAGCTCAACGGGCGCGACGCTGGCGGGCTGGAGCGGGTTCGGGACCAGCTGAAGGAGGCCGGGCCCGGGTCGGCCGCGGTCATCGTCGTCAAGTGGGGCGACAGCGGCGAGGGGCACTCGTTCAACGCCTTGAACATCGGCGGGGACGTCGTCTGGGTCGACATGCAGCGCGGCCTGATCTCCGACCACGGGCCGATCTACGACAGCAACATCGCCGGGGTCTGGTCGATCACGCTCGACGCGCACGGCGAGCCGATCATGCCGGGCACGCACGAGCCGGGCGGGGTGCACCAGCCGCACGAGCCGGGGTCGTCGGGGGGTGAGCCGTACCAGCCGAAGGAGCTGTCGCGGCACCCCGCCGCGTACGGCACGGAGATCGAGATCCCGCTGCACACCGGGCCGGACGGGCGCATGCACATGCCCGGCGACCCGAAGGGGACCTGGCGCATCGAGACCGGTCACCTGCGGGGCGAGAAGGGCTTCGTCAACGACTGGCACAAGGCGGTCCGGCACAACATCGTCGTGTCGGTGCACGAGGGCGAGTCCAGCCCGCACATGCTCAAGCACGACGAGGCGCTCGCGCACGACCCCAACGTGCGTACCGACCCGGTCGACGGCGTGCGGCACGCTTCGCAGGACTGGCACGCGGCCAAGGACGAGGTCAACCGGATCGTCGAGGCCCGCAACCAGGAGGTCGACCGGGTCAACGAGCTGCTCGGCCGGGAGGGGCGCCGGGCGTACAGCCACGACAGCTTCGCCCCGGGCGAGGCGTACGACCGGACCATCGCCGACATGAAGCCCTCCGACCTGGAGAAGCTCCCGCAGGAGGTCTTCGACCGGTTCGACCAGCTGGCCAAGGACTTCCACATGGCCCGCAACGACCAGGCGAAGGCCAGCGGCGTGGCCGGCATGCACGCGGGCCTCGGCACCGCGCGCGAGCTGCTCCTGCGGACCGACCCGGTGCACGGCGAGGTCCCGCCGGAGACGGTGCACGTGCGCGGCGAGCCGACGTCGGCATCGCCCGGCGAGGTCGACATCATCGCGCTGCGCTGGAACCCGGATCACCCGGAGATGAACCGGCTGGACATCTGGGAGGCCAAGGGCGGCAACGGCAAGATCGGCGGACGGTTCGACCCGGTGCTCAAGGGCCGGGTCGAGCAGGGCACCGCGCCCTACCTGAAGTGGATGCTCGAGAACGACCCGAACCTGCTGCGGCTGTACGTCGAGTTCCCGGGCCTGCTCGACGGCCTCAAGAGCGGGGCGGTGCCGATCGAGTACCACAAGGTCACCCAGTCGATCCTCCCGCGGGTCGAGGGCGAGACCGACCCGGTCAACGGCAAGCCGCACGTGCCGGAGCCCACCGGGCCGACCACGAAGATCAACGACTTCATCATGCGCGAGGGCAAGAACGTCCTCGACCACGCGGGCATCGAGCCCAACTGGGACGTGATCGGCTCGCCCGAGATGCCGGCGTCGCCCGGCCACGCGGTGGGCGGCGGCGAGTTCGCCCCGCCGCACGTCAACGTGGCCGACGGCGGGCGCACCTGGCATGCCACGATGCCGCCCGAGCTCACCTGGCGCGGCGCCGACCCGCACGCC